>NZ_QPEX01000007.1 GCF_003335505.1 Bremerella cremea
TAGAAGACATGCCCCGGCGACTTCGGCAAATCGGTCGAAGCAACCCAAGCCGCCTGAGCTTCACAGCCTCGTTTTCCTAAAGCCATCATCCATCCTTTGCAATGGGAAAGTCTTGCTGGAGAATAGCGGGGAGATGAGGGTTTTTCAACGGGCTGCTAAGACGGCATGCGAAAGATGTCTCGCCATTTATTGACGTCAGCACCGGCAGGGTGCGATCCCGATCAGCCATCTTGGGCGAATTTGTTCTCACACATGTTGCCGACGTAGCCGTCGTATTGGACTCACTTATTCAGATGACAGAGCGATCGGCAGCGAAGGCATCTTTTCGATTCTCTAAGTCGATCTATAGCGACATCTCAAAAGGCCTGGTGCGATTTAGCAATCTACAAGCAATGTTACCTGAAAATGGCAAGCGGCAAGCTATTATTAGATTCTACGAATCTGTAAAGAGCATTGGCCGTCTTCAGAACGATCCTCATTTCTGGCTCCAGTATGCTGTCGCACGGATAACCCTGGATAACTTGAAAGAAGCAAGACAGTACTTCAAAACTGCATACGCTCTTTGTAGAAAACGACCGGGATACGACACATCCTTCATCGACAATCATTTTGCTAGATTCCTACTCGTCGACGCAATTGCCAACAATAATCCCTCTCAGGCGATGGACGCATTCAGGCAGGCAGCAACTATAATCACTAGGCAAGCAAGGAAAACCACAAATCGACACTATCCATTTCGAGTCGGTGGTATGTTTGCCGAGTTCTTCGACCATTTCAGCCCTAAACTTAGCGATGAGGAGAAAAAATGGATTCTAGATCGTGCGAGGGATGTACTTCTTGAAATACCAAAGCTTCCACCGAGAATTCAAGACCACTACTCGGTTCGCGATTGTTCCCAAAAACTCTCCGCGATGCTGAGGAAGTGTGAGGCAGACGGGTTTTAAAGTCAGTTGACTTGTCCTGTTATCGTCGTGAGGTCGCGCCCCCAGGCTTAGGTTCTTCCCTGTCCTTTCTCACCTCGACCCCGACGGGAACAGTCGAAAAAGTTGACTTTGTTTCTTTCCCTGTCCGCCCGGCTTGTTTTCGTAAGTTGTGGTAGCCCCTGGTTTTCTGGCTATTTTGGGAAAGATATTGAAAAACGCCTGGACGGGATTGCACGTTTATGCCTATCTTATTGGGGCAATTCGATAGGGGCTGCTTATGAAGATTCATCTGGGCGATCGGGAATCGGTCGTTCTTTTCGGCAAGCGAATTATCAACGATAGTGGCCGGTCCATTGGGCTGGTCGTGCTTGACGAACCAGGCGAATCGATCCAAATCGATCGACGCCCGTATCCAAAACCAAACAAGGCCACGGCCAACGCAATGACGCGACCGCCCAGGCCCGCCTCGGTGTAACATCTTGGCGAGGCGATTACTCGCCTAACAACTATCCGTCGACAACCGACGCGGTAGCGTTGCACCAAAAATCGGCACCGTAACGACACAACGCCGGCCATGTTTTCCGAACTGAAAAGCGGAAAGCATGGCCGGCTTTTTTTGTTTGCAGAGGGGGAAGGGATGCACCCACTATTGGCCAAAATCGCTGGCTATTCCACGTGGTGGATTCAGACGGAACCGCTTCCGTTTCTGATCGCCCTTCTGTTGAACATGGCCGCCTGCTTGGCGGTGTTAGCGTTCTTTGTGTTCCTGGCGGGAATTGCAATCGGAATAACTTGCTCGATTATCGACGCAATCACAAATCATGCTGCGGAAAGTAAGTCGCCACAGCAACAAACGGGCGAAGGATCGCCCAGAAACTTCGGCGATGGAACGCCGAAAACCTGACGCCTGGTTATTGGGGGCAGTGACCAGGCGAAGGGCTGGCGGGAAGGTGGTCAGGGATGGCCCAAGGGTGCAAGGAAGCACCCCTTCCCGCTTTTTCATGCAACGCTCCCGCGTCGGCCTGATTGACTGACCGGAGGCTGGCAGGCGAAGGAACGCCAACAAAAGCATAGGAGCGAACGCGGAGGCGTTCCACCAAAATGGATAGGCGACAAGCTGCGGCTGGGATTTTGTTGTTGGGCTGCTGCCTGGTTGATCGCAAGCAGGCGACCGACTTGGTGGTGCAGTACTTCCGCCCGCAAACGCCCGATCCATCGCGTCCGCCTGCCGATGTCCCGTTTCCGCTGCGAGTGAAGAACTATTGGGGCGGGTCGTGTTATCACGCATCGACCCAGGTTGCTTTGCGTTGGGCCGATCAAGGGGCGATTGCTGACAATTGGCGGCAAAGCTTTGGACGTGCTGCTTCCACCTGGGACATCGCCGAAGTACTCGATCATTACAAGATCCCGTACAAACGGACGCAACACCGGGGGTATGGGGCGAAGGAAAACGGTGATATTCGCGTGCTGAACTATGCCCACGATCACCGCTTGGTTGCGGCGATTACTTACTTCTCGAATCACGCGATTAGCTTCCTGGGCTGGGTCCAAAAAGACAACGTCGAGATGGCTTGTCTGTTGGATAACAACCGAATCAACGGCTTCATTTTCGTCGAGAAGCAGAAGTTCCTGTGGCACTGGCGAAACACGTATTCGGGCGGGGCGATCGTCCCGCTGGTCGATCCGCCGCCGCCCAAACCTTACGACCCCTTGGATTTTTTGGTGAGGCGATCATGAGCGAAGTATCTAAACCAAGGTCAAAACCAGACGGCTGGGCGAACTTGTTCGTGTCGGTCGTGACGAGCTGCTGCTTCGTGATGACCACCGTGGTTGCCTGCCATCAATTCGCCCCACTGGCCAAGAAGTGGTGGAATGCGCCGCGTCATTGCCAGTGCCAAGACTGCCGTGACAACGCCGTGCGTCTCTACCGAATCGAGCGACAATTGCTAGGCATTCCTCCGCAGAATTCAGCCGAGAGGCCGCCCGTCACACCCATGCCATCGATCGCACCGCCAATTATTCAGATGCCCATTTTTTAGTGAGGGGAAACGATGAAACCAAAACCTTTATTGGCGATTGGCGTGGTGCTGATCGGGATCCTGGCCAACGCTGCAGCGCAAACGCCACCACCGAACGAGCCAGAGCAAACCCACTTTGCCAGCGAGATCGAATCGATCGAATTACCCGAACATCGCAAGTGGTACACCGTGCTGGTGACTGCGGACGGCAAGCCTTCGGCGATCGCGGATTGGTTTACGGAAGATGCCCGCCTGGCTGATCTTCGGCAGCGAACCGAATGGCGGCATTATTACAGCACAAGCCCACTGTTTGCGGCACACCTGAAACCGGCTTACGGGAGCGACTACCCGCTGCTGGTGATCCAGGATCAAGACGGAGCCATGCGGGCCCAGTTGGGAGGGACACAACTACATCGTGGGGCGCGGGCCTAATCTGCAGATCCACCACCCCAACCAGGCAGCGGCGAAGCGGTTAGAGCGGAACTTCCGGCGATGGATGAAGCGAACCGGCCTGGCTGCCAAGCTGCGAACGGCGATCACCAGCCTGGTGGGCGACGGAGAAGTCTTTGCCGTCACCGCCAACAATCCAGCCGTGCGGAATGCGGTGCATCTGGACGTGAAGCTATTGGAAGCGGACTACTGCACCGATCTGACGGGGGAGCAGTCGGAAACGTTCGACGATGGCATCGAGTACGACGACAACGGCTACCCGATCGCCTACAACTTCCTCGAACATCACCCCGGCGACAACTTCGGCCAATCGATCTACGGCCGTCCGAAACGCGTTGTGGCCGATCAGGTGATTCATTACTACCGGGTCGATCGGCCAGGTCAACGCCGAGGCGTGCCTTGGGTCGCTCCCGCTTTGCCGCTCTTTGCTCTCATGCGTCGCTATACGCTGGCCGTGACGATGGCCGCAGAGACGGCAGCCACATTTGCCGGCGTTATGTACGCAGACGGCAACCAGGTTGCCCCCGATGAAGAAGTCGATCCGATGGACTCGATCGAGTTCGAGATGCGATCGATGCCCACGCTGCCGATCGGCTGGAAGCTAGGCCAACTCAAGGCCGAACAACCAACCACCACGTACCAGATGTTCCGCGACGCGCTGCTGTGCGAAATCAGCCGTTGCCTGCACATGCCGTTTAACAATGGTGATCAAGAGGCCTCTTTTTTGAAACAACCCAAGGTGGCCAAAACTAGGCGTCCGTGGGACACACATACTCTTAAGTTGTGTCGTGTGAACCGGGGCAACTCTACGCAAAAGACGGGAGACATAGAAACGATGACCAAAAATCCAGGCCAAGATCGATCAGAGCTCAATACGTCGAACAGCGACGATACCGAACCAGACGTTACCGATTTCCCACAGGATGTGGCAGCCGCATGGGCGAATGTCGTTCTGGATTTGTACGAGCAAGGTGTCCGGAATTCCGATAGCGGAAAGCCTAAGCAAGAGCCGCGTCAAAAGCGTAGAAAGGCCGGATAATTCAGGGCATCCGTGCGTTCAATCGCCACGCCAAAACGGACGGACAGGGAAAGAAACTAAGTCCACTTTTTCGACTGTTCCCGTCGGGGTCGACTCATTCGCGGCCCAGGAAGAACCTAACCCGGGGGGCCTGCCTTCACCCTGTTTCATCGCTAGAACATCTGTAATGGCCGTCATGGGCACGCATTCAAAGTTCTTATCGCGTTCATGCTTGGAAGACTTGAGGGGCGATCGTAATCTGACGCCCGCACAGCCTATGGCGCTTCAATGGAGCCGCGCTTCAGTGAGCGCGGAAAGCCGCGTGCGACGTTCTGGCCTTGACCTCTGCACCGAGCTTCAATGGAGCCGCGCTTCAGTGAGCGCGGAAAGTTTTTGAGTCAATGATTGCGATCCAATCTAGTGGCAGCTTCAATGGAGCCGCGCTTCAGTGAGCGCGGAAAGCCGATCAAAGTAAGGCACCGGTAGGCGATGCCTCAGCTTCAATGGAGCCGCGCTTCAGTGAGCGCGGAAAGTAAGTCCATATTAGTTGGAACTTTCAAAGAGTTCAGGCTTCAATGGAGCCGCGCTTCAGTGAGCGCGGAAAGCAAAACACCTGAGAGCGTCTTAGACTGCTTCTCCATCGCTTCAATGGAGCCGCGCTTCAGTGAGCGCGGAAAGCCGGCCATTGCTGGCGCTGACCCATACCCGCAAGCGCGACCGCTTCAATGGAGCCGCGCTTCAGTGAGCGCGGAAAGTAGACGGCACCGGC
This sequence comes from Bremerella cremea, assembly GCF_003335505.1. Taxonomy (NCBI): domain Bacteria; kingdom Pseudomonadati; phylum Planctomycetota; class Planctomycetia; order Pirellulales; family Pirellulaceae; genus Bremerella; species Bremerella cremea. The sequence goes on from NZ_QPEX01000007.1 coordinate 5,179, forward strand.
GGCGATGACTGCACCGGCGGCTAGCTTCAATGGAGCCGCGCTTCAGTGAGCGCGGAAAGTCTAGTACGATTGGCTTGATCTATCATACGATTAAAAGGCTTCAATGGAGCCGCGCTTCAGTGAGCGCGGAAAGTTCTTCTGGTCTTTCCGCAAGTTGGATTGCAAGAATCGGCTTCAATGGAGCCGCGCTTCAGTGAGCGCGGAAAGATTGATAGTCAGGACCAAAAGTTAAAAGGTCCGAATCCCAGCTTCAATGGAGCCGCGCTTCAGTGAGCGCGGAAAGGGGAAGCCTAAACGGGTTTATTCCCCGGAGCCAATCCCGGCTTCAATGGAGCCGCGCTTCAGTGAGCGCGGAAAGCGCCGGAATTGCCAGATCACCTTGTACCAGCCGCAGGTGCTTCAATGGAGCCGCGCTTCAGTGAGCGCGGAAAGCTTCCAGAGAACGCCCGTCTTGTTCCAAAGCTCAAGGCTTCAATGGAGCCGCGCTTCAGTGAGCGCGGAAAGGGAAAGCGGAAGCAGAAATACAAGCCCTTAAAACTCGCTTCAATGGAGCCGCGCTTCAGTGAGCGCGGAAAGATGTTCTGTCTCGAATAATCTCCATCTAAAACTTCATTGCTTCAATGGAGCCGCGCTTCAGTGAGCGCGGAAAGGGCAAAGCTTCTTCCGTAGAATGCTCAGTGACGCCTTGCTTCAATGGAGCCGCGCTTCAGTGAGCGCGGAAAGACCAAATCCAACGGAGTTTTTCAATGTACGACGAATTTGCTTCAATGGAGCCGCGCTTCAGTGAGCGCGGAAAGACGGTGTGCAGTCAATGGTTGTGCTGAACCGCTATCCGGCTTCAATGGAGCCGCGCTTCAGTGAGCGCGGAAAGCGAAATACTAGATACGGAAATTATAAATTTTGTAAAGCTTCAATGGAGCCGCGCTTCAGTGAGCGCGGAAAGTAGATCGATAATACCAGTTACCAGACACGTCTCCCAGCTTCAATGGAGCCGCGCTTCAGTGAGCGCGGAAAGCAATAATGGCTCTGTAACGATCGAGAGAATTCACAGGCTTCAATGGAGCCGCGCTTCAGTGAGCGCGGAAAGAAACAAAGACGGGTCGGCCATCGAAAAAGGAACCGAGCTTCAATGGAGCCGCGCTTCAGTGAGCGCGGAAAGGCGATCGCGGAGAAGGAACGTGCAGCGGATAAGCTGGCTTCAATGGAGCCGCGCTTCAGTGAGCGCGGAAAGCCGGTTTACTCCTGGCGAGATAGCGACTTGGCCAAACCGGCTTCAATGGAGCCGCGCTTCAGTGAGCGCGGAAAGATGATGCCAGTAGAAAAGCCGAGTCTCGGTCGACTTCCGGGCTTCAATGGAGCCGCGCTTCAGTGAGCGCGGAAAGAGCAGCATTCTTCAGCGTGATCCATGCGGGAGAGTTGCCAGCTTCAATGGAGCCGCGCTTCAGTGAGCGCGGAAAGTAGGTGCGATGAAATCACAGGAGAATACACGGTCAGGTAGCTTCAATGGAGCCGCGCTTCAGTGAGCGCGGAAAGCGTCGCAGTAGGCAATCAGTTCAACGGTAAGCACCGAGCTTCAATGGAGCCGCGCTTCAGTGAGCGCGGAAAGGTCACCGTGTCGCCAGGCGATACCTACTGGGTTAGCTCGCTTCAATGGAGCCGCGCTTCAGTGAGCGCGGAAAGGCCTTGATGCCGTGCGTCTTGGTGATCTGGGTCACCGTGCTTCAATGGAGCCGCGCTTCAGTGAGCGCGGAAAGGGGTCAAGGACGTGAAGATTGACCCGTTGAGCAAGGGGGCTTCAATGGAGCCGCGCTTCAGTGAGCGCGGAAAGTCGGCATTGACCTACGACGAGTCGGCGGCGGACATTGCTTCAATGGAGCCGCGCTTCAGTGAGCGCGGAAAGAACCTGCAGTCAGGTTGAATGCTACAGACATTCATACGCTTCAATGGAGCCGCGCTTCAGTGAGCGCGGAAAGCATGATGCCACCAAGGGTGGGCCTGGTCCGGTGGTGCTTCAATGGAGCCGCGCTTCAGTGAGCGCGGAAAGAACACCACTCCCCGCCATAATCCGCCCAGGCGCTCGGCTTCAATGGAGCCGCGCTTCAGTGAGCGCGGAAAGACGAAGTGCAGTACCTGACTTTTGAATCCCTGTCGGGCTTCAATGGAGCCGCGCTTCAGTGAGCGCGGAAAGAAGAGCGAGCCAATTACGACTTTTATTGGCTGATGGTGGCTTCAATGGAGCCGCGCTTCAGTGAGCGCGGAAAGGCCGTATTCTCAAAAATTGAGTTCCCCAGAGTTACAGCAGCTTCAATGGAGCCGCGCTTCAGTGAGCGCGGAAAGGGTGTGGTCTGGTACGGCATCCAATCGCGGATGCAAAGCTTCAATGGAGCCGCGCTTCAGTGAGCGCGGAAAGGAAAAACCAGTATGGACGATGTAGTTTCGCAGATTTGAGCTTCAATGGAGCCGCGCTTCAGTGAGCGCGGAAAGCTGGTTGATGTACAAGCCACGATCCTTGGATTTAGTAAGGCTTCAATGGAGCCGCGCTTCAGTGAGCGCGGAAAGGCAATATTAGCGATTAAGATCACGCCGCATAACAACCGGCTTCAATGGAGCCGCGCTTCAGTGAGCGCGGAAAGATATCGATATTCGTGGCCATGTGCAACGGCCTTCAAGGCTTCAATGGAGCCGCGCTTCAGTGAGCGCGGAAAGTTTCTGACAATCCAACAGCCCGGCTGATGGTCTCTACGCTTCAATGGAGCCGCGCTTCAGTGAGCGCGGAAAGTTGAATGCAATCGAGGAAGTATTCAAGCAACACGGATTAGCTTCAATGGAGCCGCGCTTCAGTGAGCGCGGAAAGACCAGATATCGGTGGAATCTCCCAAGAGTTGTAATGCTTCAATGGAGCCGCGCTTCAGTGAGCGCGGAAAGTTTGAGAGCCTATCCAAGTGCTAAATATGACAAGCAGCTTCAATGGAGCCGCGCTTCAGTGAGCGCGGAAAGAGCGGGCTTCTAACCCTTTGAAATGTATCAACTTAGATCGCACTTTGCGAGAGGCGGGCTCGCGCGGGGTTGTGGGGAGGCTTCGTGGGGGCATGGGCTCCTCGTAAACGGTGAAATGGTAATAGGTTAACGGCTTGCGAGCGGTGCCTGGGGTTTTGACTTTGCTTGGCCGCTCGCGGCTGATTGGGCAGATAAAGTCGTGCAGTGGACCTTGTCTGCCTACGATCTACTCCCTCAGGCATGCGTTTGCAAGACGCAAACAAAGTCACTATGCGAGTGTTCTACCTTGGATGATTTACCGCGTGACGAAGACAGGGTAGTTGTTGATCTCGCCGGTTAGCACGCGGGCCAAGAGGCGGCATTGGATTTCTAAAATGCGGCGGTAGTTCACGCGGTAGCCGAATAGTGGGTGCGTGACCAGGGTGTCCATCCGTTGTTCGTACGCGCGAAAGAACGCCTTGCGACCATCAGGCGTGAGGGCGACGGCGTTGCCAGCCCGGATGAAGTGGTTGGGCTGGATCATGCGAGTGTTGATCGCGCTGAGCACGGCCGAGTCCGCGATCAATGCCCGGAACGGTTCCATCAGGTCCAGTGCCAACGGGGCTCGGCCGTAGCGTGGTTGATGATAGAACCCTAAGTACGGATCGAAGCCGACCGTGTGGCAAATGATCGTCAGGTCTTTCGCCAGCATGCTGTAGGCCAGGCTCAACAATGCGTTGATCGGATCGCGAGGCGGGCGTCGGTTGCGGGTTTCAAAATGAAAACGAAACGCCTTGGCATCTTCCGCATCGGTTTCGTCGTCGATCTTGATCATCCCTTGAAAGTTCTGAAAGTAAACCCGCGCCGCGTTCCCTTCGATTCCCAAAAGCGATTCCAGCGAGCTGGCTTTCTCGGCGTCTTCCTGCATACACTTCATGTGAGCCAAGGCAACTTTCGGCGGTTCGACGTGGTTCCGCTGTAGCATCGTTCGTTGGTTCTTAATCTTACCCGCCACCAGCGCGCGAGCCAGTCGCAAGCAGAACGAAGGGATATCTGCCCAGCGGAATTGCTCGCGGCGAAGGTAAATGTTCTTCACCCCCAGCCCCTGCGTCACGCCGTAGAACCAGCCACCCATCGAGAAATAGGCGATGGGAATTTCAGCCTGACAAATCGCTTGAATGGCCTGCGTGGTTAGCTGGATCGAACCGAACAAATTCACCTGGCAGATCTCGCCCAGCCGAACCTGCTGTATCACCTTCTTCTTATCCTTGACCTGCAACACTTTGCTGGAGCAGCCGACATACAAGCCAGGTTGGTTCAAATACAGCGGACGCAGGTCATCGCGAGAAGGGACCAAGCGGCGTAATTCTTCGCGGGTCGATCCTTCGCCCAGATCGGCTGTTTTTGTGGCGTCGAGTTCGAACAAGGTTAGCTGCGAAGAAGAAATCGGCGAACGACAGGAAGTCGCACGCCGTGTTTCGTCCGGCAAGCAGACACCCACCAACGAGCAGCGTGGGCACTTCGGGCTGTCTTCCAGCGGAGGCGGAATCACGCTGCCGGAAGCCAGTTTTCGGGAGGCGTCGATGGCTGCTAACGTTTCGGCGACCAGCTTCTCGTCGATGGTCAGGCGGACCCGCTGTTTCGTTTTGGCGTAGTAGACGATTGCTTCTTCGCAGACGTAACCGTTATCGCGCAGGATCAACGCTTGAACGGCCAGTTGCGCCCGATCGGCAGGCCACGCGTCAAGCGAACCGTCGTCGGCCTTGCAAGGTTCGCCCCGTTTGTAATCGACCGGCGTGACGGTAGAGCCATCGGTTTCCAACAGGTCGAGCTTGGCGATGATGCCGTACTTGTCGCTGGAAAGGGTCACGCTCCGCATCTTCGCCGGGCGATCGGTTTCGAGCAATTCACCAGCCGGGGGCAACTCGTCTTCTTTCTTGTCGACCCGGCTATGAACCTGGCTTCCTTCGATCGTTTCCAGGTTATGAACGAAGATCCCTTCCACATGTTCGTAGTAGAACAGCCGCGGGCAATAGACATATTCGTTGACCATCCGCGCAGGCATCAACGTTTGTTCTTCCGCTCGAATCATAGCTTGGCCCCTTCATTAAACGATGATGCAAGCGGCATCGATGTTGGTGTAGGCCTTGCCTAGGGCAGAAATCACACGGTCCCCTCGTCCTTCCACCGGGCCGAGATCGACGAAGAGTACCTGGTCTTCGTGGTGGTGAATGATATCGTTGAGGGCATGGCGGCATTTGGCTAAGTCGACCGGCGTAAACTGGCACTCGAAGATCGAGTATTGCAAATGGTCGCCAAAGTCCCGCATCGTCTTGAAGACCTTCCGCAGACGCTTGTCGTCGCAGATGTCGTAACAGACCAGAAATGTATTCCGCACAATCGGCCCCTCATGCTGCAGGAGCCTTGCCAAGAAGCTGGAAGGCAACACTCCGATGAAGAAGTCACCCTCCTGGCCGAAAATCCGCCGCCCGCGCGACGTTGTTGAGATTTCCAGGCTAGTCCGGCGGCAGGGATCCGTCAACACAATCCGTGGGGGAACAACAAAAAGCACCCAAGAGCCACGAAACATGCCTCCGGCCAAGAACCTGGCCAGAGGCATGCGCGTGGAAATGCGTAGGCCTTGCGGTTGTTAATTGGAAATTGCCAAAGAGCAACTGCTTTAAGCAAGGTAGCCGCAGTTTAATCTGCGGAAAACACCTACGGCCCAAGGCGGAAGGAATACAATTAACATGCTTCAATTTAGCCGTTCCACTCTAGGCGTAGCTTATAATAAGGGGACGGTACGCGCCAGGCAAGAGCGACTTAATGTTAATTGTATTCCTACTGCCGAAAAAACATCTTTAACTTACTTGACCACCCCACTAGGGATCAGTATATTTTGGCCATGTGTGATGCACCGGCCCCTCGACTTTGGCGAGTTCGGGGCCGGATGCATCGGTGTTACCGGGCGACGTCTCACTTGGAGCGCCAGCGCCGATGATCTAATGATCGGACGTCGCACCACCGGTGTCAATAGCTTGCTGGTGAAGGAGACACTCAATGAGTGTAGCTCGAAGAACTGGAAGTCGATCTGATGGCGGCTCATGGAATGATGCGACGAAACTCGCAGTTTGGCAAAAAGGCTGTGTCATAGCAGGGTATGATCCCGCAGTATGGAGGATCGATGCTTGTGGTAGCTTCATGCGCTTTTCGGAGTATGGGACGCTAAGCGACTACGGCTGGGAAATTGATCACGTAAAGCCTGTCTCGAAAGATGGCCGAGACGATCTCTATAATCTCCGGCCTTTACACTGGCAGAACAATCGCTCTAAGGGCGATGATTGGCCAAATTGGCGATGCGCAGCTTAGGACGATCTCATGAGTGCTGGGGCTAGACTTTCGCGTCTAGTCCTGGCTTTTTCTTTCTCCAGCGACCAAACGTGTCACTACCCAGAAATTTAATTTAAGCACCATGCAGTGCTAGCGTCGTGCAATATCAAGCGTTAGAATTGCCACCCGCATGGACCGCCTGATGCCACCCGTGCATCGTTGCTTGGGAATGTTAGCTATGCCCTCGAAACTATCTACCGACTTCGCGGTTGCCTTTCAGCAATTAACCGGTCTGGCACCGTTTCCGTGGCAAGAGGATCTTTACCGTCGGTTTATAAGTGACGATACCAGCGGGCGGATTCCGTCGGTTTGTCGGATTCCGACAGGGCTGGGCAAGACGAGTTTGATTGCTGTGTGGTGGATTGCCCGGCAGCATGGTGCCAGTTTGCCACGACGGTTGGTTTACGTGGTGAATCGTCGCACAGTCGTCGATCAAACGACCAGCGAGGTGGAACGAATTTGGCAAAAGATGCACGCGTTGGATGGGGGCGAGCACTTTGCGATTAGCACGCTGCGGGGGCAATACGCCGACAATCGCCAATGGCTGGCCAACCCTTCGCGGCCTGCGGTGATTTGCGGCACGGTCGACATGATTGGTTCGCGGCTGCTCTTCAGCGGCTACCGCATTGGCTTCAAAAGCCGCCCCTTGCACGCCGGTTTTCTCGGCCAAGATGCGTTGATCGTCCACGACGAGGCGCATTTGGAGCCTGCGTTTCAGAAGTTGCTCGAGACCATTCAGGATGAGCAGCAGAAGGAACGCGAACGAAACGGCGATTTACCATGGCCTGGTATGCACGTCATGGCGTTGTCAGCGACGGCGCGGAGCAACGCAAAGAATGTGAACTCGGAAGGGCACCAACCCTTTGAACTCACAAGGAAGGAGAATTCACCGCCGAACGTTATTCCCGAGCCACCGACCGAGCCAATTCACCACGTTTGGCGACGACTGAAGGCGAAGAAGACGCTCCGCCTACACGCATGTGACGACGAGAAGAAGAAGCTCGCCGTCGACGTTGTTGAACGAGCGCTGCAATACAAGGACTCCGGCAAGGCGATCCTTGTCTTTCTCCGAACCGTGGAAGACGCGATGTCTACCATAGGTAGTCTGGAAAGCGAATTCCCTGGTCAAGTGGCCCCCCTTACAGGCACGATGCGCGGCTATGAGCGGGACCGATTGGTTCAAGGTAATCCGGTCTTCGCACGATTCATGCCCGAATCGGACCGTCCTAAAAACATCACGCTCGCTAAAGGAACGGTCTACCTTGTGTGTACCAGTGCAGGCGAAGTGGGGGTGAACCTCTCGGCCGACCACATGGTCTGTGACCTCACCACTTTCGACAGCATGACCCAACGCTTAGGCCGCGTGAATCGCTTCGGCGACCACAACGATGCGGGCGTCGATGTGGTGCATCCGAATCCCGATTCATTTGATGAAAAGCATCCACTTGCACTTGCCCGCAAAGCAACGCTGGCACTTCTGAAACATCTGCATGGCGATGCCAGCCCCAAGGCTCTGGGCGAGCTTCCTGCCGACAGTTGCATCGCTGCCTTCTCCCCCGAACCAAGCATTCTCCCGGCGACCGATATCCTCTTCGACGCTTGGGCGTTGACAACGATCCTAGACAAGCTGCCTGGCCGTCCCCCCGTCGCGCCCTACCTGCACGGTGTCGCTGAGTGGGAGCCGAAACGTACCAACGTTGCTTGGCGTGACGAGGTCGAATTGATCACGGACGAACTAATCGAACGAGAGGGGGGCAATTTTCCACGGGAACTGCTCGCAGACTACCCGCTCAAACCGCACGAACTTCTTAGTGATCGCAGCGATCGGGTTTATGGTGCATTGCAAACGCTGATTGCCGAGCCAAGCAAGAGCTTGAAGGGAGAAAAACACCAAGCAGCTTTAGATCGCGCACAAAAGAATACCCAAACCCATGTCTGGCTCATCGATGAGAGTGGTTCCGTCATGGTGACAACGCTCGGCAAGTTGCTCGACGATGACAAAAAACGAGTGATCGCCTGGCTTGAAGATAGCACGGTCCTTCTGGCACCATCTGTCGGCGGCTTATCAGAGGGAATGCTTGACCCGATGTCAAGCGATGCCGACGATGTGGCCGATCACTGGCTCGACGAAAATAATCAGCCACGCCGCCAACGTGTGTGGGATGATGCCCCGCCGCCGACCTACGAGGACAACGGTTCGACCAAGTTGATGGCATTGATTCGCACTATCGACTTGAATCCGCTATCCGACGAAATCGCGGAGCCGAACCAGGAAGGCGAATTGGAGCGAGAAGTCGCGTCGGAATTGGAATCCAACCAGATATCTAATTCAAGACAGGGGCGATTTTGGCATTGGTTTGCCAGGCCGCGTGACACCGAAGACGCCACGCGTGCGTCGTCCAGGCCGATCACGTGGGATCATCATACCCATGACGTCGTCACCCGGACGACGGAAATCGTGCAAGAATTAGATCTTTCCGAAGACCTCGAACAGGCGATCATCTTAGCCGCCGAACTTCACGACTTGGGCAAGCAACGCATCATCTGGCAGCGTTCGATCGGCAATCCCAACCCGTCCGACTGGCACGCCAAGCCCGGCAAACCTACCCATGGGGCGCGCTGGCGACCGCGTCATCTCAGCAATTATCGCCACGAGTTTGGTTCTCTGCTCGATGTAGAAGAGGAACACGCGGCCAAGCTTGCAGCTCTCAGCGACGAGATGCGGGACGTAGTCCTACATCTCATCGCCTCCCACCACGGATATGCCCGGCCACATTTTCCGCCGGAAGCGTATGACCATGAACGCTATGACACGCAACAGAACCAGCACGCTGCCCACGATGCAATGCGGCGTTATGCCCGTCTCCAACGGCGCTACGGCCGCTGGGGCCTGGCGTACCTGGAATCCTTGCTCCGCGCCGCCGACTGGGCTGCCAGCGCCGAGCCGTCACCTGTACCGACCACGCACGAGGTGAAAGCATGACCCATCCCAAGCCCACGATCACGGTCGACGTCGACGTGACAAACCCTGGCCAATTCTTTGCCTGTTGTGGCCTGCTTGAAATCGCCGACCGCCTCTGGCCGGGGGCGGAGGGGTGGTTTGAGGATTCGGCGTTTTGCATTGATGCGGAGGGCACGCTATCGGAATTGTGGTGTGCGATTGTCGATGCGGAATTGGACGCGTTAGATCCAGGCGACGAGACGGCCTCACCGATGCGATTGGGCGCTCCGATTGATCTTACGCTGGACTGGTGGAAGGACGAGCACGCCGGTGGACGGATGCTGAAAGTCTGGGCCGGTAGCATGCGTGGGGTACGGATAGCGCAGTCGATGAAAGCGGCAATCGCGAATGTGGCCAAGCAAGTCAGCCCTTTCGACTATTCGGCGGTGGTTTATGACCCAGACAACACAAAGAAAAAAGTCGAACCGTTCTACTACGATGCACGCCGCGGCTGGAATGCCCAGCCGATCGACATTGGCTTTTCACCGGATAGCCTAAAAATGATTTCTGCTGCTTATCCGGCGGTGGAGTTCATGTGTTTGGTTGGTCTTCAGCGTTTCAGGCCTCGGCAAACAAAGCAGAGGCGGGTTTTTGAATACCGTACATGGCGAACACCGCTATCCCCCTCTCTCGCCGCCGCAGTAGCATCGGGGGTAATGCCATTGGCTGCCGATGTTTCTTATCGCTTTGAGAACGCGTTTCGGACGGATCAGAAGAAACACAAAGCATTTCTCCCCGCTACCCCTCTAGGAGCTTCACAATGAGCGTTAAACTGGACCAATTCGATAGCTGGCTTACTGGCCGACAGGGTCCGGCTGCGGTCGTGTTACGCGAGTATCTAATTCCCGTTGAGGGTGAGGATGGAGTGCTGTTCCCGCCGACTTTTGCCGCTGGCGACGGCTTTTCTGGCGGATACAACATCGACCCACCGCCAACCAAGGACCAAGCCTGGCAGGATGAGAACGTTTGTCTAATCGATAGCGTCGGTTCGCAAGCCAACCGAATCGAACCGATCTTCAAGGAAGAGCCCTACGACACGTTGGTACCACAAGTCGTGGTCGAGGCGGGGGATCACCGCGTCAATCTGCTGGACGCTGGACACCGCGCGGGAGATGCACTGGTACGCTGCTCAGAACTCGCGGACCAGGTCAACGAGGCATTCCGTGCGGTCGAGCGTGGCGACTATTCCAACCTGGCGAGCTTCGCGCCGACATCCTTGGTATTCGGTGCGTGGAATTCGCGGGGCGAGAAGGGCGCGCAGTCGAAGGTGCCCAGGCTGATTTCCTCGACGATTCGGGCCTTTAATGTCCTGCCGCTTACGCGTGGGGCTCAATATATTCCGGCGATTGAATATGTGGATAAGGGTTGGTTGGATGAGCCGAAGGATAAGAAAACCAAGGACGCTTATGCTGCGCAAGGATTTGTACATGTCCCCGCTTCTGCCTCGCACGGCGGAGTAATTGCAAAGGGGGGAGTTCGCCGGGACGCGACGCTTAGTTTGGCGGCGTTGCAGCACATTAAAGCTGGTGACAACACCGAACAAACGCTGATGTTGCGACGATATGTACTCGGCCTGTCTTTGGTCGCCCTGACCGCCGAGCCCGATCCTTACCTCCGGCAAGGGTGTAATCTCGTTATCAACCCGGAAAAGCCAACTGAGTGTTGCGAGGTTTACCGTAGTGGAGAACGTAAGCCGTTCAAGCTTTCGCACGAGGACGCAATTGCGTTTGCTCAGCTCGCGGCGGAAGCGTTCGGTGTGGGAGAGAACCAGACCGTCGCCTTCGACAAGAAAAAAGCCAAAGCAGACATGAAGAAGTAGGACAAGGACGAGAGAGGCCTATGATGTCCGAATCACTTTGTATTTCAGTTACTTTTCTTGACCCGCGTTTCCACGGCAAGGGCGATGGCGGCGCGCCCGAGTGGCCTCCGTCGCCGATGCGTCTGTTTCAGGCGATGGTCGCGGGCAACGGTCCTGCACTGGGCACGGGAAACGATATTGATGGGGCGCTACGGTGGCTCGAAGCCCAACCCCCACCGACCCTGCTCACCCCATCCAGCAAGACCGGTGTGGCTTGCCCACTCTACGTCCCCAATAATGCGATGGATGTAGTCGCCAAGTCGTGGGGCCGAGGCAACCACGAGAGCAGCATCGCGGAACATCGTACGCTGAAGACCGCCCGACCGACACATTTACGCGGTGGTGACACGGTCCACTACCTCTGGCCGATCGACTCCACGGCTTCTGCCGCGCCGCCGATAGAGCCGCTCGCACGTGCGGTCGAAAAAATGGTGGCGTTGGGTTGGGGCATCGATTTAGTCGTCGCCCAATGTCGAGTATTGTCGTCAACTGACTCAATCGGCTCGGGACTAGAAAAGTGGGAAGTTGCCAAGGGCGGTGGCACCAGTGTGCTGCGTTGTCCTGTTTTTGGTTCTCTTAATGCCCTTATGGAACGTTATTCCGCGTTTCTTGATCGACTGGCTGACAACACCTTCAACCCCGTTTCGCCACTTACCGCGTACCAGGCTGTGCCCTACCGCCGTTCAAGCGACCCGGTCGGTCAACCCGTCGAATGCTTTGAACTACGAAACGCCGACGATTCGTATTGCACGTATCCGCAGCAGAAGTTGATACATATCGCAGGTATGGTGCGGCATCTTGCCAAGGAAGCAATGCAGCAGTCGTCTCCCATAGGTGTTAGTGAAGATTGGGTAGAACGGTACGTCGTGGGGCACCGCGATAGTAACAACGGAAACCATCATCAGTTTTCGTACCTTCCTCTGCCGTCGATCGGACACATGCATGTCGATCAAGCGGTACGGCGGGTAATTATCGCGGCGTCTGTGGGTGATGATATGTGGTTGGAGCATTTAGCGGCCCGTCTCTCCGGACGGCAGCTTAAGCCAGAGAATCACAACGAATTTGGCCCGAAAGGCGCGCCTTATCTGGCGAGAATCGCTGGAGATAATGTCACCCGCTGCTACACGCGAGCCGCACGTGTGTGGCATAGTGTGACGCCGGTTATTTTGCCGGGGCACGACGATCACAAACCGGCGAAGACGCGTCGGCTGATTGAGAGAGCCTTGGACAACGCGGGAATTACTCAGCAGTGCGAGTACGAGTGGAGTCCCCAATCCCGCTTTCGAAAATCGTATTCCGCCCACAAGTACGATCGACACAAGAAGGCAACCGGCTATTTACGCCCAGACCATCTTGCTTCGCAAACCGCAGTTCATTTGACCTTGCGTTTTCTAAACTCCGAACCATCCGGTCCCATCGCCCTAGGAGCTGGCCGTCATTGCGGGTTCGGGCTGATGACGAATTTCGAGCCAACCTAATTGACTGTTTATCGTAGGACACGGCTGAAGTCCGTAAGTTTCGCTGGAGCTTAAAGGTGGCCGCCATACACTGGAAGCTGCCACGAGCCAAACGAAAACAGATCGCATCATGGCAAGACTTCTGGGATACCCTAGCAGTCTCCGAAGCCAAGCAGAGCGAGTGTGGTTGTGGGGTGGCGAACCGTTTTCGCATGCGACGAAATCGATGCTTGGCCCCAATTAATCGCACTGGTTGACGACACCAATCGTGCGGCAACGTCGACAATAGGTGATGATTAGCTGCGGATTGAAGTCGCCAAACAAATTCATTTCAGGCGACTCTTCGTACAGAATCAAGGGAAGGGTTGGCGTTCCAAAGAAACCTTCTTTGCAACGCCTCCTCCAGTCGGGACAGCTAAACGATGCGTTCTGGCCGAAAGGTTGGACCCATTCTAGTTGAATCATCGTTGACTTCTTCGTTCCCTTTTCCCAAGGAACAACGCAGTAGGGCGACCAGTCACCCCCCCAACGCTCATCGACAATGGCAATCGCACGTTTCATCTCTCGCCGCGAGAGCTTTTTGAGCGAGAAAACACCTGCCCATGCCAGGGCGTCCTCTGCCTTCCGAGGATTGTAGGGAATCTCAGCCCCTAACAACGGTTGCCCAGGGGATTTCATCGCATCACGCAAATCAAGGGTCTCGCTAGTGTTGATGATCTCGACCAGGAAGTCATCATGAACTCGATAAGCAAATGAATCGAAATCTGGCTTACGTGTTTGATAGAGGATCGGCAACGTAGCCGGCAATCCCTTGCATTTTGGAAAAGCGACTTGTGAATTGACGCTGAAGAGCAAGTCGTAACGAGAGTCCTCAATCCGCCGAGTATCAGAATCGACATGGTAAGTCCCAAGGTCGATTTGTGCATCCTTCTCTGGCGAAGTTTCAAAGATGCGTTTATTCCGGTGATCAAAAAATGTCAAAGCCATGAAATCTGGATATCGGATCTACTTCACGCCGAGCAGTCTGTTGATTTTCTGTTTCAATAACGGGGCCGATCTGAGAAATTCAACCGCCTGCTAGGAACCGGCGAGAATAGGAGGTTAATATTGTTCGACGCACCTCGCATTTTAGCCACAGATCAGCAGGGATGCAGGTACACGGCGTGGTCAGCAAGCCGCTTTTCTCTTGTCAGGCTGGCTGAAAATCTTTAAGAACGCCACAATTACAGCCTGAAAGCTTCAATGACAATTGAATTGAACTTTTTTGCCCCGCTGCAAGTTCACATTATCGAGGGCGTTGCGATTGTAGGGAGAAGTGGCTATGCGTCTCGGGTTGGTTTCATTGCTTCTGGTCTTCACGCTGGTTTCCGCTGGCTGGGGAGACGAGTCAGAGACGCTGTACCAGAAGCAAGGGCGACTGCTGAATGCCAGCAAGGAGGCTTGGCTGATGCTCGACCTTGATAAGTTACTCGCGATTTATCGTGAGCTACGCGATATCACGGCGAGAAGTTCGGACGAGCATCGACATCTTGATGTGCCGGAAACTGAATACATGCTCGACGGCCTAGAGCAGGGGCACGCGTTTTCAGGCGAGCGTAAACAACAGTTTGCCGAATATATGCAAGCCAGAATTCGTGGCTATATCTGTGATACGCAAAGCGACTTTGGCAATGCATGCCAGCACCATCGACGCTCCTTAGAATTGGGTAAGTCATTATTCGAGGAAGGTGATTACTTCGTCATTGATGCTCAGCTTCGTATTGCACGGTCTCTGTTGCTAGACAAAAGCCCCGCAGGTCTTGTTGAAGGCACACAAATTGCTCTGGGTGTCAGGGATATCCTTCAAAAGCAATCGATGACCAATTCCTACCATTACCGCGAAGCGTGCGACATCCTCACCAAGCTATATTCCCAGAGAAACATGTATGACCGAGCAGTTGAAATAGGGGAAGCGACGATTAAATTATACGACTCACAAGGTGAATCGCAGTTGGGGGCTGCGGCACTTCTGACAAGTGTTGTGGCGGAATGTGCAAACCGAGCAGGTAATCACAAAAAGGCTCTTGAGATAGCGAAGAGTGGGATCGATAAGAAGCCACTCCTTGTCGGAAAATTCGCTCCGGCAAGTCTACGCCTGCTAAGCGAATATGCTCGCGCGAAAATCGCCCTCGGCGAGACCGAGGGTGTCGACCGAGCCTTTGATAAGATCGTAAGCCTCTCGGACCAATTTGCAAACGACGGCTATTACTCTGTCGAGTTGCGAATTGAACATCGCGAAGAATATCTTGCGTTCCTGAAAAAACTAGGCGACTCCGGTTCGAACCTATACGTACGATGGAAATGGCCGACTATCAACCAGGACCGGCCCTGGTACGTTAGTGACGACCTACACCTACGATTCGACAGGACGCCTTGCTTCGGTTACGGAATCAGGCGGAGAAGAAACGCAATACACCTCCCAGCAGCAGTCATCCTTATGGGGAGGACTCCCCGTTGAAACAACCATCGACTCTCGCGGCGTGGAGATCGTGCGAGATTACGATCGCTTCCACAACATCAACTCAGAAACGGATGCCCTCGGCAATGTCACCTATTACATCCGCGACGAGGATGGACTTCTCCTCAAGAAGATTCTTCCCGATCCAGATGGAGCAGGGCCATTGGGAACGCCTATCTATATTTACACGTACGACAGTCGCGGAAACCGGCTAACCGAGACCTTGCCTGATCCGGATGGAGCTGGTCCGCAAACGGCTCCTGTCACCACGTATACCTACAATGTCCATGGCCAATTGGAAAGCGTGACCGACGCCGAGTCGCAGACGGTCAGCTACACCTACAACTCGGCCGGCATGATGGTGACCATGACCGATCCGCGCGGGACGACCGTCTACGCCTACGATGCCCTCGGTCGGCAGATTGCGATGTATGAACCTGATCCCGATGGGGCAGGCCCACAGCTCGCCCCGGTGACCCTCACCCAGTACAACAGCGACGGCGAACTGGCGGCTACCATCACCCGTGATGGCAAGACCAGCTACGTATATGACAACCTCGGACGCGTCGTCACCGTCACTCAGGCCGATCCCGATGACGTCGGCCTGGGCGTTGCTTCCGGAATTGGCTCCGGCACCGGGGCCACCGGCACGGCATCGGGCGGACCAGAAATTGTGGTCACCGACGGCGTTCTGTCCGGCCAAGTTCTGACCGACAACGCCTCTACCGTCAGCTTCGGTACGGTCGACGTCGGGCACTCGGCGATCCGCACCTTCGAGATTACCAACATCGGCGATAGCCCGCTGACCATCAGCTCGATGACGCTCCCTAGCGACTTTAAGATTATCTCTTATTCGGACGCGGAAATCGGGGCAGGCAAGTCAACCACGATCACCATTCAGTTCACCCCCACTTCGGTCGCCTCCTACTCGGTTGCCCTCACCATCAACAACGACGACGCCGATGAATCGACGTTCGAGGTGCAGCTTACCGGTGTCGGACAGGCCAGCACCAACGGCAGCGACCTGGCCGCCGCGACGACCTACACCTACGATGCCGTTGGCCGCCAAACGAGCGAGACCGATGCCCTTAGCAACACCACCAGCTACGCGTACGACGGCCTCGGTCGACTCGTCCAGAAAACGGACGCCGAAGGGGACCAGACCACGTACACCTACGACGGCAACGGTAATCGTCTCACGCTGACCGATCCGGAGGACAACACGACCACTTGGACGTACGATGCCCTTAATCGGATGCTCACCAACACAAATGAACTAGGGAAGAAACAAAAGTACATATACGACGCCGCCGGGAACCTCACTTATTACACCGACCGCAATGGGCGTGTGACGCGTTATTCGTACGACAACCTGCAGCGTCGCACCGTTGAGAGATGGTGGAATGGTAGTTCCTACGATCGGTATCTTACCTACAAATACGACGCTGCCTCGCAGCTTACGGAAGCCAGCGATCCGGACGCGACCTACACATTCACTTACGACAACCTCGGCCGCAACACCAGCACCGAGCACGACCTGGCCGCTCTTGGCTTCGACGTGGTGATCGACGAAACGTACGACGCCCTCGGCCGCCGCACTGGCCTGGCCGCGGAGATCGACGGCACCGATGATCTGGTCAACAGCTACGCTTACGACTACCTGAACCGCATGACTCAGGTCACCCAAGGTTCGCAAGCAGGCGGCAACGTGGTCGCCGAGAAGCGGGCCAATTTCAGCTACGATGCGGAAGATACGTACCAGTTCACCTCCATCAGCCGCTATGCCGATCTGGCCGGGACCGAACTGGTCGCAACCAGCACCTACGGCTACGACGCGGCCGATCGGATCACCAGCCTGACCCACGCCGACTCCAGCAGCAGCACGCTGGCCGGTTACACCTGGAGCTACGACGAAGGGAATCGCCTGACCGATTTCACGGTTGCCGGTTACTCCGCCGAAGACGCCACTTACACCTACGACGACACCGACCAGCTAACCGGAGCCGATCGCAGCGGCACCACGTCCGACGAGTCGTACACCTACGACGAAAACGGCAACCGCACGAACACAGGCTACTCGACCGGCGATAATAACCAACTCCTCTCCGACGGCACGTACAATTACACGTATGATGACGAAGGGAACCGCCTCAGCAAGACGAATATCTCCACCGGTGAGGTCATCGAATACGAGTGGGACTACCACAACCGTCTGGTGAGTATCGTCACCAAGAACAACGTGGGTGTCGTGACGCACTCGGTCGACTACATCTATGACATCTTCGGCCGCCGTATTGGTAAGATCATCGACGCCGACGGAGCCGGAGCAGGCACCGCCACGGAAGTAAACTACATCTACGATGGCCTCCGGGAAGAGCGGGGCAACGCTGGGGATCACATCCTACTGGCCTTTGATGAAAACGACGACCTGACCCAGCGGATGCTATACGGTCCAAATGTCGATCAAATCTTAGCGCAAGAAGACGTCACCAGCTTGCTGGTGGATGGGGAAGTCCTGTGGGCGCTGACCGATCACCTGGGCAGCGTGCGAGACGTCGTCACGTATGACGTAATGGCTAACACGACAACGGTCAAGAATCACATTGTGTACGACGCCTATGGGGATATTGCGGGCGAAACGAGTGCCTGGGTGGAGTTTGCCTTCGGGTTTACGGGACGGGAGACGGATGAAGAGAGCGGGCTGTATTACTACCGGGCACGGTACTACGACGCAGCGATTGGGAAGTGGAGTGGCGAGGATCCGATTGGGTTTGCCGCACTTGACGACAACTTATACAGATACACATACGGCAGCCCAACTTATTCAGTAGACCCTTCTGGGCATACAGGTTATAGCGAAGTCATAACAACTGAAAGCACCAATGCCATTGTTAATCGTTTTAGAAGATGGGTCACATTCACGGCATTCACAGGCCGCCTCATAGACGCCGACATCAATGGGTCAAGTCGTCCGCAGGAGGTCGTGCCTGAAATCGACCTCAACCTGCAGGATCATGTCATACTGGAGTCGGAAGACAAGCAATGCGCAATCATATATCGTGCCACAAGGATGGTTGTACAGGTTGGCACACTGATACCAAGCGATAACGTATACTGGCCAACACCACAGGACAAAAACCAGACACCAATGGTATGGACAAACAAAGGCGTGACCGACATACGCGACCATGAAGCAAAGAGACGGATGATTTACAAACTAGCAACCGAAAAGTATATAGACCCAGTGTCACACAAAGGATCACTGATAGATTCCGTCGGACCGGTATGGAGAAGTACTCCGGGCCAAGCTAAAAAGGAGCTATTGGACTGGTTGTACGACGTTCAGCTGCAGGCCAAGATACAGTTCAAAGCCTATGTCAAAGATGCACAGCTGGTCCTAGGGAATGAGGTTGCGAACGCGGATATCTATCCCCGGCCTGACGGCAAATACGACATTCACAACGGCTACAAAAAATACGAACAGGTGCCCCCGCCCCCCGATGCGAAGTTCTCTCCGGCGCCAGTGTAGCCTGCTCACTATTTTCACACAGCAAAAACGGCCTTGCGACGCCATCGGAATTATTGTACGAAAGCGAGTCGTCGACTACATTGCTTGTAATTTAAAGGACCCTTCGTCACGTTCGCATGATTTCAGGGCAATTGCATGTCACAGTCGTTTTGGAAGATGCAATTTTCTCCGCTTCGTGAAGTCATCGATGCTTTATGGTCATTTTTCCTGGCATGAATGGGGAAGGCAAACGCAACGGCTGCCCTGCGCAATTGCAAAAGACTAGGCCAATAACCGCTTATAGCATTTAGATATATGTCGGTCCTTAGCATGCTCAAACACCAATCTCAAGAAAGGTCAGAAGTGAAAATCGCATACGCAGTTGCGTTGATTGCGGTAATTGCAACGGCTGGAGCAAGCTTGAGCATTTACATGGCAAATCGCATCGAACTTTTACAGCCGCCGGACGTAATCGAATACTCTGGCACAGATCCGTATTTCTTTCGATCTACATCATTTTCTGGCAAGTTTGTAAGAATCGATCGCCGAGACCCTGTCGCTAATCCGGAATTTTTACACCTTGATATTATTGATATCTGGATTAGCGAAGAGAACGGCAATACACATGTAGTACGAGGTTTTATGTCAAGAAAATTAACAGACATCGAAATTCGCAAATTAATCAATAGGAATGAGTCTCACTTCCCTCAAGATGTCTATAACCTTAGAGCATTTTCCACTTTCTTTTAGTGCTGCAATTGGGCTTATGTTTCTCAGGGGCACAGGAACAAGGACCTCTGAATCCATCAACGCTTGTTCGCTTGCTTTGGTTTGAAACGTCTGCGACTACGAACCTGCCCACGATTCAACACGATCGGGCGACCGCTGGTAACGCTTCGCTCCGCACAATTGGTCCGTCTTTACATCGAATCTGGTTCAGCGTCTCCTCCACGGTCGAACGAACAAGCTCATCGAGATGCCCCCGCACGGCGTCGCCGTTAACCTGAATCACATCCCGGATCTCTTCACTGCAGTGATCTTCTGGTACATTCGTCATGGTCAGTCCTCGGTTCTGGTTGGTTGATGTTGGTAATCAAATCCATACCAGAGCCAGGGCTGGCTCTCAAATTCGCGCAGTATTTAGGACGTTATCGGTCCTTGATCCTGAAGCGTGATGTTTGGTAATCGAATCGCACAAAGGAAACAGGAAGGAAGTAATGTTTTCCGTGCCAGCAGCTCTGCCGTAATATCGAAAACTAAACTCAAGAGAGATCGATGGTCAGCCGTAGACTTAAATCTGATCGAGTTGTTCGAGAGAGAAGAAAAGGTGTCAGGACTCTTTTTTTCCTCCACTCGACCCGTGACATACCACTCAAATGGGTAGAGCAATGCGGGCCGACTTCAGCTACGATGCGGAAGATGCGTACCAGTTCACTTCCATCAGCCGCTACGCCGACCTGGCCGGAACCGAACTGGTCGCAACCAGTACCTACGGCTACGACGCGGCCGATCGCATCACCAGCCTGACCCACGCCGACAGCGGCTCCAGTACGCTGGCCGGTTACACCTGGGGCTACGACGAAGGGAACCGCCTGACCGATTTCACGGTTACCGGTTACTCCGCCGAAGACGCCACCTACACCTACGACGACACCGACCAGCTCACCCGAGCCGATCGCAGCGGCACGACGTCCGACGAGTCGTACACCTACGACGAAAACGGCAACCGCACTGGCGGCAGCTACTCGACCGGCGACAACACCCAAATCCTCTCCGACGGCACGTACAACTACACGTACGACGACGAAGGAAACCGCCTCACCAAAACGAATATCTCTACCGGCGAGGTGATCGAATACGAGTGGGACTACCGCAACCGCCTGATCGGCATCACCACGAAGACCAGCGGCGGCACGGTCACCCATGAGGTCGAATACACCTACGATGTATTCAACCGCCGCATCGTAAAAACCATCGACGCCGACGGCGCCGGATCAGGCACCCCCACCGAAGAAGTCTACATCTACGATGGCCTCCGCGAAGAACGAGGTGCCGCCGGTGATCACATGCTTCTCCGGTTCGACGAAGCTGACGACCTGACCGACCGGTTAATGTACGGCCCCAATGTCGATCAAATCCTGGCCACAGAAGAAGTGACCAGCACGTCATCCGCCGGGGATGTCCTCTGGGCATTAACCGATCACCTCGGCACGGTCCGTGATGTGGTCGATTACGACAACTCCACCGATACGACGACAGTTCAGAATCATCTGGCCTATAATTCGTTCGGGAATATCGTTAGTGAAACGAACACGGCAGTGGACTTCCTGTTCGCGTTTACTGGGCGGGAACGAGATGAAGAGAGTGATCTGCAGTACAACCGGGCGAGGTATTATGACTCGGCCGTGGGGCGGTGGATCAGTGAAGACCCAATTGGGTTTGCGGCAAGGGATGAGAACCTCTTCCGGTATGTCGGTAATTCGCCGGTCAACTTCTTGGACTCATCCGGACACGAGACGAAGAACATTGCGGGCGTCGGAACAGCAACAGCAACAGTCAAAACGTTTGATGCCAAATTGCATATCATGCCTGACCCTAATCGTCCATACCTGTACTTTTCCGAAGACGATATGACCCGCAATGGTAACACACTCACTTATAGCATTGAGTATCCAGGAACACCGAGCACAAATGCACAATTAACCTACGGTGTTGTTGCTGACTTCGGGTTTGAGCCCAAGAACACTCCCGACGATGACGATAAGGCAAGTACATATTACATTACCACACGCCAGAACTTTGTTAAAACACTTGTACAAGGACAAAAACAGGAATCGCATTATGGCGAAGTACGTGATGATTGGGTAACCGATGAAAAACATTGGACCAACGGAAAGCTGTCCTATCAAGACACTCCATCGCGAGGCATTTCTGTCAGTGGACTGAATATATCCACCAAACAGGGAGTAACAAAGGACGGGAAAAAAGGGTGGACTTATACCGTTCAGTGGGGTGAAAAGGATCGGGAAAAGGCTGTCGAAGACGAGAAAAAGAAAAAAGCGGCCCAAAACCAGAAGAAATACATAGCCAGAATGGACGGCACATTATTTACCACTAGACTGTATTGCAATTATGAACACATAGGGGAATGGAGATGGGCGTATGCAGTTGTGACAAAGTTTGACCCCAAGACCGGCGACGTGACAAGTATAACAACCCAAGCGGCGAAGATAGAGTGGGTTCCAGCGAAGCAATAACGTACATCGCCATTGCCCGCAATCCTGGCGAGGCCTACACGTAACCACAGAGGGGTGTCTTGGTGATTCCTAAAACTTCACGACAAAAATTTCTCGATCGAATTCGGTTCTTGTTTTGTATTGCTCTTTTATGGCATTTGATTATCGTCTATTCGTCCACACTTGCCCAAGAAACGAATGATTCCAGATTCTTAGAAACGCTTCGAAATGGTGGCATCGTATGCAAACTTATCGCCAACAAAACACATGTTAGAATCGGCTCTGCGGTCGACAATTGGCCCATGGATATTTCCCCGAGGGGATTCAATGAGCTACAAAAGCTAGGCGATATTGATGTTCTTTCAGTAGAATTTCCCACCGGGCTACGCTCCGAAGAATACGAGTTCTTGCAGACACTCGATAAAGTGGTGTCGTTTTCAATATTTTTTCATGATGACGATTTTGGACCACTTATGGCGAGAATTGCCACCTGCAAGGGACTACAACAACTTTCCCTTGGGGTCCATGAGTCCTCTGTCGAAGACTGGGCGGCTCTTGCGAAAGTCGAGCAACTTGAGGAATTACGAGTTTCCTGTCCTAGCCTTTCAAGAGAACAGCTTCACGCAATTTCGACCAATGCCAAGCATCTAACGCGTATAACCATTGGGCGAAGCGGCGTCAGTCAATTCAAGTATCAGGACCTTCTTCCACTGACCTCGATGAATCAGCTTACCAGCCTAATAATTAATGATGCAGACCTGTCAGAAAGTGAGTTGCATAAGCTTAGAATGGCTATGCCACACACCCGTATTTCAATTAATACTGTGCCCATTACAACACTCAAGCTTGAGTAGACAAAGTAGCTGAGAAGAAAAGGTGTCAGGACTGGCTCCAGGGCCAGCGCACTTCGCTAGCACCACTATCCCCGCGCGTGACAAGCGCCGCAAGATGTTTTAGCCTCATAGGTTGAGCCTTCTTTCAAGGAGACCTGTGATGATGGACCGAATTGCCGATTGCTTTGAAGAGCTTACCGACCCGCGGATCGAGACCGATAACAAGCAGCACGAATTGCTCGATATCGTGGTGATCACGATTCTTGCTGTGGTAGGCGGGGCGGAAGGGTGGAAAGATATTGGCCTGTTCGCTCAGGCGAAGACCGACTGGCTGAAAACGTTTTTGAAACTCCCGGCCGGGCCGCCTAGTCGAGACACGATTCGGCGCGTTATATCGCGGCTTGATCCTGAAGAGTTTCAGGCCTGCTTTTCGGCCTGGATTGCGGCGGTAAGTGAAGCCACAGGCGGAGAGATCATCGCCATCGATGGCAAGACTTTGCGGCGGTCGTTCGACCACCAAAGTGGCCAGGCGGCCTTGCACATGGTCAGTGCTTGGAGTGCCAAGAATCATCTGCTGCTGGGGCAACAGTCGGTCGACGCCAAAAGCAACGAGATCACCGCGATTCCCAAACTGCTGAAGATGCTCGACTTGAATGGAACGACGGTGACGATCGATGCGATGGGCTGCCAGAAGAAAATTGCCCGGCAGATCAATGAGCAAGGGGGCGATTACGTACTGGCGTTGAAGGGCAATCAGCAGCAGATTCACACCGCCACGAAGGCAGCTTTCGTTCAAGCAATGGAGGATCCCGAGAACCACAAGTGCCGATCCTATCAGACGCGGGAAACCAACCGCGGACGAATCGAAGAGCGAACTTATTATCAAATGCGAGCCCCTAAAAACCTGCCGGGCCGCGATGCCTGGCCAGGGCTGAAATCGATTGGCATGGTGGTCCGCATCACCGAGCGGGACGGCAAAACGTTCGACGAAGTGCGCTGTTACCTGAGCAGCCATCGCATGGGGGTGAAGCGATTCGCCGAGGCGGTCCGTTCGCACTGGAGCGTGGAAAACTCGCTGCACTGGGTATTGGATGTGACGTTCGATGAAGATCACAGCCGAGTGAGCAAGGACCACGGGGCGGAGAACCTGGGACTACTACGCCGCATGATAATATCTTTATTCAAGCAGTATAAAGGTGACAAACAGAGCATCCGCCAACGCCGCTTAAACGCCAGCTGGAACGATGATTACTTACTGGAAATCGTGGCTGGAGCAGAGACTGCATAGTGCGCTCGCCCTGATCATAAGCCCTGTGCAACTACAAGACGGCAAGACTAAGGATGGTAAAAGGTTTCTGTTTGGAGAAGCAGACCCTATTGTACACGGTCAACCGAAGGCCATCGCTGAGCAATTCACGAAAGAATTGGAACTTGTTCCCCTCGGAGCAAACTTGCATCTCACGACGCAGTTCAGGTCGTCACTTATTCTTTGCGGTGAAAACGTTGGACACTATTCCTGGTCCTATACGCTAGTATTCACTAAGGGGGCAGGCGGAACAGCAAGCATTCAGGTAAAAAACAAAGCCCCAGTATGGAATAACGCTGAGGTGTGAAGTGGACCCCATTATTCGGACCACGGGCTTAGATAGAAAACCTCGCTCCGATCGGTGAGACTGGTGTATTAAATTCACCGTCATGAACTGGGAGCGAGGGATGGCACGGAAGCGGCGGATTTTCACTGCGGCCTTCAAGGCGAAGGTAGCGTTGGAGGCAATCAAGGGGCTCAGCACGATCAGCGAACTGGCTCAGAAGCACAAGCTGCATCCCACGCAGATCAACCTGTGGAAGAAGCAACTTCTCGACGGGGCGGAAGGCGTGTTCGAGGATGGCAGTCAGAAGTCGAAGAGTTCTTCTGAGAATGACGAGCCTCAGGCCGCTGAGTTGTACGAGCAGATTGGTCGCTTGAAGGTTGAGCTCGAATGGCTCAAAAAAAAAGTGGCCCAGCACGGTGAGTGAAGCTCGGACATGGGTCGACTTCGACAACCCGGACTTGAGCGTTCGCGAGCAGTGTCGTTTGCTTGGTCTGCATCGCAGCAATTTGTATTACGATCCGGTTCCCGAAAGCGAAGAGAATCTGCTGCTGATGCGGCTGCTGGATGAAGAGCATCTGCGCCGTCCGGCGCGAGGTTCTCGCCAGATGGTCGACTTTCTGCGAGACGAAGGGCACGTCGTCAATCGCAAGAAAGTGCAGCGTTTCATGCGGAAAATGGGGATCGAAGGCCTTTCGCCCAAACGCCGCACGACGCTGGCCATGCAAGGGCATCGCGTTTATCCGTACCTGCTGCGAGGGCTGGAGATCGCTCGGCCTGATCAGGTGTGGTGCAGCGATATAACGTACGTGCCGATGCGGCGTGGCTTTTTGTACCTGGCGGCCGTTATGGATTGGCACAGTCGTTACGTGATTAGCTGGCGGCTGTCGAACAGCCTGGACGTCGATTTCTGCGTGGAAGCGTTGGAAGATGCGTTTCGACAAGGCAAGCCCGAAATCTTCAACACGGACCAGGGAAGCCAGTTCACCAGCCGCGAGTTCACGTCGCTGCTGCATTCGCAAGACGTGGCGATCAGCATGGATGGGAAAGGTCGAGCGATCGA
>NZ_QPEX01000008.1 GCF_003335505.1 Bremerella cremea
CCGGTTGTGAGCCCGGCTGATTGGTGCCTTCTCCACGATTATCGACGACTCGATGAAACAAGCAGAACGGGCATCCGTCGTTGGATTGCTTTTCTTTTGGCCGACATTTCGCCAGTGGACTGATCTCGCAGGTGGTGGCCCAGCTCAATCTCCGAGCGTTCTCGTGAATTGATCTCGAATTGTCGTTCTGGCTTTCTGGCCGTTCCATTCACCTTCCTTAGTCCAGGCAGGGCCTCGGCGTGCCAGGGGGCCTGTCACTAGCCTGCGGCAGAATCCTGCTTTTCTGTCCCGCGTCGTCGCCTGGAACGAACGTCCTCCCCGTTGGGAATTCGGGTTCTCGTTGGAAGTGAGAGAACCACTCAATCCCAACTTTCTCAGGAGGACTCAAAATGAGCCAGAACAATCAACCGATCGCCCAGTTCAAGCTTGGTCTCGTCAAAGCCCTGGTATGGGCCAATGAGACGGCTGGAGGAACACGCCACAATGTGACCTTCGTCCGGATCTATCGCAAGGAGGACGAATGGCGAGAAACGACCAGCTTTGGTCGTGACGATCTTCCACTGTTGGCCAAGGTCGCGGACCAGGCTCATACCTGGATCTTTCAGCAGTCGAGTTCCGAATCGTGACGAACTCAATGCGGCCAGCTTCAGCTGGCCGCTTCCTTTTTGTTTCGACGTTGCCTCGTCGAATTGTCGTACGGTCACGTTGTCAGTATTCGTGATTTTCTCTCGGGTTGATCTCAGCTCCCACCGGCGTCCTCGATGTCAGGCGTATGCCAGACGTCTCATCGCGTTCGCTCGCGTTGCTCGCCAAGCTGCCATGGCCGCTTTCCTGAAGGAAGCCTTCGGCCATTCGCTTGCCCGATTCGTCTGAGTCTGGCATCTATCGCTGGCCATCGGCCGCCAAAGCTGGGGCCGAATCACCCAACAAGGAGAAACACTATGTCTACAACCACTAACAGCAAACCGGTCGATCGAATCCGCTTAGGCCGAGTCACCGTCGCAATCTGGCGACATCTCGCCGAAGATGGCAGCCCGTTCTACAAGTTCACGATCGATACGTCCTATAAGGACTCCACGGGGAACTATCAGTCGACAAGCAGCTTCGGGCTCAGGGACGCTTTGTTAGTCGCCAAGATCGC
>NZ_QPEX01000009.1 GCF_003335505.1 Bremerella cremea
TTTGATCTTTGACAATTTGGTTGGTAGATGGCATTTTGTGTGACGAAGTGCTGTTTGATTGAGTTGCTTGTCGCTTGACGAGTAACGCAACGAACAAAGCTTTGTCGCCTAAAAACGATGCAATTTCATAGAGTTAAGGTTATTACAATTAAGTGTTGCCTTTGAGTTCAGTTTCGACTGAATTACTTTGGCAGTGCCGATAAGAGTAATGGCCGTTCTCAAAAGAGAATCTAAACGTCTGCCGGTTGTAATTCAAGCTTCACCTGAGAGGGTGGGGCAGCGAGTTGCGATACAGCAGCGTATTAGAATCGTTACAAGATACGGATCTCAGTGATCAGCTCTTAGACAAGTTGATCACATTAAAGTAGTCCGAAATGGTTTGATTGTTCTCAGTTCGCATGGCCTTGCTAGGCCTAAACGAGCTTTGAATATTTGTGGTCAAGCTATTAAGGGCACATGGGGGATGTCTTGGCATCAGTAGAAAAGGCGTGGAAGACTGCGAAAAGCCTGGGGGAGTTGTCAAACGAACGTTGATCCCGGGATTCCTGTTCAACCCAGGGAACTGAAACATCTAAGTACCTGGAGGAGAAGAAAGAAAAATCGATTCCGTCAGTAGCGGCGAGCGAACGCGGAATAGCCCAAACCTTGAGGATTTTCCTCAGGGGGTTGTAGGGCCTTTCATATGAGAGTTACAAAGCCACCGATTAGCCGATATGACATGGAAAGGTCAACCATAGAGGGTGACAGTCCCGTAGGCGAAAATCGAGTGGCCTCTCGAAAGGTACCTGAGTAGGTCCAGTCACGTGAAACCTGGATTGAATCGGCGGGGACCATCCCGCAAGGCTAAATACTCACTGATGACCGATAGTGAACTCAGTAGCGCGAGTGAAAGATGAGAAGAACCCCGACAAGGGGAGGTATGTGAACCTGAAACCATGTGCCTACAAGCGGTCGGAGCCCGATTTATGGGTGACGGCGTGCCTTTTGCATAATGATCCGGCGAGTTACCGTCTGCGGCAGGTTAAGGCCTTACGGGCTGTAGCCAGAGGGAAACCGAGTCTTAATAGGGCGTTAGTCGTAGGTGGTAGACGCGAAACCACGTGATCTACCCATGAGCAGGTTGAAGCGCGGGTTATACCGCGTGGAGGACCGAACCCACTTGGGTTGAAAACCGAGGGGATGACTTGTGGGGAGGAGTGAAAGTCTAATCAAACGTGGAGATATCTCGTTCTCTCCGAAATAGCTTTTGGGCTAGCCTTGAGCCACTACACACCGGGGGTAGAGAGACTGAATCGGTTTGGGGCCCTTCCCGGGGTACCCTGCTGGACCAAACTCCGAATACCGGTGTGACTATCTCAGGAGTCAGTCCGCGAGGGATAAGCTTCGCGGTCGAGAGGGAAACAACCCAGACCGTCTGCTAAGGTCCCCAAGAGATGCTCAGTCACTAAGGAAGTTGAATTGCCGAGACAACCAGGATGTTGGCTTAGAAGCAGCCACCATTTAAAAAGTGCGTAACAGCTTACTGGTCGAGCAATTCTGCGCCGATAATGAACGGGAGTAAGCATCTCACCGAAGCAGCGGATTCGAAAGAATGGTAGGAGAGCGCCGATCGTCAGATACGAGCCGTACCGTAAGGAGCGGTGTTGGGGCGATCGGGTGATTATGCCGGAATGAGTAACGATAAAACAGGTGAGAATCCTGTTCGCCGAAAGCCTAAGGTTTCCTGGGGAAGGCAATTCCGCCCAGGGTTAGCCGGTCCCTTAGTCGAGGCTGAAAAGCGTAGACGATGGACAGCAGGTCAATATTCCTGCGCTACGGTTGTGGACTGATGGAGGGACGGCGTTTCAAAGGTGATCGGACTGGTGGAACAGTCCGTGGATTCTAGCAAGGTGAGGGATAGGCAAATCCGCCCTCATGAGCCAAGTTAGAGTGCTGACTCTTCGGAGGTAATCATCAGCGGGACGTCCAAGAAAAGCTTCTAAAGGTTGAAGCAACTGTAACCGTACTAAAACTGACACAGGTAGGCGAGTCGAGTAGACTAAGGCGCTCGGGAGAACGGTGGTTAAGGAACTCTGCAAAATGGCCCCGTAAGTTCGCGATAAGGGGTGCCCCTGATGGTTCACGCTGTTGGGGGTCACAGTAAATCGGCTCTGGCAACTGTTTATCAAAAACACAGGACCCTGCTAACTCGCAAGAGGATGTATAGGGTCTGACGCCTGCCCGGTGCCGGTAGGTTAAGGAAGCGGGTGCAAGCTCTCGACCGAAGCCCCGGTAAACGGCGGCCGTAACTATGACGGTCCTAAGGTAGCGAAGTTCCTTGTCGGGTAAGTTCCGACCTGCATGAAAGGCGTAATGACTGGAGCACTGTCTCAACCACCGACCCGGTGAAATTGTAGTCGTGGTGAAGATGCCACGTTCCCGCAGTTAGACGGAAAGACCCCGTGAACCTTTACTGTAGGCTGATATTGGTCTGAGATATGTTTTGTGTAGGATAGGTGGGAGGCTTTGAAGTCGGCACGCCAGTGTCGATGGAGCCATCCTTGAAATACCACCCTGAATATGTTTTAGCTCTAACCTAGAATTTCTGTGAATCCAGACTAGGAACAGTGTCAGTTGGGCAGTTTGACTGGGGCGGTCTCCTCCCAAAGAGTAACGGAGGAGTGCAAAGGTACCCTCAGCCTGGTTGGTCATCAGGCATAGAGCGCAATGGTAGAAGGGTGCTTAACTGTGAGACCCATAGGTCGAACAGATACGAAAGTAGGTCATAGTGATCCGGTAGTCCCGAATGGAAGGGCTATCGCTCATCAGATAAAAGGTACTCCGGGGATAACAGGCTTATCGCATCCGAGCGTCCATAGCGGCGATGCGGTTTGGCACCTCGATGTCGGCTCATCACATCCTGGGGGTGAAGAAGCTCCCAAGGGTTCGGCTGTTCGCCGATTAAAGTGGTACGTGAGCTGGGTTCAGACCGTCGTGAGACAGGTCGGTCCCTATCTGCTGTGGGCGTACGAAACTTGAGGAGATTCTTCTTTAGTACGAGAGGATTTGGAAGGACGTTCCTCTGGTGTCCCAGTTGTCATGCCCGTGGCACGGCTGGATAGCTATGAACGGAAAGGATAAACGCTGAAAGCATCTAAGCGTGAAGCCCGCTCCAAGATTAGGTTTCGTAAGTACTTTGTACGAGAGTCCCCTGGAAGACGACCAGGTTGATAGGCCAGATGTGTAAGCTCAGTAATGAGTTCAGCTAACTGGTACTAACGGACGAATGCTTGACCACTTATATTCAACGCTCTTTAGCGAGAGCAGCTGTGAACAACAGCCTGAATAACGAGTAACGATTCAAGATTCTCGAAAATCGTCAGCTTTGTGCGACACACACAAGATAAAATCTACCAACTCAAATTGAGCTTCGTGAGGCCCTCACGTCTCACG
>NZ_QPEX01000011.1:300000-591122 GCF_003335505.1 Bremerella cremea
ACGCCAGTCGTGCTGCTTGCCGTCAGCGGTAACGAATTTGTCTTCACCGTAGGCATCTAAGGCCTTGGCGACGGTTTGGTAGTAATAGTACAGACCCGTTTCACCCATGCCCGGGTTTTGCTTGGTGTCGTAGTTCTTGGCCAACCAGGCAACGGCTGCTTTGACGCGCTCGTCATCTTTGTCGACGCCAGCGTAGATCATGCTTTTCAGCCCGGCATAGGTCATCGAGCCGTAGCTACGCAGTCCACCGTTCTCGGTCGTGCCGGCTTGGCTGCTTCCGCCAGCGGCGATGGTGTAATAAAAACCGCCATCCGGGTTCTTCGGGGCGAACTCGAACTGGTTGTGGGGCGATTCCAAGTTTTGGCAGCGGCTCACAAAGATCAGGGCCTTTTGCATGGCCGGGTCATCCGCAGCGGTGCCACTGGCTTTCAAGGCTTCCATTAGGAAGGTGGTGTTCGACATATCTGGTCGCGAGTGACTACCATAGCCGGCGCCACCGTAAGCCGGATCATCTTCGCTCTTGCCTTCCTTCTCGTCCCACTGCAGCCCTTTCAGGAATGCGTTGGCATTGGCGATGAGCTGGTCGTATTGACCATCTTTATTGGCGGCACTGAAGGCCAGCAGCGACAAGCAGGTTTCGTAGTTGCGGTGACGTGTGCCGGCGACATAAATCCCACCGTCGGGCTTCACGTGCTTTTCCATCGCCGCCAATGCCTTCTTCACGGCACGGTCGAGCGGGGTGCGGCCATGTTCCAAAAGGCCCAGAGTACAAATCGCCGTCACACCAATTCCGGTGTTACTGCTAAACGTACCATCGGAGGCTTGCCCTTGGTTGGTCAGGTAATTGACGGCTTTCTCGACCGATTTTTCATAGGCGGAATTGTCGGCGGCACGAAGAGCGACCGGCGAGATCAATAGCGAAGCGGTCAGCATCGCCGCGAAAACGGGACGCCAGCGGTTAGCGAGCAACAGAGTCATAGATGAAACCTCTTTTTTCCTAAGTGTTTCCAAATCAACGCGGATGACGAAGCCAGGCGTCATCGGGCGGATTGCTAGGTGCTCGTCGCTGCTATTCAGCAGAGGCGGATTTACCGCGCTGGATCATGCGGAGCAGCGTTGATCCAAAGCTTGGCACCGTTGCGAAGCCCAGGACGAACCTTATTGTTCGCCATGAAACCAAGCACTGGACCCGATATTGTAGAGCGCCAAATTGAATCGGGCCAACCAGACCGCCTGAGAATCCAGGCGTCCGGCGTGTAGAAAAACCGTAATAAAAGCAGGCCCGCTGATGGCTAAACCACTTTAGACAAAGAAGTTACCACCACAGCGATGAAGGCCAGCCTACTTGCGGATGGCCAGGATGTCTCCTTCGGCCATGATCAGCAACTCTTCTCCTTCGACCTTAATCTCGGTGCCAGCCCACCCGCTGAAGAAGACCTGATCCCCTTCTTTCACCGATAAGGGGGCCTTGGTGCCATCCTTCAAGACATGACCATCGCCGACGCTGAGAACGCGGCCTTGTTTCATTTTCTCTTGAGCACTGCCAGGCAAGACGATGCCGCCGGCTGTGGTTTCTTCCGATTCCATCCGCCGCACGACCACATTGGCTCCCAGGGGAACAACTTTCATTACTTGCTTCTGCTCCAGAGACGAACAATCAAGGGTTAAACGGAATAACACGTTTTCTGAAGATTGATTCTGACATCCCAGCGCCTCCCTTTCAAGAACTGACGAATTACAGAATGTGAATGGATGGCCCGTTAAGGGGGAGGAACGTTTGGTTTAGGGGGAAGTGGTAAAAGATAGTGCTAGCGTTAAAGGAGCGTCAAACGGAATAATTGGCCCATTGCCCCTATTTGGGGTGGTTTTGTCTTAGAGCGGTTCTTCGATTCCGGTTTCTGGTAAGTAACATTCCAACGGGCAGCCCTGACATTTGGGCGTCTTTTGGCAGAATTCTTTGCCGGTGCGGACGATCAAGGCGTGAAACTCGTTGTAATGTTCGACTTCCGCTGGCACTTGGCTCACGAAATGATCTTGGATTTGATGGTAATCGGCTTCCCATTCGATCCAGCCATGCCGCTTCAAAATCCGAGCCGTGTAGGCATCGACAACAAACGCAGGGAGGTTCCCGGCATACAGCAAAATCGAGTCCGCTGTCTCAGGCCCGATACCATTAATACTGAGTAGTTCTTCGCGCAGTGTGGCCACGTCGTGGCTGAACATCCACTCAAGGTCGCCGTCGTAACGAGTCATCACGTGCTCGACCAGATTGTGCAGCCGCTTCGCTTTCAAGCGGTAATAGCCGGAAGGACGAATGATTTCGGCTAGTTCCTCCACGCGTGTTTCATGCAGCCGCCCCAGGTGGATGAGGTCGGCATCTTTGAGGTTGGCGATAGCCTTTTCAACATTCTTCCAAGAGGTGTTCTGGGTCAGGACCGCCCCAATCATGATTTCTAGCGGCGAATCGCCTGGCCACCAATCTTGCGGGCCGTAATGTTCCAGCATTTTCTCGAAGACGGTATTTAGCGAAACGTGCGAGTCGTTCAACGGGGCGATCCCATAGGATTTAGGAATTCAGAAGTGTGTGTCCGGTCGTAACAGTTGTTCCTGTCAGGGGCTTGGGAATCAAGTCCTGGCCGGTAAAGTTCCGACCAGAAAGATAATAACGCGGTCTCTCTCCCCCCAGTACCTAATATCGCCAGCAAAGCGAATCTCCATGCCGGCAACGGAAGTGGAACTCGAACAAGCTTCTAGCCAAGCTTCAAACAACTATTGGCAGGCCACTTCGCGGCCGCTGACTAGTTTGATCTTTGTGCTGCCAATGTTGGCAATTTACGAATCTGGCGTCCTGTGGCTGGGGCCAGAGGCGATTCGCAACGGGGTCGATGTCTGGTTGCGGCAGTTTCTCCGGCTCATGGGTTTGGGGCAGTACTTTCTGCTGCCGGTGCTGACGATTGCCATTTTGCTGGCCTGGCACCATTTGAAGGAGTACCCGTGGCAGTTCAAGCCGACTAATCTGCCGCTGATGGCAGCCGAGTCGATGGTGCTGGCGTTGTTTCTGCTGTGCCTGGCGCACTTTCAAGCGTCAGTCATGAAAATGGAAGTCGTCGCCACCGCAGCCCCTCAGGTCGATATGACCACCAAGCATGTCGTCGCCTACTTCGGGGCAGGCATCTACGAAGAGCTGCTTTTCCGCTTGATGCTGATCCCCGTGCTGATTGTCTTCATCCAAGGCTTTGCTTTCCCCAAGGTGGTCGCCACGTTTGCGGCGATGCTGATTAGTAGCTTGATTTTTGCTGCTGCTCATTACAACTTTTTTGTGATCGGGGGAGACTCGATCGACGCCTACTCGTTCCTCTTCCGCCTCTCGGCCGGGCTGATCTTCGCTTCGATCTTCGCCCTCCGCGGCTTCGGCATCGCTGCCGGCTCGCACGCAATGTACGACGTGCTGGTGGCGTTCTCGTAGACGTTCACTGCGCGGAATTTGTCTGATCAAGAGAAGACGATAACCGCTCAGGCTTGTCCCAGCTTGAGGCCACACAATTGTCTCGCTTTTGAGCCATGGATAAGCTGCGGTCGCAGTCGTAGCGAGCCTCTGGCATTTCGCGGCGCGTTTTATACTCAAAACTCTTTTGCCTCGGCTTTTGATTGTCCCGTTGGTTATTGGGTGGGCGTTTTGTGTTGCGCACGTTTCATACTCAAAACTCTCCCCGGGGAATCCATTCTGGCAACTTGCTGCCGCAAGTCGCTATGCCACAAAGGGGTTATCTCAAATCGGTGATCTTGCCGAGAACATACTCAAAACCCTGCGGCTTCTATCTGGCGACTGCTTTGGGGGATGGACGCCGAGATGAATCGTGCTGATCGGTTTCATACTCAAAACTCTTGTCGCGACCTTCTTATAGGTAGGGCAGGGGTCTCGTGGTTACGGTGGCAAGGATTGGCGGACAACTTTGTCCCACGGTCTTCATTGCGTCCGAAGTTATGTCTACCAATCGGACGCGTCTCGATCAGGGGCAGTGCCTGGCGAGACTTTGTCCCGCCCCTAAGTGCACCGGTTGGGTGGTTAACGGCAGCGCCGTCAGGCATCGCAGTAGACGACAAGATATCTGTTGGTCTGTTCACGGGGCAAGCAAAACGCTGGTGGGCTGCCAGTTAACGTTTCAGCAAAATCTTTGGGAAACGGGGCAGCGGGGGGTATAACATGCCCTAGTAGCCGGAAAAGCAGCGCAAACGGATGACAACCGTAGGAAATTCATGACAGAAAAGCCGGATCAAGCAAGCCATTCCCCGAGGACGTTCTATTTGCTGCTGGTGCAGGTGATACTCTCCGTGGTGCTCGTTGGAGTTTTGGTTGCAACTCAGCTGCGGACAAAACAGGAAGACAAGCAGGCGGAAGCGATCGAGTTACAACTCAAGGGCCTTGATGCAGAGATCGATCACTTAAACGCTCAAACGCGATCGATGTTCATTAACGTTGAATTTAAGTTACCCAAGCTGCAAAAGCTGGCAGCCTTGCTCGACAAAAGCCGCGTGGTGGCGACAGTGCTGGAGAAAGGGGGCGAGTCTGCCTATCTCCAGCGTGAAGCCCAAATTAATCTGCAACTTGCTCAGGCCAGCGACGAGGACTTGCGCGAGATTGGCCAACGCTTGACCGAGGTGCTGCCAGTATACGCGACCTTTGAAATCTTGGGAAAGCTTCCCCTTATGTTGCCAGATCGTTTTGAGATCGTGGCTGCTGAGATCAGGCCGTGGCTTGAAACACAATATGCTACCCACTATCAAGCTTCAGTCAGACCCTTGCTGCGGCCCTACGGTTCGTCGATCAAGCAAGCTCGGACCAGCATACGGCGGAAGTTTCTGCCCGAATCACGAGTGCGAGCGATCTACATCGCACCGCTCATTTCGTTGCTGTCCCCCTTACCGATCGATGTCAGGCCAATCGTGATGGAAGGCGATTACATGCTGCGAAGCAGTGGTCCGCTATTGGGTGGAGGATACTAATGAGCATCCCGCAAGATCGACGACAGCATATTTTTCTCCATCTGCTATTTTTGGTGCCTCTAATGATGGGATTGATCTCGATGTTCAGTTGGGATCTGTTCTCCCCTTCGGTTCGTATCCGTTCCTTAGAAAACAGCCTTGCCAAATCTGCCGCGCAGTTGGAAAAAGCGGAGGCTGAAATGCAGGAATTCGAGGTGTTAAATACGGAGGCGATGCAGGAACTGGCAGAGATTCAGCAGCTTGTTTTGCAGCGGGTTCAAGAGGGAGTACCGGTGCCGATTGACGCAACCTTTGTCGATGTGGCCGATCCCCAGCTGATCGACAAAATCGTACAAGCATATCGCCCAATGCTGGATAGCCCCAATCCGTATCATCAAAAAGCGGCCGCCCAATCGCTGTCAGAGCTGTTAAGAGATTCGCCAGAGCAGCTGCGGACGATCTTGCCTCAAGTGGTGAAGATTTATGTCGACTCCGAGGTGAACGAGATCGATCGTTTTTCGGAGATTAACGATATTCCTTTTCAAGAGGCAATATTGGAACCTGCGATTGCCGAGTTGCAAACCTACCTGAATCAGACAGACCCCAAGATACGCATTGCGGCTGCCGGTCTGTTGTTAGAGGTGACATGGTCCGATCCTAAGCAGCGAGAGCACTTCCAACGCCCCTTGTTGGAAGCGCTCCGCCCGATTGTTGAGGAATCGGAAGATGAATTTCGTAGGATGCGAGCAGCCGAGATTGCCGCAGCAATGCAGCCGGAACCTGCCAAGTGGCTACCGCTGCTGCGGGAACGAAGTGAACGGGCCCCAGAGTGGCAACGTTCCCAATGGGGCGATGCGATGCTGCAAATCGATCCTCAAGATGAATACGCGATTCAACTGCTGCTCGATATCATTGTGCAAGACAAGCTGAATTGGGAGTACGCCCAATCAATTCTTACCCAAGATGCGTCGGAAACGGCAGTGCGTCAGGCAATTCAAAAAATACTCAAAGAGCAAAAACTGAGCGAAGGAAAACAAACGTTCTTGTTGAGCATGCTGGATGAGATGGAAAGGAACCAGGCAAAAGCTACCCAATAGCGTTTGCCCTATTGAAACGGGGGAAGTTTAGATGACCGAATCAGGCAACTCCGGCGTAAGGGGGCGGTTTCGGTTCCCGTTGTGGATGTTGGTATTCGTCTTGCCGACGATCGCTGCGTTGGGGTTTGCTTACCTCTCGCTGACTTGGCAATGGGCTAAGCAGATCGAGCAGGCCCAAGCCGATATTGCCCAACTGAAGGCTGAAGAGTTAATGGCTAGTGTTGAGAATCACTTCGTGCGGCAGCAGATGGCTCCCATCGAAGCGCAGCTCGAAAAATACCGCCAGCCGCAAGCAATCGTTCAACAAGCTCAATTGCGTCTCTATGGGGGCGGGCTAGGGCAAACGGAATGGGGGCTCAGCTATTTCGCCTACCAGGCCAGCGACGACGATATCCGCGAGCTTGTGCTTGGCTTTCAGCAGGAACTTAACGATGCCTCGGAGAAGCACAAGCTTCGTATCCTCGATTTTTTAGAGCGAATGCTCTTTGTTTTTGCGGATCGAAAGAGGCTGTTTGCGCACGACGTCTCGGCGATTGCCAAGCAGCTTGGCAACGATCCTTCTGCCAAGGTTGCCGCGCGAGCCAAGCGGGTCGACGCTTTGTATCAAGCGGCCTTATCGGCGGAGAACCAGCAATGAGCCTCACGCGTGCTGGCTGGGTGCGAATGCTTAAATGGTTTGGTCTGGCCGTATTGACGTTTACCCTCGTCGTGCTGGGCGTACGGGTGATCTACAAGTATCAAGAGGCCCATGCGATGTTGACGAAGCTGAACGACGAGCGAGCTGAACTTCAAGCCGAAGTGCAGCGGCAAAAGTCCGAAACCGAGGCTCAACGACAGCAATTGCTTGCGTACCTGCGAGCAGGGTTGCCCATTAAAACGGATTCTGGTTTTTGGAGCATGTTTGACGAACAGCAACAACACGAAGCAATTGCGATCTTATGCCAACAGATCGATCACGTCGATCCGCAAGTGCAAGTGCTCGCGCTAGAGCGGATCGGAGACTTGGCTTTGAACCTAAGGCGCTATCCCTCTTTCGGAGCAGACGAGCAGCATGAGGTGATGATGTTTCTAGCTGCCAGGCTAAATGATGAGCAGCCGGAGACGTTGCTCTGGTATCGAATTCAAAATGTCTTAAATAACTTAATGGTTCGTAGTCATCCTTCGGCTAATAAGTTACGAGAAATGGTTAAGAAAGAGTCTGATCCTCTTTCCTGGGTTGCCCTTTGTGTTCTGCTGCGATTGTATCCAGAGCAAGACATTTCCCCAGAACTGATCGAGGTAATTCGTTCAGGAGAAAAGACCTTGGATCAGGTTAAAGAAGAAATTCGATTTAGGAGCTCAGACGAGCGGGCACGGAATCTTATATGGGAAATCGAAAAGCAATTGAAAGAAGAAGGCCAGCTTGAGGAATTAAATCAGCTGTGAGCGACCCCTCCGAAAACCCGCCGCCTCGATCGAAGTTTCAGTTCCCGTTGTGGGTGCTGATGTTCGTCTTGCCGACGATCGCTGGCTTGCTTTTCGCTATGTACGCCAATCAGCAGCGGCAGTTGAAGGTGCGGGAAGAACTGATGATGCAGCAAGTTGGACTTCATGAAACGTTGGCCGAGTTGCGGCGAAACCGGGATGGTTGGCGTCATTTGCAAGACGCGATGCGGAAGAATTTGCAAAAGTACAAAGACCCGCAGTGGGTGCTTACGCGGATGAATCACCCGTTCGCCCCGCCGACTGCACCGAAACAAGGGAGTCAGGGGTATTACGAGGTCGAAGACGCCTCCGAATTTCTGACCTTCTTCGTCCAAGCCAGCGACGACGATATGCGTGCGCTGCTGAGGAAGATGGAAGAGGTCTATCCTCAAACAACGCACGTGACCCAGTTTCAAATCTTGAACCTCTTGGCCAGACTACCAGAGTTTGCTCCGGAACGAATGCCGGCGATTGCCGCAGAGGTGAAAGCTTTTGTCGAGCCGCTGCTAGAGCAAAACGACCAAAAGCTGGCCAGCCAGGCGAAAGCGGTGTGGCAGACGTTTGGTTTTGAGGAGAAGCAGTGATGAACCAAGCGAAACCAAGCCGCGTAGCGAAGTGGATGTGGGAAGGTTCGATCTTGCTGATTGTGATTTTGGCAGGCGTCCTCTTTTGGCAATATCAAAGTGCGGAGAAAGCCAATCGCGCGTTATTTTTGCAGAACCAAAAGCTTGAACGAGAGATCTCCGACGAGAAGAAGAAAATCGCTTCGATCCAGGCCGCAATTGTCACCAAACTAGACACTGGCGTGCCCCTGATTGCGTTGCATCCTCCATCTCACAAGATGATTTCCCTGCCCGATCCTAGTTCGTACCGGGAAATCGAGGCCGTTTTGATTCGGCAATTGCACGATAAGCGACAACAAGTTCAAGCTCACGCGTTGGTTGGTTTGTGCAGAGTGGTTGGAAGGCAAGGAAATCGTTCGCTCTTTGTGACTACGGTGGTTCGCGAAACGATCCCGTGCTTGCACAATCCACGGCTACGCTACTATGCGTTGAA
This sequence comes from Bremerella cremea, assembly GCF_003335505.1. NCBI lineage: Bacteria > Pseudomonadati > Planctomycetota > Planctomycetia > Pirellulales > Pirellulaceae > Bremerella > Bremerella cremea. The sequence goes on from NZ_QPEX01000011.1 coordinate 308,601, forward strand.
TCTGCTGCGGGAGATCGGGCCGCAGGCGAAGGAGGCGGTGCCTGACATCCTGGCGACCGTTTCCGGCGAGTATTGGTTTCCGGTACAGAAAGCCGCCATGGATGCCCGAAGAATCGACCCTCAGTGCGACCTGAGCGAGTTCCTGGCTCGCTACATTGTCGAAGATCGCTACGGGAAGGAAACGTTTAAGAACCTGATCGAAAACTTCAAACCGCAAGAAGTCGCACTCGCCTACGAAGCTGCCGCCGCGCTGGCTAAAACGCCGGAGAAGAAAACGCACATTCAACAAGTTCAAGCCTACATGAAGTCGCCAGCGGCCAGAGCGGGATGGTGGTCGGCCCGAGGCTTTCAGGGTTATTTGAAGTCGGTTAACCAGCCCCAGGAAACGAAGTGACCAGCGATCAAGAACCCAAGCCCAGCATCTTACGCGGCCAGTTTCCGCTGTGGGTGCTGCTGTTTGTTCTGCCGACACTGATTGCAAGCGGCTGCGCGGTTTATCTGGCGTTTGCTGCCCAGGCCAAAGAGCAAGCCCGGCTGCAAGAACAGGAAGCACGAACCCGTCAGGAACTGGCGGCGGCTCAACTTCGTTTGAGTCGGCTGAACCGAATGAATGCGTCGTTAGAGATCAAGCAACTCCGGTGGAAGTCGCCCCTTAGTATCGTGCAGGCAGTGAAGAATCCACCCCCCAAGACGCCCAGCGTCCAATCGGCATCTCACTGGGAACCGCTTTACTTGGTGCGTAACTCGATCCATTTCTATCTTCAAGCGAGTGACGAAGAACTACAACAACTTGTTTCTCAGTTAATTGCCATCTATCCCGAATCACGCCCAGAGGTTCAGTACCGCGTGCTCGATTGTTTGGAAAAGCTTCCGGCATATGTAGCCGACCGCAGTGAGCTTGTCCGGAAGGAAATCGAGGATTTCCTCGCAACCGTGCCAGAAGATTCGGACCCACGAATACAGGGAATGGTCCGGCGACTTAAAGTACGGTATTCAATCGACGAATCAAAGGAGGCACCGACTCGATGACGCCGAAGAATCAACGTCGCTTGCTCCTTTTCGTGATAACGTTCCCCTTGCTGTGCGTTGGCCTGGTCGGTGGTTGGTACCTATATGGTTGGTACGAAGGAGGCACGGTGGTAAATCGAGGTCTCGAAAAGAAGATCCTCGCCCATCGCACGATGATTGAACAAGTCGAGGTGGAGGCCAGGGCCGTGGAAGATCAGATCTTGGCGAAGATGAGACGTGGCATCCCGGTTCACCCGATTGGCAAGTCTCCGCTGAACGAATCTCCCTTGATAGAGCGTGCCCTGCCAATTTTGCTGCGGCAGCTAGTCGACGAACGCGAAGCCGTGGCGCTCTACGCAGAACACGACTTGTCACGGCTCACCCTCAGCCCGGAGCAAAACCAGTTAGCCGTCGACACGTTGATAGGGATGTTGCCGACCAAGAAACGGTTTCATCATCTCGTCAACGTTCTGCATCGCCTGAAAGCCGATCCGCAGCAGGTCGTTCCGCATCTCGTGGACGCGGTCGATCGCGAGACGTTCGATAATCTGCAGATCATGTCGGTGCGGATTCGAATGTTCGATCACGACTACGACCTGCATCCTCTTTTTCTGGAATGCCTGCGGCAGCAGGCTGAAGGAGGGGAAGAGCTGATAAGTTGGGGGCTGATGGCCCTTTTTCTGCACTACGGCGAACTGGAAAACGCCCTACAGCAGGCAATCGCCGAGAGTAGCGATGCTGAAGAGATTGAGCGGCTAAAACGCTGGGTAAAATACGTCCAGACACGCCCGACTCAGCAGCCCCCGGCACAGCAACAGCCGCCTGAGCCGGTCACCGTGTATTAGGTTCCAACGACCGACAGGGTGCCGTCTTGACGCACCGGGGCCTGCCGTGTCACCGATCGAGGAAAAGAGGAAATGTCGCTTCAATGGAAACCGCAGACGAATCTTCGCTGGCTGGCGTTTGTTGTGTTGGTGATTGCGCTGGGGCTGGGCTGGTATCGTGATCATCAACAAGCCGAGGACGAACTGGCCCGTTTGCCTGGGGAAATTGCGGTTCTCAGAGAGCAGAACGAGGAGCTCGTCGCGCGGATGACTGGGACAGGCCGCTCCTTGTCGCGTGAGCATTTGCGATGGTATTCGACCGTGAATGTGAGTCTTAGTCTTCTTAATGAAGTGGTAGACGATTTTCCTATCTCGGTGGATGCGTACCTGCAGCAGCTGAAAGAGGGACTGCATGAAGTGCAAACGCGTCAGGCTCGTGTTCGTGGTACGCCTTTCTCATCTTTTGCGTTGAGGATTAGTGGGGTATCGGATGAGGAAATGCCGGAAGCAATGGTGCCTTTGCTCGATACCATGCGTCTGGGTGACCCGAGAATTGCTGAGCAAACGGCGTACAGCATCCATCTTTTGCTTCTTAAAGAGCCCAAGCGAATGGAGCCGCATGCCAAGCGGATAGTACCGGCCCTAGTCGCGTGTTTGAACCTTCCGGAAGATAAAGTTCGCTTAGAGGCAATCCTGTGCTTGAAGCTGCTCGGAGCGAAGGCCAGCGATGCGCTTCAGCCGCTACGCGAAATCATGGGCCGCAACGATGACCGTATGGCCATTTTCGCTACGGAAGCTGTCGCAAAGATCGACCCTGCCACACCTGTCGGAGTCCGCATGATGGAATTGATTGAGCGGCGATGTTTGGGGTGGCAGGATGCCGTCGAGCATTTGGACGTTTTTGTTCCGAAGGAAGAGGCCCAACGTTTTCTACAGACGGAACTGACGAAATCAGACAAAGATTTCGAGCGGAGTTGTATCGCAAGAATCCTGAACGATATTAGCCTGAAAGACAAAGCCCCAACCAGGGAGCGACCGTAAGCGATGGATAATCGTCCAACAAGGTGGGGGCAGTTATTGCGTTTCGCAGCTGGCGGACTTGTGCTGGCGATTGCCGCTGGCTGGGCGATCGATCATCGTAAGCAGCAGCAACAACTTGAACCCATTCGTAAGCAATGGTCCGAGAAGCATGCGGAGTTTAATCATCTGCGTGATCAACTGCTGCTGGACGAAGCGTTGCAGAGATTCGAGAGCTGGCAGCAGATTGTTTTTGTGATCGATAACATCGACCATTTTCAATTGTTCGAGCGGTTGGCCCGTAAGCTCGAAAGGGCCGACGATGCAGTCTTCACAGAGGCCGTACCGAAGTTGATTACCATGCTCGACGATCCCCAAGAGCTGCACCGACAACGAGCCTGGCGGCTTTTACAGTGTGCCAAAGAGTCGCCCCGGTTTGCTCCCTTCGAATCGTCGTACCAAGAAGGTGTTGTCGCGCTTTTGCGGCATCCTTCGATTCGTGGTTACAGCAAGCTGCTGCCGTGGCTAGGCAAGCAGAAATTGAATTCGCCTGAGGTGCTGGCCGGGCTACGCGAGCGGATGATGGACGACCGCGATCCCTTCGCACCCCATGCAGCCTATACACTGGCCGAGCTTGACCCAACTGCCGACATCGGGCCACGGTTGTTGCAGTTGATCGAACTGAAGCATTCTCAGTGGCAATCAATTCTCCATCGATTGCCGAAGTATCTGCCTAAGGAAGAAGCCCAAGCGATTTTCGAGAAGTACCACAATCTCCCCTGAGGAGTGGAAATTGATTCGGTGGTTGCTGCAATACCAATTCAATATGGGGGCTATGGGGCGAATGGGAGGCTCTTTGGGCGGGGTTGGCCAGATTCTTGGGCTGTCGTTTTGCTCGTTCCGATCTCGCTCTTCGGTCAGGCTGTTTCTGGGACGAAAACTCGCTTCGTAAATTGGCAATTGCCAAGAACTTAGCACTTCTTAGAAACCGGGTTCCCCTGGTAGTTTGCCCCGTTTGCTTTTGGTACATTACAGCGTGCCAGAAATGCGGCTTATTACGCTTGGGAAAACGTGGTTTTTAACGGTGTTTTTGCTCCTTTTCTGCACCCTAGAACGCTCAGATAAATGAAAGCTTCAGGCTGTCTTGGCTTGGGGCTGACGAACACCTCCGAAAGGACGCTCACTTGGCAACGGACGGGAACAACGGAAACGGTAATGGTGCCGATGGTGGATCGCCGGAAGATCCGACTCGGCTGTTCACAATGTCGATTGAGGACGAGCTGAAGGAGAGCTACCTCACCTACGCGATGAGCGTGATCGTCAGCCGGGCATTGCCAGATGTGCGCGACGGGTTGAAGCCTTCGCAGCGACGCATTCTAGTCGCGATGAACGACCTGAACCTGACGCCGGGCGCCTCGCGGGTTAAGTGCGCCAAGATCAGTGGTGACACTTCGGGTAACTATCACCCTCACGGTGAAAGTGTGATCTATCCGACCCTCGTGCGTATGGCCCAGGAATGGAACATGCGGTACGTGCTGGTCGACAAGCAGGGGAACTTCGGTTCGATCGCCGGTTTGCCCCCAGCTGCCATGCGATATACGGAAGCTCGGATGTCGAACTTCGCCCAGCTTTTGCTGGAAGACTTGAAGTTAGACACGGTTGACTTTGTGCCGACTTACGACGAGCAGCGCACCGAACCGACCGTTTTGCCGAGTAAGTTACCCAACTTGCTGGTCAACGGGGCCAACGGTATTGCGGTCGGTATGGCGACATCCATTCCGCCCAACAACCTACGCGAAGTGTGCCAGGCCGTAATTCAGTTGATCGACGAACCCGATACGTCGCTCGACGAAATCTTGAACATCATCCAAGGCCCCGACTTCCCCACCGGCGGCATCATCTGCGGACGGGCTGGTATCCGCCAAGGTTACCGTACAGGTCGCAGCACAATCGTCGTTCGCTCGCATACGACGATCGAAGAAGCGAAGAGCGGCGCGAAGATCATCATTCATGACATTCCTTACCAGCAAACACGCGATCGTGTGGAAGAGAAGATCGCGTCTCTGGTAAACGAAGGCCGGATTCAAGGCATCCGCTCGGTCAGTAACCTTTCCGACCTGCAAGAGCCGGTGCGGATTGTGATTGAACTGAAGCGAGACGCTGACCCCGATGTGGTGCTGAATCAGCTGTATCAGTTCTCGCCAATTCAAGACACGATTTCGATCATTCTCTTGGCCCTGGTCGACGGCAAGCCGCGTACCATGTCGATCAAGGAAATGGTCGAAGAGTTTATCCGGCACCGCGTGACGGTCATTCGCCGTCGCACGCAGTTCCTCTTGGCCCGGGCTCGTCAGCGCAAGCACACCATCGAAGGCTTGTTGCTGGCTTTGGCTGATATCGACGAGATCATTCGCATCATCCGGGCCTCGAAAACTCAGGCCGAAGCGAAGATCGGTTTGATGGGAGTCGAATGCCCCGCTTCGATGATGGCCCGCGCCTTGGGCGAGCAAGGGTTCGCGTTGTTCCAACAGGAACGTGGCGATGCCCCCGTTTATTACCTTACGTCGGTTCAGGCCGATGCGATCTTGCGGATGACGCTGGGTCAGTTGGTCAATCTCGAGCAAGAGAAACTCGGCAACGAGCATGCCAAGTTGCTGGAAGAGATCACCGAGTACCTCCGCATTTTGTCGGACGAAGCCAATATTTTGGCGATCATTCGCGAGCAGATGGAAGAGATCGACCGCCGCTTTGGGGACGATCGCCGGACCGAAATTTCGCACGAAGAGATCGGCAACATCGATCTGGAAGACCTCATCGAAGAAGAAACGATGGTGGTCTCGATCAGCACCAAGGGCTACATCAAGCGAACTCCGGCCAGCATTTACAAATCGCAGCGCCGCGGTGGTAAAGGGATTAAGGGGGCAAAAAGCGAAGAAGAAGATCCGATTCGCCACTTGTTTGTTGCCTCGACCCACGCCTACGTTTTGTTCTTCACCACCAAGGGGAAGGTGTTGTGGCAAAAGGTGTACGACCTGCCAAATCTCAGCCGCGAAAGCCGTGGTCGGGCTGTGGTCAACTTGCTGCAGCTAGAAGAAGGAGAGCACATCGCCGACTGCCGTGCCGTGCGTGACTTCGATCTGCCCGATCATTATTTGGTGATGGCAACCCGTAAAGGTTTGGTCAAAAAGACTGCCCTGGAAGCTTACAGCCGACCAAAGAAGAACGGTATCATTGCGATCAAGCTCCGCGAGGATGACGAACTGGTCGACGTTGCGATTACCAAGTCAGGGGACGAACTGGTTCTTTCGACCGAACAAGGTATGGCCATCCGTTTCCGCGAAGACGATGCCCGAGCGATGGGACGTAATTCAAGCGGCGTGAAGGGGATCAACCTCTCCGCTGGAGATAACCTGGTGGGCATGGTCGTGGCTGATCCAGAAGCGCAACTGTTAACCGTGTGCGAACATGGTTACGGTAAGCGAACCAGCTTCGGTCCTGGGCTGGCCAGCGAAGAAGAAGATACTTCGACAGACGAAGGTTCCGCCGACGAGAGCGGATCGGACGACGAAGGCTCGTCTAGCGGCAACGCTCGTTACCGTACCCAACGCCGTGGCGGCAAGGGGCTGCGAGACATCAAGACGACCAAGCGTAACGGCAAGGTTGTGGCCGTAGCACGGGTGGACGACTCCGACGAAATTTTGATGATGACCGCTCGCGGTAAGATTCAACGTGTGGCGGCCAGCGAAATCAGCATGGTCGGACGCAACACGCAAGGCGTTCGGATTATGTCGATGGACGAAGGAGACAGTCTGGCTGCCGTGGTTCGCGTGCCGAAGGAAGACGCGGACGATGAACTCTTGGAAGGCGAAGCCCCGCAGCCAGCCGCTCCAGAGGCCGCAGCCGAATCGCCAGAAGCGGAAACGCCCAATAGCGAAGCCCCTGAGTCGCCAGCGGATGAAAGCACCCCAGGCGAAGAGACCGGCGAGGAGTAAGCCCTGATGCGAGTCGCTTTGATAACTGGGATCACCGGGCAAGATGGTGCCTACCTGGCCAAGCTGCTCTTGGAAAAAGGGTACCAGGTCCACGGAATGGTCCGCCGCGGCAGCACGTTACCTTTTGAACGGATTGCCGACCTGACCGATCAGATCACTTTGCATCAAGGCGACTTGCTCGACCAAATGGCTTTGAATCGGCTGCTGGAAGAAGTGCAGCCGACCGAGGTTTACAACCTGGCGGCACAGAGCTTTGTGCCGACTAGCTTCGACCAACCCATCCTCACCGGCGAAGTGACTGCCCTGGGGGTTACGCGAATGCTGGAGGCGATTCGTACGGTCGACCCGAGCATTCGCTTTTATCAAGCATCCAGCAGCGAGATGTTTGGCAAGGTCCAAGAGGAGCCGCAGACCGAGAAGACTCCCTTTTGGCCACGCAGTCCGTACGGCGTTTCCAAGATGTACGGTCATTGGATGACGGTCAACTATCGCGAAAGCTACAACATGTTCGCGTGTAGTGGGATTCTGTTTAATCACGAGTCGCCACTGCGTGGAATCGAATTTGTCACCCGTAAAATTTCGTACGCGGTGGCTCGGATTGCTCATGGTTTGCAAAAAGAACTGCGGCTAGGCAATCTCGATGCAGAACGCGATTGGGGCTTCGCAGGCGATTACGTCGAAGCGATGTGGCTGATGCTGCAAGCCGAGCAACCGGACGATTATGTGGTGGCGACCGGCAAGAAATATACCGTTCGCGAGTTTGCCAAGCTGGCCTTCGGGCGGGTGAACATCCACTGGGAAGAGCACGTCGTCGTTGACGAAAAGTTCTATCGCCCGGCCGATGTGAACACGTTGTGCGGCAACCCGGCCAAGGCAAAGCAGGAGCTTGGTTGGCAGCCGAAAGTTTCGTTCGAGCAGCTTGTTCATCTGATGGTGGACGAGGACATGAAGCGTGTGAAAGCCGAGTTAAAGTTGAAACAGGAGCAGTTGTGAACTCCCTGATCACCGGCATCAACGGATTTGTCGGCCAACATCTCGCTGCCCATTTGAAAGACTGCGGCGACCATGTTTGGGGGACGTGCATCCGACGGCAAACAGCCGTGGGCGATAACATCGCATGGGATATCTCGCAGCCAGCCACGCCTGATTTGATTGACCAGCTGAAAGACTTTTCGCCAGAGGTCATCTATCACTTAGCGGCGATCAGTCACCCTGGTAGTTGCGGCGACGACTTGCCTTCTGAAACCTGCCAGGCGGTCAATATCTTGGGTACGCGGCACGTGGCCGACTTGGCCTTGGCGTTGCCTTCGCGGCCTAAGATTGTCTTTATCAGCAGCAGCAAGGTATACGGCGGACGCACCGCCGAGCAACCGTGGGCTGTCGAAAGCGATCCACCGCAACCCAAAGGAGGCTATGCACACAGCAAGTGGGCTGCCGAGAATGTGCTGCGCGATCGCATTAGCACAGGGCTAGAGGTGATGATCGTGCGGGCCTTTAATCACACCGGGCCAGGGCAAAGCCCGCTCTACTTGGTGCCAGAGTGGTGTCAGAAGGTGGCTTCCGGGGTGTCGCCGCAGAAAGTGCGTTCGCTGACCACTTCCCTCGATTTGAGCGACGTCCGCGATATCGCTCGGATCTATCGATTGCTGGTCGAGAAGGGAACTTGGGGCGAAACATACAATGTCGGTTGCGGTCAGGCGGTAACAACCGCCGACATCTGGAACACATTGTGCGAAGTCAGTGGTCATTCGCTTGAGGTTATCGGGGAGAAATCGGAACCGGCACAGCAGCCGATCGCCGATGTGACCAAGCTGCATGCGGCGATTGGTCCGATCGAGCGTTTCACGCTCAAGCAAACTTTGACGGACGTTTACCGCAGTGTCGCTACTTAACGCGTCACGATGGTTTATGCTGCTGGGCGGCCAATGCCACTCCGCGCAGAACAAGGTGGTCGACCGTTTGGATTTCAAGATCCATCCAGGGAGCAAAGTAGTGGACGTCGCCACCGGAAAAGAAGATCTGCGGCGAACTGTCGGAACCTAATTGGGCGGATACACGGCGAATCGTTTCTTGCACGGCGCCGACCGAGCCCCAGAATAGCCCGCTTTGCATTGCTTCGGTGGTGTTGGTTCCAATTGCCTGGGGGCAATCTTCCACGTGGATTTCAATTTGCGGCAAGGCATCGGTCTGCGAAGCCAACGCTTTGGCGGATGTTCGCATGCCTGGCAAGATAGCCCCGCCCACAAACTTTCCTTCGGTGGAAATCGCATCGACGGTGATCGCGGTGCCGGCATCGACCACGATGGCCGGGCGATTTTTATCGCGCAGGTAGTTTGCCGCTACTGCAGCGGCCAGGCGATCAGCCCCGACTTTCTCTGGCGCCGGCAGGGTGACGTCGATTGGAAGCTGCTGATACCCAAACGCTTGGAAAGAAGTAACGCGGGGCTCAATTTTCGAGAACGCTTCCAATGAGGCCAGAGCAGGGCGGTGGACGCTAACGGCGAACCAAGGAAGTTCTTCGTCGTTAAGCCAGTCCCGCAGTCCGTTGATATCGATGGAAGAAGTGGGATACGAGAAGGTCGATACCGGGGAAGTCGCTTCCGCGGCGCGAAAGTTCTCGAAGCGTCCGAGGTGAACTCGCGAGTTGCCGATGTCGACGGTGACAAACGATTCGAGCGACACTAGGCACCTTCCGTTTGGTTCTTGGCTGCCTCCAACTGAGTGGCGACTTGCCGCACTAATTCATTTAGGCCCTGACCGGTTACGGCCGAGATCAAGCGAAGCTCGTGGCCAAGTTCCGCTTGGAGCTGGGCGTGAATCTCTTCCGCTTCGGGGAGTTCCGCTTTGGTTACGCAAACAATTTCTGGGCGGGCGGCGAGCTTGGGGTTATAGGCTTCCAGCTCGTGGCGAATGGAGCGATAGTTTTCTAGCGGATCGGTTCCATCGATCGGTGCCGGTTCAACCAAGTGAACCAAAAGACCTGCCCGTTCGACGTGGCGGAGGAACTCGTGTCCCAGGCCAACCCCTTCCGACGCGCCTTCGATCAGACCGGGAATGTCGGCCAGGATAAACGAAGTGTCCATGTCGAGTTGGACCTGACCAAGATTGGGGAACTTGGTGGTAAATGGGTAGTCGGCAATTTCAGGTCGGGCCCGCGAAAGCCGCGAGAGGAGAGTGCTCTTGCCGGCGTTTGGTTTGCCCAGCAGTCCCACGTCGGCGATCGACTTGAGTTCCAGCAGCAAGCGGCGTTTTTCGCCTGGGTCGCCTGGTTGGCATTCGCGCGGGGCGCGATTGGTCGACGTTTTGAAGCTTTGATTGCCTCGCCCACCTTTACCACCACGAGCCGCGACCAACTGATCGCCGTTTTGGGCCAGGTCTTTCAGGATGAAATTTTCTTTGGCATCGTATACGACCGTTCCTGGCGGAACCTTGATAACGATGTCTTCCCCTTTGCGACCGGTTCGGTTTGCCCCGCCGCCATGTCCACCGCGATTGCCTCGCCAATGGTGTTGGTGAGCAAGCTGAACGAGGCTGTTCACCCCTTCTTCGGCCATAATCAAGATGCTGCCGCCATCGCCGCCATCGCCGCCGTCGGGGCCCCCTTTGGGGATATACCGCTCTCGACGAAAGCTCGAGCAACCATTGCCACCGCTGCCGGCTTCGACTTCGATTTGTACCCGATCGACGAACATGCTTGCTCTGGACTTGGGAAAGAGGATCGACAAATGCCCAAAAAGGCGAAAGTGAAATAAAAATAGGGATGGTCAATTCGACCATCCCTATTGTGTTCTCTCTGTGTTGCGAATCGTACGCCCTGGCCTAGTAAAGGAAAGGGGCGTCGGCTTGCGAAACTAGTTCGCTTCCGCAGTGACGATGTTCACCCGTCGGCTGCCTTGATCGAACATGACGGTCCCTTCGGTCAGGGCGAACAAGGTGAAATCCTTGCCCATACCAACGTTCTTGCCGGCACGGAACTTCGTACCGAGTTGGCGAACGAGAATGCTACCAGCTTTCACCACTTGGCCGCCGTACTTCTTAACACCGCGATATTGCGGGTTGGAATCGCGACCGTTGCGGCTAGAACCTTGACCTTTCTTATGGGCCATGACATCTGCTCCTGAGGTATTTTACGAGGCCGCGACGGATAAAGGTGCGGCGATAGCTTTTGGTGGATCTTGATTATCCCTAGGATAAGTAAAGTGCCCAGGGAAAACTCGTTTTTTAGCGGAAGACCCACTCGTAGTCAACCTGCCCTGGGGCTCCGAAGCGGATTTCCCGCTCGTTTTCGTCCAATCGGTCGCCGGGACGCCAGAAGTTGAGCTTCAGAGTTTTCTGCTGATACTGACGGTAAGTCAGCGGATCGGCCTGAGGATCGTAGTTTTCGTCCTTGTCCTGCCAGCGGAACGCATTGGTCAGGCCGTCGATATAGATGCTGAAGAAGTCGGTTTCCGGATCGACATCTTCCCACATGGCCACCCCCCAAATGCTGTTGTCTTGGTCTTTGGTGGTGACAGGGATGTCGAAGCGGCTAATTTCGACCGAGTTGTACAGTTTGGTCCCGCCCGTTTCCCGCTGCGCGATAATATCCATCGCGGCAGGAATGATTCGATCGAGGTACTCTTTCTTGACCTTGGTATCTTGCGATTCCAGGACAAAGCGGGGGAAAAAGCGAATCGGAGCCGAAGGAAGCCCTTCGATCTGTTTCACTTCGTATTTGACATTATCGAACTTGTCTTTGACCGGAACGCGGCGGAGCGGTTCGCCGTGGTTGGTTACTTTGTAAACCATGTACCAGATCAGCTTCTTTTGCAGCTTACCACTTGGCTGTGGCACGCCTACTTCGATCATGCGGACCGGTTTGAACGAGAATTCCAAGCCCCACACATCGCGGCGGTAAATGACCTTACTGGCCATGGCCTTAAGCGTGCGGGTGTCGGACATGAAATTGGGTTTCCAATCGAGATTGGGAATCCCTTTTAAAATGTCTTGGTACTGATCGACCGGAGAGAAAGTGTCTTGGGCCTCAAATTCCATCGGAATCGTGGTCAAAACTCCGTCGGCGAACTTGCGATTCGGTGGGTTGGCTTGAGCCAGCCGAATTGCGTCTTGCACGACATCTTTCGTTTCTTCTGTAGCTGCCATTTCGGCCAGGGAAACCGACATCGCCGCAGACGATACGACAAACGTCAAAGCGAGTAGCAACCAGGATGTGCGAATTGTGCGAAGAGTCATGCGGAAACCGCCTGCGGGTTGGAAAAGGGGCTTACCGTTCCAGCGCATAGGCACTGGCCGAATTTATCTCAAAGTCTAATATAGTTGCCCAATTTAACAAGCGTCAAGTTTTTGGGGACTTTGAGGTTCGGAAGGCCCCAGGAAGCCACTATTGGGTGGGGCGATATGCAATGGCGAATGCCCTGGTCTGTGTTTTTTGCAGAATGTACGGGTTATGCCGAAACTTCGAGCATTCGTTCCAGGGCAACTCGCGACCATTTGGCCGTTTCTTCGTCGACATGGATTTCGTTGACTGGGGTGCCTGCCGCCAGGTTTTCGAGCGACCAGCAGAGGTGGGCCAAGTCGATGCGATACATCGTGGCACACATGCAAACGACCGGCGAAAGGAAATGGATTTCCTGTTCGGGGTGTTCTTTTTTCAGCCGGTTGACCAAGTGAAGTTCCGTGCCGATGGCCCATTTGGTGCCAGCCGGGCTATGGCGGACAGTTTCAATAATTTTGCCGGTCGAGCCCGAGACGTCGGCGATTTCGTTCACTTCTCGCATGCATTCCGGATGAACCAAGATTTTGATCCCGGGGTGATTCTGGCGGAATGTGGCGACGTGCTCCTTTTTGAACATCTGATGCACGCTGCAATGTCCTTGCCACAGAATCACTTTGCTGTCAACGAGTTGCGCCTCGGTGTTGCCTCCCAGGTTTTGGGCGTACGGGTTCCAGACGGGCATCTGTTCTTCGGTGATACCCATGGTTAGGGCCGTGTTGCGGCCCAGATGTTGATCGGGGAAGAAGAGAACGCGGCTGGTGCGGCTAAAGGCCCACTGCAACGCCTTATCGGCATTACTCGAAGTGCAGACAATCCCGCCGTGCTTGCCGACAAACGCCTTTAAACTGGCCGCAGAATTGATGTAAGTGACTGGGGTGATGTCGTTTGTGTCGATCACTTCACCGAGGTCGTCCCAGGCATTTTCGACCTGATCAATGGCCGCCATATCTGCCATCGAGCAGCCAGCGGCCATGTCGGGCAGAACGACCGTAACCCGCTGTCCATTTCGCTCGGCGACTTTTTCGGGGCGGTTGGCCAGAATGTCGGCTGTTTCGGCCATGAAATGGACCCCACAGAAAGCAATGAACCGACAATCGCTGCTTTCGGCGGCCAGTTTGCTGAGTTGATAGCTATCGCCACGCAGGTCAGAAAGCTCGATCACCTCGTCTTGCTGGTAGTGATGTCCCAGAATCAGCAGCTTGCTGCCCAGTTCGTCGCGGACTTTCTGGATGCGCTGGTGGAGTTCTTCGTTCGAAAGGGATCGATAGGGGGCAAAATCGTAGGATCCCAAGGAAACGGTCGACATGATGGTTTCTCGCGGCTTAGCTACCAAACCGGTGATCGGTTGGCTCGTTTCAGGAAGCAACGTGTAGGCAAGGGGTTAGGCCGAACGGATTCGCCCACACGGTACCGTATTATAGGCACGTTAAGGCAACTTCCCCACCCACCAAAATCAACGTTGTGCGAGGAGGTTGCTGGCAGTTTTCCTCGGTAGAGGGGCTTTGTGGCGGAAGTGATCTTCCGTAAGTGGCGTTATTTGCTTAGGTTAGCGTCTGCAGCAAAGTCACTTGCAACGCGAAATAAACCGCTCGCAGCTGGCTTGTTGTGAACTTGTGAGGGTGAGATTGGCTGGGTATACTGCTAAGCTTTAATTTCCCGGCGGAAGGTCCCTAAGGGCATTGGTAAAACATCGGAATCGCTAGTGAGCTGAGATGAAGTTCTGTCTGATCGATCAAATCTCGGAGATTCATCCTGGCGAGCGAATTTCAGCGGTCAAATGCTTGAGCCTTGCCGAAGAGTATCTTCAGGATCACTTTCCACGGTTTCCCGTCATGCCTGGGGTATTGATGCTGGAAGCCATGACACAAACCGGTGCCTGGCTGGTTCGTGTTACGAATGATTTTAGTCATAGTCTGACGGTGCTGAAGGAAGCACGTAACGTCAAATATGGCAACTTTGTCGAACCGGGAGAAATCCTGATCGTCAAAGCAGAGCTGATGAAAATGGATGGTAACTTGGCCTCGCTGAAAGTATCCGGCGAAGTCAACGGTAACGTTGCGGTCAGTTCTCGCATCGTGCTGGAAAGTTACAATTCGTCTGGTACCGACCAGCCGAATACTACGGATCTTTGTGCGATCCGCCAACTCAGACAACAATACGATCTGCTGTGCCGCCAGAAATCGTCGGTGTAGACAATCGTTCCCCAAGTCGCAGCGTGCGGCATCCCTGAATCGCTTAGGGCAACGTTTTTCAGCTAGATAGCCAGTCTTTTCCCAAGTCGGAGAGCAAGAAATTATGGCACCCTCGGATGACGAAATTTTTGAAAAGGTCCGCGAAGCCTTGGTAGACGCCTTGGGCGTTGACGAGGAAGAAGTGGTACCAGAGGCGACCATGGTGGGCGATCTAGGTGCCGAATCGATCGACTTCTTGGACATCGTGTTCCGCCTGGAAAAGGCGTTTGGCATCACCATTCCGCGTGATGAGCTGTTCCCAGAAGACATTTTGACCAACGCCCAGTACGTTCAGAACGGCAAGGTCACTCCGGAAGGCTTGGCCGAGCTGAAAAAGCGGATGCCGTTTGCCGACCTCAGCAAGTTCGAAGCGAACCCCGTGGTTTCCGACTTTGGTAACCTGCTGACCGTCAACGACATGTGCAGCTACGTGAAGTCGAAGCTGGCCTAGTTTGCTAGTCAGGTTTTGTTCGTAATCGGTCCGCCTGTTTTAGATGGTGCGGACCGAATTGCGTAACAGGCCAACCCTACAGAGGCGAGGAATCTGCGGAAATGCGTTGGTTTTGGATCGACAAATTCATTGAGTTCGAAAGCGGCAAGTCCGCCAAGTCGGTTAAATGCGTTTCGTTGGCCGAAGACCACCTGCACGATCACTTCCGCTACCTGCCGGTCATGCCACATTCGCTGGTGATCGAAGGGATTGCTCAAACCGGTGGGGTTCTGGCTGGGGAAGTCTACGACTTCCGCGAACGCGTCGTGTTGGCCAAAGTTGCCAAAGCTACGTTTCACGGTACCGCCCATCCTGGCGATCAGTTGACCTATACCGCTGTGATGAACGATATCCGTGAGAACGGCGCGTACGTTTCGGCGACAAGCCACATCGGCGACAAGTTGCATGCCGAGGTCGAGCTGTTTTTTGCTCATTTGAGCGATAAAGAGGGAGAGCATCGCGAATTGTTCTTCCCGGCCGACTTCCTCTCGATGTTGCGGCTAATGGGGCTTTATAATGTGGGGAAGGCGAAAGATGGTTCCCCGCTACAGCCTCCCGAGTACATGGTTCAGGCAGAAATCGAGTTGGCCAAAACCCCTTCGGTTTCGTGAGTTTACCCGCCGGCGATCGGTGGAATCGAATTTAAGTGTAGCCAGTCAGACGGACAACTTCTGTCCTGTCGGCAGCGATTGAACGCGGAGAGAATCTTCTATGACGAGGCGAGTCGTTGTCACCGGTGTCGGCATGGTCAACCCCATGGGGCACGATGTGGAAACGGTCTGGAAAGGCCTGAAAGAAGGTGCCTCTGGCGTCGGTTACACAACCGTCTTCGATGCATCCAACTTCCCCACGAAAATCTCGGCCGAGGTGAAGGACTGGGACGTCACCAAGTGTGGCGAGAAGATCGAAGATTGGGAAAAAGCAGGCCGCCATACTCGTTTTGCAATCGGGGCCGCCAAGCAGGCCGTCGAATCTTCCGGCGTGCTTAGCAGCATTCAAGATCCGACCCGGTTTGGGGTTTACCTCGGCTGTGGCGAAGGGGATCAAGACTTCTTGACCTTCACCAACATGGTCGTGGCCGCAATCAGCAGCAAGGAATCGGACTGGGACAAGGCCGCGTTCATTCGTAAGGGGTTGGCTACGCTCGATCCTCGTCGCGAGATGGAGCAAGACCCCAGCATGCCGTGCGGTCACTTGGCTTCTCTGTTCAATGCCCAAGGTCCTAACCTCAACTGCTTGACCGCTTGTGCTGCTTCGAGCCAGGCCATTGGCGAAGCCCGCGAGCTGATTCGCCGAGGGACCGTTGATGTGATGCTCTCTGGCGGAGCTCACTCCATGATTCATCCGTTCGGCGTGACTGGCTTCAACCTGTTAACGGCCCTTTCCACACGCAACGACGAGCCAACCCGTGCCTCGCGTCCTTTCGACCGAGAACGTGACGGTTTCGTGTTGGGCGAAGGTGCTTCGATGGTGGTGCTCGAAGAACTCGAACACGCCAAAGCCCGTGGCGCTCAGATCTTCGGCGAGATTATCGGCTACGGCACCACAGCGGATGCTTTCCGTATTACCGACACCCACCCGGAAGGCCGCGGCGGGATTGCTTGCATGAAGATGGCCATGCAAGATGCCGGGATCACCCCGGAACAAGTCGATTACGTCAACGCCCACGGTACTAGCACCACGGTCAACGACAAAGTCGAAACCCTGTGCTGCCACGAAGCATTTGGCGAACTAGCCAAGAAAATCCCGGTTTCCAGCACCAAGAGCATGATGGGACACCTGATTGCCGCAGCTGGCGTGACCGAAGCAATCGTCTGTTTGCTGGCCATTCGCGATAAGGTTCTGCCGCCGACGATTAACTATGAGAACCCAGACGACAACTGCGATCTCGATTACATCCCGAACGAAGCGCGCGAAGCGAAATGCGACATCGCGTTGAACAACAGCTTCGGTTTCGGCGGCCAGAACATCACGCTCGCACTGAGTCGCTTTAACGGCTAAGCCGCTTCAAGCGTGCGAAGAAAAAAATGACGGTCATTCTAGGGGGTATTGTCCTGCTGCTAGCGGGCGATACCCTTTGTCTTGCGCTAGTTGCTGACTCATTTTAATAGACGCCAATCCCCGCCGTTTCTATAATAAACGGCTGGTCCCTCCTTTAAGCCTGCCTCTATCTCTTGTTTTCTTCCCTATCAGGACTCCCAGCCGATGTTGCGGTATCTGCGTGGACGTTTTGTTCGCGTTGCACCAATCTGGTTGCTTGCCCTTGCTTGCGCGCTTGCCGCGTTGCCGGCCAAGGGGGCAGACCGCGCCGAGTTGGCGAGCGACTACGAGGGGAAGATCGTTCCGTTTCTACAGACCTACTGCTTGGATTGCCACTCCAGCGAGTCGCCCGAGGCCGGGCTCGATCTGACGAAGTATCGCAGCTTGGAAGAGGTCACAACGGTTGGGCGCAAGAAGTGGAGTTCAGTGCTCGATATGCTCGTCAACGGCAGCATGCCGCCAGAAGATGCAGATCAACCGAACGCCGAAGAACTGCAGTTGGCGTTGTCGTGGACCCAGTCGGCCTTGGCCAGCATCGACTGTAGCGGCTCGGTGCAGCCTGGACGGGAAACGGTCCGCCGTCTCAATCGAATTGAGTACGAGAACACCATTCGCGATCTGGTTGGCATTGAATACCAAGCCACCGACACCCTGCCAGCCGATGACGTTGGTTACGGATTCGATAACATCGGCGATGTGCTCTCGACTTCCCCGCTGCTGTTCGAAAAATTTTATGAAGCGGCGGAAGAGATTGCCTCGCAGGCGATTGTGGTCGACGAACGTTCTTTGATTCCGCGACGCGATCTGCCGTTGGGCGAATTCAATTTGCGAAGTGGTAAAGCTTCAGGCAACCGTTTGACGTTCGCCTCGAATAACGTCGGACGGTTCGAAGTCGAACTGGAACCTGGTCGCTATACGCTGGCCGTTTACGCGTACGCAAGTCAATCGGGTGACGAGCCTGCCAAGATGAGCGTACAGCTTGGCAAGAAGGAGAAAGAGACCTTCAGCGTTCGCAACACGTCGGCCAGCGAGAAGCCGTTTGAAATCAGTACTCGACTGCCACGCGGAAAACAAATCATCGAAGTGGCATTCTTGAACGATCACTACGATCCCGGCAACCCAGATCCCAACCGTCGCGATCGCAACTTGTTCATTAACAAAATTGAACTGATTGGCCCCGATCACAATATTGCGGCGCTTTATCCGGAGTCGCACAAGCAAATCATCTTTGTGCGGCCTGGCGAGAAGGGTTTAGACGAGTTGCAAGCTGCCCAACAGGTCATCGCACGGTTCGCCTCGAAAGCGTTTCGTCGACCCGTAACCAACGGCGAGATGGAACGCTTGATGATCTTGTATGGTTTAGCCAAGCAAGACGGACTGAATTTCGAGGGCTCGATCCGTGAGGTGGTCGTTGGCATTCTTTGCTCGCCCCACTTCCTGTTCAAGGTAGAAGGGGGACAAGTCGAGAACGAAGTTTACACCTTGAACGACTACGAACTCGCCACGAGGCTGAGTTACTTTCTGTGGAGTACGATGCCAGATGACGAACTGTTGATGCATGCCTGGAAGGGAACGCTGCGGCAAAATCTAGACGCCCAGGTCAAGCGGATGCTGGCCGATCCGAAAGCGATTGCGTTGACTAAGAATTTCGCTGGCCAGTGGCTAGAAATGCGGAAGCTGGAAACCGTGCAGCCTGATCGGCGGAAGTTCCGCGACTTCAGTTCGGAATTGGCTGAAGACATGCGAACGGAAACGGAGCGTTTCTTTCAATCAATTGTCGAGGAAGATCGGAGCGTGCTCGATTTGTTGGCGGCCGACTATTCGTTCCTTAACGAGCGTCTGGCCAAGCATTACGGGATCGACGGTGTGTACGGTGACGAGTTCCGCAAAGTCCCTTTAGCAGACCCAAACCGAGGCGGCATTCTGACCCAGGCCAGCGTCTTGACGGTCACCTCGAACCCCACACGTACGAGTCCTGTGAAACGTGGCAAATGGATTTTAGATAATGTCCTTGGCACGCCCCCACCGAGCCCACCAGCGAATGTACCTACGCTGGAATCGCAGAAGAAATTGACCGGCTCGCTCCGACAGCGCATGAAAGAGCACCGCGAGAACGCCGCTTGTGCCTCGTGCCATGCCCGGATGGACCCGATTGGGTTCGCGCTGGAGAACTTCGATGCTATCGGCAAGTGGCGGAGCAAGGACGAAGGATTCGATATCGATGCCAGTGGCGAGTTGCCCAGTGGTACCAAGTTCGATGGGGCTGGCGGACTGAAGAAGTTGCTGCTGGACGAACGCAAAGACGAGTTCGTGCATAACTTGATCGTGAAGACCATGACCTACGCGTTGGGGCGTGGGGTCGAGTACTACGACGAATGTGCGATTCGGCAAATTCAAGCCGACATGGCTCAGCAAGGCTTTCATTATTCCGCGATGATCCACGCGATCGTTCATAGCGAACCTTTTCAAAAACGTGGCGGCTAGCCAAGAGGGACCGATCATGTCGCATGCAACCAACTCAACGACCATGCTCAGCCGCCGAACGATCTTACGCGGCCTGGGGACTGCGTTGGCACTGCCGTGGCTGGAAAGCATCTGCCCGGTTGTCCGCGCAGCAGGAACCGATTCGCCAGCGGCCAAACCGCCAGTGCGGATGGGGTTCTTCTACGTTCCCAATGGGATGCACATGCCCGATTGGACACCCAACGGAGAGGGTGAACTGAAAGAGCTTTCCCCCACGTTGGCTCAGTTGGCCAAGCATCGTTCAGAGATCATGCCGCTAACCGGGCTCGAACTGCACAACGGGTGGGCTTTGGGGGATGGCGGTGGTGACCATGCCCGTAGTGTTGCCTCGTTTTTGACAGGGGCCCATCCCAACAAGACGGATGGCGCGGACATTCGTAACGGGATCTCTGTCGATCAGTTTGCCGCGTCCCGTTTGTCGCATCTCACTCGGTTTCCATCGCTCGAACTCGGGCTTGAACCGAGTGCCCAATCGGGCAACTGCGATTCAGGATATAGCTGCGTATATTCCTCGAACGTCAGTTGGCGGAACGATACCAACTATGTCAATAAGGAAGTGAACCCGCAAGCTCTCTTCGATCGTTTGTTTGGCAACGGCAACCGTGGCGAAGAAGCAGAGAACAAAGCCCTGCGTCATCGTCGCAAAAAGAGTGTCCTTGATTTCGTGCTGAATGATGCCAAGCGACTGCAAGAGAACATGGCCAGTGTCGATCGTCAGAAAATGGATGAATATCTGCACAGCGTGCGCGATGTCGAGCGACGGGTGGCCCATGCCATCAAACTGGAAGGGAAGGAGATTGAGGCACCTGATTATGCCCGCCCAGAGGGTGTTCCGGCAGAGTTCCAAGAACATGCTCGGTTGATGATGGACATGCTGGTGTTGGCCTTCCAGACCGATGCGACCCGCATTGCGACCTTCATGATGACCAACGCCGGAAGCAATCGTCCGTATCCTCAAGTCGACGTAAGCGATGGCCACCACGACCTTTCGCACCACCAAAGCGATGCGGAAAAGCAAAAGAAGATTGCCAAGATCAACCGCTTCCATATCCAGCAGTTCGACTATCTGCTGACGAAAATGCGGGAGGTGAAGGAAGGGGAGGGGACACTGCTGGACAACTGCATGTTGATGTACGGCAGCGGTTTGTCCGATGGCAATCGCCACAACCATGACGACCTGCCGATCCTCTTGGCGGGCCGGGCTGGAGGGGCTTTCAAACCGGGGCGACACCTCCGCTACGCTGACAAGACACCTCTGTGCAATCTATATGTTTCCATGCTGGAAGTGATGGGGATCGAGGCCGATAAGTTCAGCGATTCCAACGGTCGGCTGACGAATTTGAGCTAAGGCTCAGAGCGAGAGCGGGACGTTTGGTTTGTTGTAACAGGGACACTTGTGCCGGAAAACCGTTGCAATCGCTGCAGGCCGATCTTTGGGCCTCTTCGGGTTCGTTTGGTGTGACCGCGCTTGGACCGGAATCCCCCTCGGGGTATATGATAAAGAAAGGTGTTATTTCCTCTCTTTCATCAGGTATCCGGTGGGTTCTCGGCGGTCTCTCTTTATTCCCGTGGTTCTTTTGGCGATAGGTCTGTCGACTACGTTGCCGCCAAGGTCGGTGCGCGCGGAGGAAGATAAGCTTGACTTCGCCCGCGATGTGCAGCCCATTTTGGCAAGCAACTGTTATCAGTGTCACGGCCCGGATGCTTCGGCTCGGAAGGGGGACGTTCGGTTCGACCAGCGGGAAGATGCCCTACTGCACATCGAGCCCGGCCAGCCAGCCGATAGCGAACTCTATCGCCGTTTGATCGCCAGCGATCCAGCTGAGCGTATGCCGCCTCCCGGTGCGGACATGCAGCCGACGCTTGCCGAGATTGCCACACTTAAGCGCTGGATTGAAGAAGGGGCCACTTGGGAAGAACTGTGGTCGCTAAAGCCACTTCGTTCTGTTGAGTTGCCTACGGTCAGCGACCCGACATGGTGCCAGAACCCGCTCGACCGGTTTGTGCTGGCTCGACTGGAAAAGGAAGGGCTGCAACCAGCTCCGCCAGCTACGAAGTATCAGTGGCTCCGCCGGGTTACCTTCGATCTGACCGGCTTGCCCCCGACGCCCGAAGAGATAGAGGCCTATCTGGCCGACGATTCGGCGGAAGCAGATGACAAGGTAATCGATCGTTTATTCGCCTCGCCAGCTTACGGCGAAAACTTTGCCCGCGCGTGGCTCGACTTGGCCCGCTATGCCGATACGCATGGTTACAGTATCGATGGCCATCGCGATATGTGGCGTTATCGCGAATGGGTTATTGGTGCGCTTAATCGCAATTTGTCGTTTGCCGATTTCACCACGATGCAGTTAGCGGGCGACTTGATCGAACAGCCGACGACCGAAAGCTTGACCGCAACCGGTTTTCATCGCAATACGCCGGTGAACGACGAAATGGGGGCGTTGGCTGAAGAGTATCGTCACGCCTACGTGGTCGATCGCGTGAATACGACCGGTACCGTTTTCTTAGGGATGACGTTGGCGTGCGCTCAGTGCCACGATCACAAATACGATCCCGTTTCGCAAAAAGACTTCTACCGCTTGGCGGCCTTTTTCGACAGCATCGACGAGAAAGGGCTCGACGGCAAATTTGGCAATGCCGCTCCGGTAATCAAAAGCCCTGCTGCCGATCAGCAAGTGGAACTCGATAAAATTGAACAACAGATTCGTGCCTCTCAGAAGTTAATGGACGAAGCGATCGAGCAAGGTCGGCAGAAGCTGCCGCAATGGGAAGCGGAAGCAATGCAGGCGGCCAAGCCGCTGACCATTTCCAACGACCATCTGATCGAGAAGCTGCACTTCGATCACTTACCACTAGAGTCGTCTGCCGTTACGTTACAACGGGAAGAAGGCCAGCCATTGTTGGTGCCGGGGCGTTATGGCAATGCGTTGCTTTTCGACGGGCAAACCTCGCTGCGGATCGCGCGAGAACAAAGTCGCCCCCTCTCGGTGAGTGTTTGGTTGTATCCGACGATTAACAATCGAGTGACGCTGTACCAATGGGAATCTGCCGCTGGCCAACGTGTGGAGCTAACGCAGAAGGGCACTCAGTTTACGCTGACCCATGTTTCGTCCGTTGATGAATCAACGCATTGGGAAGCGACAGCGGACGCTTGGGAAACCAGAGAGTGGCAACACGTGGCCTGGGCGATCGATCCGAGCCAGCCTGGCAAGACCGAGTTATGGGTGCGGGGCAAGCGGTTGTCGTGGAGCGAACCTGTTGTCGAGCGGCAAGAGGAAACGCTCAGCAGCCAAACCGCACCCGAGAATGTGGAAACCCTTTTGAGCGTACGCGGGCTCGTCGACGAGTTACGTCTCGATCGGCGGCGACTGACCGACGATGACGTTGCCGTGCTGCAAGGAGGAAATCCGGTTCAAGACGCATTGGCGATTGCCCCTGCACAGCGGACGGAAGAGGAGCAAGATCTGCTGCTACGTTACTTTGTACGAGAAAAGCTCGCGTCTTTTGCTCAGTGGGAACGTCAAAAACAGCGGGCAGAAGATCAGTTGAATGGCCTGAGGGCTCAACTCCCGGAGACGATGGTTATGCGCGAGCGAGAAACGCCCCGCACGACTTACGTACGGATTCGAGGGGAGTGGGATCAGTTGGGCGAGGAGGTGACCCCAGGGGTTCCGGCTCAGTTGTTTCATCTTGAAGGGGCTCCGGCGAACGATCGCTTAGGGCTGGCACATTGGCTGACCGATCGCGAGAACCCTTTGCCGCATCGCGTGTGGGTGAATCGGGCCTGGCAACATTTCTTCGGAACCGGCATCGTCAAAACGACGGACGACTTAGGAACACGGGGCGAACTGCCCAGTCATCCAGAGTTGTTGGAATATCTGGCCATACAGTTCGCGCGAACTGGAGACATGAAAGGGATTCATCGGCTGATTGTCTCGAGCGCGACGTATCGCCAGTCGAGCCATGTGGGACGCGCGGCCTACCGGCGTGACCCAGAGAACCGCCTGCTGGCTCGTGGTCCTCGGTTGCGACTGGCGGCAGAAGAGATTCGGGATCAAGCATTAGTCGCTAGCGGATTGCTGGTAGACGAACTGGGGGGCCGAAGCGTGAAGCCGTATCAGCCGCCAGGGCTGTGGGAAGAGATTTCGATTGGAGACGACGAGTTCTCGGCCCAGAAGTTTGTACAAGATCACGGCGATCGACTTTACCGCCGGAGCTTGTATACCTATTGGAAGCGTTCGAGTCCTCCGCCGAACATGATGGCGTTTGATGCAACTAACCGTGAGGTCTGCGTGGCTCAGCGAAGTTGTACCAACACGCCCACGCAGGCACTCGTTTTGTTAAACGATGTGACGTTTGTCGAAGCCGCCAAAGTGCTCGCGGCGGATGTGTTGGCTAAGCAAAACGGTGATGTCGAAGCCGCCATGCGGGAAGCGTTCTTGAGGATCGTTTCCCGTCCCATGCAGGACGAGGAAGTAGGCTTGTTTCAGCAGCTTTACCAGCAAGAGCTGACTCGATATCAAGCCAACAAAGAGGCGACCGCAGCCTTGTTGGCTACCGGAGAGAAGCAGGTGCCGGTGAGCCCTGAGGTAGCTGCGATGACCATGATTTGCCACGCGATGTTCAACTTGGACGAGGCCATCGTTACGCCTTAACCCTTACGAGTAACCACCCAATGTCCCACGAATTGAAGCAGCTTGCCAACCGACAAACGCGACGATCCTTTTTAGGTTCGGCAGGGGTGGCCGTGGGGGCGTTGTCGCTACATTCGCTCTTGGCGGACAAGGTCGAGGCAAAAGAACAGACGCTGCCTCATTTCGCCCCCAAAGCAAAGCGGATAATTTACCTTTGCCAATCTGGGGCACCTTCACAGCACGATTTGTTCGACTACAAGCCGGCGTTGCTTGCGCGGCAAGGAGAAGAACTGCCCGAATCGATTCGGATGGGGCAGCGGCTGACGACGATGACCTCGGGACAAGATTCGCTTCCTTTAACACCCAGCC
Organism: Bremerella cremea; assembly: GCF_003335505.1. Taxonomy (NCBI): domain Bacteria; kingdom Pseudomonadati; phylum Planctomycetota; class Planctomycetia; order Pirellulales; family Pirellulaceae; genus Bremerella; species Bremerella cremea. The sequence goes on from NZ_QPEX01000011.1 coordinate 333,007, forward strand.
AGTATGCGTTTGCCCAGCACGGGAAATCTGGGATGTGGTTCAGCGAATTAGTACCGCACCAGGCCAAGATTGCCGATCGCATGTGCCAGATTCGGTCGCTGCATACCGAAGCGATCAACCACGACCCCGGCATGACGATGCTCTTCACTGGGCATCAATTGCCGGGACGGCCTAGCCTGGGAAGTTGGTTGAGTTACGGCTTGGGAAGCGAAAACGAAGAGTTGCCAACTTTTGTCGTGCTCGTTTCGCAGGGAAGTGCCAAGTTGAGCCAGCAGCCGATTTTTGATCGCCTCTGGTCGAGTGCGTTTCTGCCGTCGCGGTTTCAAGGGGTGCGGTTTCGTGGTGGTGGCGAGCCGGTCCTTTATCTGAATAACCCAGCAGGTATCTCCCTGGCTGATCGGCGACGCGTGCTTGATACGTTGGCCCAGTTGAACCAACGCCAAGCAGAGCAAGTTGGCGATCCTGAAATTGAAACGCGGGTCGCTCAGTACGAGATGGCTTATCGGATGCAAATGTCGATTCCGCAGCTTACCGATTTCTCGGACGAGCCAGAATCGGTCTTCATGGCTTACGGAGAAGACGCACGCAAACCGGGCAGTTATGCGGCGAACTGCTTGTTGGCACGTCGGTTGGCCGAACGTGGAGTCCGCTATATTCAACTGTTTCATCGCGGCTGGGATCAGCATCGCGACTTGGCCACGCAATTACCGCTGCAATGTCGCGATACCGATCAGGCCTCGGCGGCTTTGGTGAACGACCTGGCACGGCTCGGTTTACTGGAAGACACCCTGGTTGTTTGGGGAGGCGAATTTGGTCGAACCGCCTACGCACAAGGTGACTTGGCCAATGGCAGCTACGGTCGGGATCATCACGGCCGCTGCTTTACGATGTGGTTGGCTGGCGGCGGCGTGAAGGGGGACTATGTGCATGGCGCGTCCGACGAGTTCGGATACAACATCACGGAAAACCCGGTTCACGTTCACGATTTGAACGCGACGCTATTGCACCTGTTGGGCGTCGATCACAGAAAGTTTACGTATCGCTTCCAGAGCCGCGATTATCGGTTAACCGATATCTACGGCAATGTCGTCGACAAGATCTTGGCGTAACCGGTGCGAACATTTTGCTAAGCCCAAACCATCCACCAAGGGCGTTTGGCGACATGCGATTTTGGCTTGAAGGGCTTATGTTTGGCACATGCATTGATGGCCCGTTCGATGTAGGTCTCTTCCAGAATGGCATCGGTCATGCTGGCATCGGTAAAGTTGGCCTCGTCGACTTTGGCCCGCGTTAGGTCGGCTCCGGTTAGATTCGAGCCCCGCAGATCACAGCGAGTAAGGTTGGCTTCTATTAAATTGCACTGTAGATCGCACATGCTGACATCGGCCTCAACAAGCCGCGCCCCGGTCATGTTGCAATTGGGCAACTTGGCATAACGCAAATTGGCTTTGCTCAGATTGGTTCGCACAAAACTCGATTCGTTGAGGATGGCGTCGGTCATGACTACCCGAGTCATGTTGGCCCCATCGAAACAAGCGCGTTTCACGCTCGCGCCAATGAAGGTTGCTCCTTCCAAGTTCGATCTAGCAAACGATGCTTCGTCGAGGTTGTCGCTATCGAATACGCAATTGCGAAGAACCTGTGACGACAAATCGGCACCGGATAAATTTTTGCCGACAAGCTTCATGCCAACCAGCGAGTCCGCCGCAATCTCAAGGAGTATCTCTCCGGTATTGCGGTGTTTAATCTGAATCATGGCGTCACTCCCAGGAAAAATACTGGCCAAGAATGGGGGTGTTTCGTCGTTGGGAAAACCAGCAACGAAAAAGGACGCCTCGACAATTTGTTCCGGAGACGAAAAGCGGTCTGACCAATTCACCGTCAGAGGGCTTTTCCAATTGAACCGATAATGGGCGAGAGAGCTTGTGTGGAATTCTTGATGTTCGCAAACCCCACTGTTCGAAAATCTAACTGAAAAACCGGTCAGTCTCAAACCTCAAAACATGAAGAGTCGTAAATTCTTTTGTAAAAAGTTCGATAGTGTGCTTATGGTTAGCAACGAGTCGGAAGAGGCCATCGCCCTTGGTTTTTGTAGATTTGAGTCGTTCTGTAGAGGTGGGCTGGCTTATAAAAGTTCGACACAGATGGTGTCGCTTAAGAGCAATCCCTCAGGCGTTAAACGAAGGTAATCGCCTGCAAGGGTAAGAAGTCCATGTTCTTGAAACTGGGAGATGATCTGGCCGCATAGCTGCTGAGGAGTTGTTCCGGTATCCTGCTGGAAGGTGGGCAGATGAATCCCTTGTAGCATGCGTAGGCCAAAGACTAGTTGTTCTCTAGCTTTCATTTCTGGCGTAAGAGTTTCTTGCTCAGCGACGGGGGACTGACCCATTTCGATACGCTTGATGTATGTGGTGGTGCTGCGATGATTGGTTTCGCGACGCATCTCGATATGCCGCGAAGCACCTGGTCCGGCGGCAAAGTAGCGGCGGCCAAGCCAATACTGTTGGTTGTGCTGGCTGCGAAAACCGGGCCGGGCAAAGTTAGAAACTTCGTAATGCTCGAGGCCAGCCGCCGTTAGCCGTTCGATCGTAGCCAGGTACATCTCGCGCTGCAGTTCTTCATCGGCTTCGAGTAGTTGCGAACGTTCGCGGCGACTCCAAAACGTGGTTCCTTTCTCAAAGGTAAGGCCGTAAGTAGAGATATGCTGTGCGCCGAGTTCTACGGCGGAACGCAGGTCTTCGTGCCATTGAGGCAGTGTTTCTCCAGGGGCGGCGAAGATCAGGTCGATACCCAAGTTCGGAATCAGGGGCAAGATCCGCGAAGCGGCCAGCTCGATTTCGCGGCGACGATGATCCCGTTCCAACAGCTTGAGTTTGGTATCGTGAAAGGATTGCACACCGAGGCTAATTCGATTGACCCCAGCCGCCGCCAGCAACTCGACCTTTTCTACCGTGATGTCGATCGGGTTGGCTTCCACACTAAGTTCGCCCCCAGGGGCAAGCGGGAACCAGGTTGTTGCCAGTTGGAGAAGTCGCTGGAGTTCCTCTGGCGAAAGATGCGTGGGAGTGCCTCCGCCAAGAAAGAGAGTCTCGACTTCTTGGGGGGCGCCAAGAAGTTCGAGTTCCTTTTCGATCGCGTTCAAGTAGGCGCCCGTCAGATCATCTCGCCCCGCAATGACGGTGAAATTGCAATACCCGCAACGATGCGTGCAGAAGGGGACGTGCAAGTAAGCACTGCGAGGAGGAGCGATCATGACAATCTAGACATAGCGGTGATGTCCCGGGCAGCAAACGCGAGCAGGCTGGCGATTAAAGCCAAAGGTGCAACCGACCATCAAGCATATCGGGGAGCTTGGCTTTGACATGCTCGTAGATCTGGTGCCCGGTATAGCGGGTGCTAAAGTGGGAAGCGATGATCTTCTGGTTCTTGAATTTATCGCGCCGGGCGACCACATCGTCGAGATGGATATGACCCATCTTGTGGATCTTCTCTTTACGATGATCAGGTGCGACAAAAGTCATTTCCATGATCAAGATGTCCGCTTCATAGAACTCGGGCGACTGGTCCATCGCTTCGGCCCGGCTGTCTCCAAGGTAGGCCAGCAGCGGGTGACGATGTTCGTCGGTGACATCGGTACCGCTTTGGCGGAGGTCGCGGATTTCGTCCCCTTTCAGGTTTTGGTACTCGGCTTTCAGCTTACGCCTACGCTGCGACACGATGTACCCGACCGAGGGAATCGTATGTTTGGTCGGTAAGACTTTGACGACCAGTTCGCGCGAGAGCTCAATCTCTTGGCCGGGAACAACAGGTTCCAGCGTGCAGGGCATCTTGCCGCGATCGAGCCGGCTAAATGCTTTCAGCACTTGCAAGGCTGGGCCAACGGCGATTTCAGGCAGATAGATTGTCGGCGGAGGCATCTTCATCAAGCGGCGACGCGAGACATAAACCGGCAGCGCGGCGATGTGATCTAAGTGCGTGTGCGAGATGAACCAGGTTGCCGTGCCCATGAAATCCCAAGGCTGCAAACCCAAGTCGAAGCCGAGCTTCATTTCGGGAATGCGCCAATAGGTTTGGACGGCCGCCCGGGAGTACCCTTCGATTGTGAGGCCGTTGAATTCGAGTTTTCGCAGGGGGGCGTTATCAAGCATGGGTTGTCGGATATCTGAGTGGCAGGCTCGTGGCCCCCAGCAGTTGGAAGTGGTTCAAGCCAGGAAGAAGGGGACGCATTGTCCCGGGGCAAGGTTCATCGTGGCGTTGGATTTCGGGAATGTTAGTTCACGATGATACCGGTTTAGGGCGGCGTCGGTTTGCCCGCTTCGTATTCGTCGACGTCTTCAAAGTGAACTTCATTTTGGAATCCTTCACCGGCTGTGATCCAGATTTCCTGGTCATCGTCTTCTTGGTGAGCCAGCGTATTATAGTGTCGAATCAATTCTAGGAGGGCGAGGAAGATACCAATGATGCGTGTCTTGACCGCATCTGGGGGAAAAAGGGTGGAAAAACGAACCTTTCCCTCGCTGACGATCCGGGCGTGAACCTGCTTCATGTGGACCCGAATGGGGGTGTCGTCGTAAACGATGTTGGTTGGCTGGGCTTGCTTGCTATCGCGCAGCAGGCGGTTGAGGGCGCTAACCAAGTCCCATAGCTCGACCTCGTTGATCGGCTGATCGGCCATATCGACCTTGCGTGGCGGCAAGTCGTCGGCAATCCGGGGGAAACGCTTCTGCCAATCTCGTCCGTGATCTTCCAGCAAGCTGGCCGCATCCTTGAAACGTTTGTATTCGAGCAACCGTTCGACCAACTGATCGCGTGGATCGTCGATGGTCTCTTCGTCCAGGTCTTCCTGTTGCGGTAGAACCAGCTTCGATTTGATCTCGATCAGCGTGCTGGCCATCTCTAGGAAGTCGGCCACGCTGTTGACATCCATCGCTTTGAGAATATCTAGGTACTGCAGATATTGCTGCGTGACCTGGGCAATGGGAATATCGACAATGTCCAACTCATGCTTGCGTACCAAGTACAACAGCAAATCGAGTGGCCCGCGATAGATCGGGATTTCAACTCGAAAGTTCATGTTGGCGTACCTTGGCGTTCACGAGCGGACGGGATAGTCCCCTCCGATTCGATAGGCAATTGCTCGGAAGGGCTAGTTTGAATTTTCAGTGAAAAGCCGGAAGGAGAATACGTGCTGATTTTAGTCTTGCTGAACACTGAAAACGGAACACTTCAAACTAAAATATTATTCCTCTTCCTCGTCGTCCTCGGAAGAGAAATGCGTGGTCCAAGAGTCGATTTGGTCGTGAACCGCTTCCAGTGAGAGTTTCCTCAGCGGAATAGCTTCGCTAGGTTGCCACGATTCGTTCTCGGCAACGAATGTTTCCTTTAGCTCGACCTTGGTCACCTCTTCGTCCAACGCTTTGAGCCACGTTGGAATGTCGAGGCCGACACCGCTCGGTTCCTGGACCAGCGCTTCCGCTTCTTCGTACAGCAAGTTGAAAGCGATGCTAGCTTCTTCCGTGCCCATGTTGGTCATCGCTTGTTTAACCAACGAGCATATCCGATCGACCGCTAAGGGGCGGACAAAGCGTTCTTGAATTCGATCGGCGACGGTTGGCATTTGCATCGCATATTCACGCTGCAGATTCCGCAGCTTCCGAACGTACTTCTCCGCTTCGTCCTCAATGCGATCTGCCAACGCTTTACGCCACATCTGGGCGGCCTCGGCATGTCCGGTACGGACCAGCACTTCGTGCGTCATGACAATTGGCTTCAGGTTCCACGAAACACGATCGTACGCCGTACGTAGTCGCAGGAAATCGAGGAACATGTAGAGGTATTCGCCCCGATCACTCTGGGTGGTGGTGCTGTTGTAGTCGCGGTACTCGGCGAAGTTTTCCAAGACCGCTTCTAAGACCATGCTAAAGCAGTTGATGGCCTCGATCCGATTGATGTTCGTCCCCATGGCTTGGATGAAGAACGGCCAATCGTCCTCTGGCCATTGTTCGCGAACCCGCTCGATCCAGGTTTCTACTCCGCCATGCAAAATGCTGCGAATGTTGCCCCGGTTGAAGAAGTGCTGCGTGAAAAGATCGCGGCCATAGCGTTGGATAAACGCTTGCACCATCTTCCATTGGCCGGCGTCCGAAAACTTCTCTACCGCAGATAAACGAAGGGTACGGCTATGGTTGAGCCACACGATGAGCAAGTTTTGGGTGACGTGCTCTAGGCATTCGACCAAGGCGTTGTCGAGCTCGGTGGCACCTTCCTTGGCGACTTCCCAGCTTTGCGACGAAGCAACCACGGCATCGATGATCGCCAGGAACCCGGTCTCGAACAGGGCATCGAACTCGGTGATCGCGCCGGGGCCGATTGGGTTGTCGTTCTCCATCTTGCGGGCCGTGTCGAGCAGTTGCCGCGAGAGGTCGTACTGGCCAACCCGAGGGAGCCAATGCAGCAGTTCCCGAATCGTCGACTGGCGAACGCGGGCCGAGACAATCCGCAGCGGGCCGCCTCGTTTCGAGATCGGTACGTAGAGCAGCGGTTTGTCTTTGAGCGTGTTCAGCAGCGGGGGGAAGTGTTGTTGAACCGCTTCGGTATCGCCGGCGAGGATCGCGGCCAGCAGATCGACGGCCAACGTTTGTTCGGCGCCGATTTCGTTTTCGAGGTTTTCCAGCGATTGCTTTTGATGGGGGGCGATAGCGGCCACGGCAGAAGACAAAATGCGTGCTGCTGACGCCGTTGAGACGGTTGTCATGATGATGCGTTCGAGCACGAATTCTTTGACGGCCCGTTGGCGATCGTATTCGACCATCGCTTGATGGTCGCCGCTGATTTCGCTCAGCTTGTGTTGATTGACCACCAGCAACAGTTCGAGCAACTCGCGATAGTTGCTGATTGCTTGCTCACGCCACTGCATCAGCTTCTCGACAACTACGGCTTCGCCTGCGGTGCGGATGGCCTGGAAGGCGGCCATTTGCCACAACTGGGCGACGCAGCTAAGAAAAGAGATATGCGTGTTGATGCGACGCGATTCGGCTTGAAGGTCTTCGCTTGTTTCAGAGTCGCCTCCTTCGAAGATCGCTCCTTCGTTGCCATCGTCGGTGCTGTCGGTATAAGTAACGTCTTCGTAGGCGGCGTCAAACAGGTTGTCACCGTCCGGTTCCTCGCCATGGAAAAGGGCTTCCAGTTCTTCGTCGAACTGTCCTTTTTTAGCCGTCTGCGAGAACCAGCCTGGCACTTTGTAGTAAGCACCAGCGTTGGCTTCTTGGAAGTCGAGAAATCGCTGGATCATCTTCCAGGTCTCGGCTTGAATTTGAGGGGAATCGTCGAGCGATGTTCGATACTTCTGATATGCCAAAATCCACTGCGTGGCGATGCCGAAGTAAGACGTATCGAGATGATGCAAGGGAATCTCATCGGCACGTTCTAGCCAGTGCATCAGCAAGGCTAGCGTGGTGACAAAGTCGTTCCGTTCCAGCAGGGCTTCAATCACCAGCCCGTACGCTTTGGGAGAATCGAACATCTCGGCATGCGGCGACCAGAAAGCGACGTCGCCTGCTTCTGCCCCCACTTTATGCCACAGCCGCAAGGCATCGGCCACCCGCCGCGCGGCGGCGAAGGCATCGTCTCCGCTAGGAGAATCTACGCTGGAAACTTCGTGCGTAGCGAATTGATGCCACCACATCGAGAACTCTTCGAACGCCCACGCCGTTTTCGACCGCACGGCTTCGTCGTCGCGGACGGCGGCTTCGCTGAGAGCTTGCGACATAAGATCAAAGATTTGTTCGATCAAACGTGTCAGGTCATCGACACGGTGGTCGCGAACGCTGTTCTCGTAAGCGGGGAACAAGCTGAACTGACCATCGAAACCAAGGATATTCCAGGGATCGACGATCGCACCACATTCGATGGCACGGTGCAGTCGATCGACGATCTTGTGGATGTAGTCGATGGTCTCGTTGAGATCGCCTCGCTTCATGGCCTGGTGGGCTAGGGTGATGAAGCATTCGATGCGACATTGCATCCGAGCGGAAGCCGTGGGAACGATATCGACCTGCTTGCCCGCCGCGTCGGGGTAGCCCATGCGGGAATAGATCAGCGCCAGGCGAACGTGGGCCAATTGCTTCGCTCGGCGGTTGCTGAGGTAAGCATTTAAATGTTGCCGCGCGGCTCCAAATGGTTGGCGACGTTGAATCGACTCTTCGTTGAGTCGCTGGGTCATCGCAGGCGGGCAACTATCGAGCAGTTGGTTGTAAAAGCGATCGCGATAGTTGGCGATTACCGGCACCAGCTTCGAAAGGGTCATCTCGGAATGGTAGGCACCTGGTCCGTTGCCGGTGATGCCGGCCCCCATCAAGATAACGCCAGCCAGGACGGCAGCGGCTTCGTATACGAGCTCGTCGTGCGAGAGATCGCTGGGAGGGTTACGATCGACACGATCGGTCAACGCTTCGAGCGTGACTTGTTGCACGACAAAACGTGTATATCGACCGTGGATATCGATATGGTCAGGATCCCACTGGCCGAACTGGTAGTTAGGGCGTTTGTTGACTGGGTGCTCGAAGTCATAGGCGCGAGGATCGATGGCCAGTTCGTCGAGCTGTTCGGTCGTGAAGCCAGCATCTTGCAGGATGTCGGCGTTTGTGGCATGCAACAGTTCGAGTGTCTTTTCGACGATCTCTTGATGCCGTCCGAGGCAGGCCCCAGCCCCTTTCAGCCAAATCGGGATCGGCCGGCAGTACTCGTGGGGGTACGGTTCTGTCTTGCGAGTCTCTAGCGCCGGGACAGGCCGGTGCCCGATATAGTCGTTCAAATCGTCCAAGCAGAGCTTGCTAACTTTGCTTTCATCGGCCCAATGGTCGGCATGCGCGAGGACCGATTGAGTGACCCGTACGATGAAGAACGGGGAAAAGAGCTTTTCGCCGGTTTGGTGGAACAGTAAGTCGTGATGAAATTCCAGATAGGCTGGCAGCACGACATCGAACACATAATGCAGTGCGGTCTCGGCTTGGGCCGATTCGGCCAGGGCGGCCGACGAAGTTTTAAGCTCGGCCAAACCAGACTTTAGCCGCTGGCCGACTTGCTGCCACGGCCACTCGTGATCGGGGGTTTGGGGGAGGCTTGGTAATCGGAAAAGTTGATCCAACGCGTTGGCAAAACGCGCATCGTATTCTCCCGAAGAGAAATTGAAATAACCGAGAACTTTCTCTAGCAGACCATTCTCTTCAGATCGATCACCCATGAACCTGCCGTTTCATTTTGCCAGTGCCCCACCATTTGGGGCAAAAGACGTGTCTGCCTTCCCCTCATAAGGGTGTTGTCCCCATAACTCAAGTTTCATGGTAGAGGGGACTGACGCCGGGGTCTAGGCGATACAACACGTCGAGAATCGACGAAAAACAAGGATTTAGCGAAAACCGGGCCAAAAACGTGACGCTGGGGTGGTATCTGAATTAAGATGGAAAAACTTGGCAAGGTATTACTCATCCGAGTGTTATGCTTAAAAAAGCATATTCTGAGGATACTTTTCCCAGGCAATCTTATCCAAACTACCAAAACCGATTAAGGTGATGGTACTTGTCTCGCTTGTTTCCGCCAGGAAAGCTGAGCTCATCGAAATGGGCCAGTTGAAGGAATCACGACCGCTATGCCAATTCAGAAACTCGTATCGCGTCTTGCTATTTTTGCCTTGGTCGCCCTGGCCGCGACGCCTGCGATGGCCCAGATTGGGGCACGAACGTTTTCTCCCTACGAGTTAGAACGACTCGGGCTCGAGAAAGTTTGGTCGGGCCAATTGCCGATCGATCCGCAGCGTTCCGAGCTAGAGACGTTTCGTCAGGTGCTTAGCGCGAAAGACCCCATGGTGGTCTTCGAGGTCGAGCAAAACGGTAAGACGGTCACCTTCAGTTCCAATGAACTAGATATCATCGGCAAGCCTTTAGGAGAAGAAGGCGCCAAGAAGAAGGTCGACCAGTATGTGGCCCGTCTCGACTCTAGCAAAGGCGAGCCTCAAGTTACCCGGCGCGAAGTGCCCAACGAAACCTTTCTGGTGCAGAGCAGTTCGGGAATTTTAATGGCGGTTGATGGACGAACCGGCAAGGCTGATTGGGCCGAATTGCGAGGCAACCCACGTTTTCCTCAAACCACGCCCGATGCGAACGACGATATTGTCGTCTCGGTTAGCGGGTTCACGTTGAGTTGTCTCCGGCGAGATAGTGGTGCCGTGATGTGGACACGTGATCTAGATGGCTTACCGATCGCTGGCCCGGTGGTTGGTGACGAATTTATCTACGTGCCGCTGCTGGATGGAACGGTGGTGGCTTACAACTTTGATGGTGGGCCACGGCTAGTGCCACGTTACAAGTCGCTTGGTAGCATTCGTAAGCCGATGCTGGCGACGACTTCGTCGATCGCTTGGGCCACCGATCGCAACTATTTCTATGTTGGTTATGCCGACCGCCCCTTGGTTCGTTATCGCATTGAATCGAGCGGCGAAATCATTGCTCCACCCAGCAACTCTGGAGCATTGCGGCTGTTTTTCACCACGGCGACCGGGTATGTCTATTGCGTTTACTCGACCGATGGTTCGATCCAATGGCGTTTTTCCTGCGGCGAGCCGATCGATAGCTCGGCGATTGCGATCGGTGAGTCCGTCTATGTAACGCTTCAACGGGGTGGCATGTACAAGCTGGGCATCGAAGAAGGGGAAGTGGGATGGTATGTGCCACGGATCAAGAAGTTCCTTTCCGCCGGCGACAAATACGTTTACGCTCTGGACGATGACGGTGATTTAGTCGTCTTGGATATCAACTCTGGGGCGCGTGTCGGTTCGATGAGCCTGCAAGGCTACGATTTCTTTCATACCAACTCGAAGACCGATCGAATCATCATCGGAACTAAGACGGGCAAGATGGTGGTGCTGCGTTCCAGTGCGTTGCCAGATCCGTTGGTTTACGTCAAAGTAACCAAGCCTGGCGAGAAACCTGCCCCGCCTGAAGGTAAGCCAGAAAAAGAAGCAGCCGCACCCATGGGTGAAGCTGGTGGCAATCCGTTTGCCGCTCCGGCAGCTGGTGGCGGGGGAAGCGTTGCAGACCCATTTGGCCCTCCAGCCACCGGTGGTGGAAATACGGCCGATCCATTTGGCAGTGGCGGAAGCGACGGCGGTAGCTCGGCCGACCCGTTTGGTAGCGGATCGAGCGATCCTTTCGGGAGTGGCTCGAGTGATCCTTTCGGCAGCGGAGCAGATAGCGGCTCTGGGATGAAGAATCCCTTCGGCAACTAAGCACTTAGCTTCAATCAGGCAGTCTCTTGATTAAGGCTCGTGTCGAACTTTGTTTCGGCGCGAGCCTTTTTTTATGGGCTGTTGGTGGAGATTCGCACGATTCCGTTAGCTTGCTAAAGGAAGCGTGCCTTTTTTTCCGTGGGTGGCATGACTCATAAAATGGAAGCGAAATTGCCTTTGGATAGTGCATTCAGGGGTGTTTTCCAGCTAAACTAACCAGTTCACTAATCCTATGGCTGTCTCTAGCAGGAACCATCCGACCTGCTGGGCGATGGCGAATCCTCGCAAGTCCTCCCCCTTTCCTTTACCTCTCTCGTTGCCTTGTGTACGTCTTTTGTAGGCAAGGTGATTCACCCAAGATTGCAGGAGATAGACCTCTTATGACCAAGCATCTCGCATGGCTATTGGCCGGCACGATGATCGCCCTGGTGGCGGTTGGTTCGGCTCAGGCCGACGACGACGGCTTCAAGCCGATCTTTGATGGCAAAACGCTTAACGGTTGGAACGGCGCTGAAGGTTTCTGGAGCGTCGAAGATGGCGCAATCACCGGCACGACCACAGCCGAGCATCCGACCAAGGGAAACACGTTCCTGATTTGGGACCAAGGCAAAGTTGACGACTTCGAGTTGAAGCTGAAGTACAAGATTGTCGGCGGCAACTCGGGCATTCAGTATCGTTCGACCGACCTGGGGAACCATGTTGCCAAAGGGTATCAGGCCGACATCGACAGCGGCGACACTTACAGCGGTATCAATTACGAAGAGCGGGGCCGCGGTATTCTGACCCAGCGTGGCGAAAAAACGATTGTCCACGATGGCAACAAAGACCCCAAGAAAGAACGCTTCGCCGAATCGGCGGATCTGCAAGCGAAGATCAACAAGGAAGATTGGAACGACTACGAGATCATCGCCAAGGGGAATCACCTGATCCACAAGATCAACGGTGTGGTCATGTCCGAGGTGATCGACGAAGGAGAAAAAGACGCACGCACCAGCGGTATTCTAGCATTGCAGCTGCATGCTGGTCCCCCCATGAAAGTGCAGTTCAAAGACGTGATGCTCAAGCGGCTTCCATTGGAAAAAGGGAAGAAGAAAGTCGTCTTCGTGCCTGGTCGCCCGAGCCACGGTTATGGTGCCCACGAGCACATGGCCGGTTGTCGCTTGTTGATGTTGGCGCTGACCGAGAACATGCCGCAGTTTGAAGCGGCTATCTACGAAGGGGGTTGGCCTGCTGATCCCACCGCCTTTGACAACGCCGATGCCGTGGTCGTTTACTGCGATGGTGGACCTGGTCACTTGCTGAATCCTCACCTGGAAGAGTTCCAAAAGCTGATGGACAAAGGGGTCGGTTTGGCCTGTATCCATTACGGCGTGGAAACGACCAAAGGGGAAGCGGGGGATAAGTTCGTAGATTGGATCGGGGGCTACTTCGAGCCTTGGTGGAGCGTGAATCCGCATTGGACTGCTTCGTTCGAGAAGTATGGCGATCATCCAATTACCAATGGGGTGAAGCCGTTCGAGATCAACGACGAGTGGTACTACAACATGCGTTTCCGCGAAGGCATGAAAGATGTCACGCCAATTCTGACCGCCGTTCCACCGAAAAGCACGCTCGATCGTCCTGATGGTCCGCATAGTGGCAACCAGCACGTGCGCGCCATGGTGGGGCAACCGCAACACGTCGCCTGGGCAGCCGATCGCGAAGATGGCGGTCGTGGGTTTGGTTTCACTGGCGGGCACAATCACTGGAACTGGGCCGATCCCAATTTCCGTAAGGTGGTTCTCAACGCGATTGTCTGGATCAGCCACGAGGAAGTCCCGGAAGAAGGTGTCGAATCGGCCTCGCTTTCGGAAGACGATTTGAAAGGCCTGATTCCTGGCCCTCCGCCGGAAAAGAAGAAGCCGGCACCGAAGAAGGGCAACAAGGTTTCGCAGAATGTGAAGCCAAAGTTCAAAAGCCCAGTGGTTACGACCAGCACGCCCGGTCACCAGGTCGACATTCGTGTCGACCTGGAAGGGGCCAAGCAGCTTTTTCTCGTCGTCATGGACGGCGGGAACGGCTTTAGCTGCGATTGGGCCGATTGGGTTGAACCGAAGTTAGTCGGCCCAAAGGGAGAGAAGAAGCTGACCGATTTGAAGTGGAAGCGAGCCACTGCCGATTGGGGCAACGTCCAGGTTAATCGCAACGTCGGTGGGCAGCCCCTGCTGGTCAACGGCCAGGCAGTGGATTACGGGATTGGTGTCCATGCGAACTCGGTGATCGCCTACGACTTGCCGGAAGGTTACACCCAATTTGTGGCCAAAGGTGGGCTCGATAACGGCGGTTCGAATCAGCAGAACGGCGACGTGACCTCGGTTCAGTTTGCCGTCTATACCCAAGATCCTGGCAACGTTTCCGAGCAAGCCGCCAGCGGAAGTCACGAACCTGACGAAGCGGTAGCCGCGTTGGACGTTTATGAAGGATTGGAAGCAACCCTTGTCGCGGCTGAACCCGATTTGAAAAGCTTGACGAACATCGACATCGATCACCGGGGCCGCATCTGGGTGTGCGATGTAATGAACTATCGCGGCAACAACGGATCGCGTCCGGAAGGGGATCGCATCCTGATTTTAGAGGACGAAGATGGGGACGGAGTGGCCGACAAAACGAAGGTCTACTATCAAGGTCGCGATGTCGATACGGCAATGGGGATTTGTGTGTTGGGGAACAAAGTAATTGTTTCCGCTGCACCGAACCTGATTGTTTTCACGGACGAAGATGGCGACGACGTGCCAGATAAGAAAGAGTTGCTCTTCACCAAGACGGGCCAACCGCAGCACGACCACTCCGCCCACAGCTTCCTCTTCGGTCCTGATGGCAAGCTTTACTGGAACGTTGGTAACACCGGAAAGCATGTTCACGATGCCCAGGGCAACGTGGTGGTTGATTTGGCCGGAAACCAAGTGATCGACAACGGCCAGCCTTACTTCGGTGGAATGCCTTTTCGCTGTAGCCTGGATGGAAGTGAATTCGAGGTCTTAGGCCATAACTTTCGTAACAACTACGAAGTGACCGTCGACTCGTTTGGCACCCTCTGGCAAAGCGACAACGACGACGACGGTAACCGCGGTGTTCGCATCAATTACGTCATGGAATATGGCAACTTCGGTTACCTCGATCAAATGACCGGTGCTGGTTGGCGGTCGCCGCGAACGAACATGGAAACCGAGGTTCCTTTGCAGCACTGGCACTTGAACGATCCTGGCGTGGTGCCGAACCTGCTGCAAACCGGGGCGGGCTCGCCGACAGGAATTTGCATTTACGAAGGGGAATTGCTACCGAAGATCTTTCAGAACCAAATCATTCACTGCGATGCCGGTCCCAACATTGTGCGGGCTTACCCTGTGCAGAACGACGGCGCCGGCTATTCGGCCGAGTCGGTCGATATCTTGAAAGGTGCACGGGATAACTGGTTCCGTCCTGCCGATGTGTGTGTGGCTCCAGATGGTTCGATCTTCGTCAGCGATTGGTACGACCCAGGCGTCGGTGGTCACGGTCAGCGCGATCTCGACCGGGGCCGTCTTTTCCGGGTTGCTCCTCAGGGAGTCGGCTACAAAGTACCTAAGTTTGATTTCACAACCATCGACGGCTGCCTCGCCGCGCTGAAGAATCCGAACCTGGCAACCCGTTACCTGGCATGGACCAACCTGCATGCCCAAGGAGCCAAGGCCGCAGCGGCATTAAGAGCGGCTTACGATTCATCGGACGACGCCCGCTATAAGGCTCGCCTTTTGTGGCTGCTGGGAAACATTGAAGGCAAAGGCCAAAAAGCGGTCGATCTGGCACTTTCTGCTGAAGATCCGAATCTGCGGATTGTTGGTCTGCGGATGGCGCATGAATTGAAAATCCCCGCCACGGAAATCGTGCCGAAAGTCATCAACGACAAATCGCCTCAGGTCCGTCGCCAAGCCGCGATCGAGTTGCGCTTTGATGGCAGTGACAAGGCATCGCAGCAATGGGCTCAGCTGGCCGAGCAGTACGATGGCCAAGATCGCTGGTATTTAGAGGCCCTTGGGATTGGGGCCGACTTGCATTGGGATTCGCGCCTGGCGGCCTATCTGGCAGCGGTCGAGGGGAAGATCGACTCGCCTGCGGCAAAAGACATCGTCTGGCGAAGCCGGGCTAATCAAACGCCAGAACTGCTGGCGGCGATCATTCAAGACACCAGCAACCCCGCCGAGCAGCTGCCCCGTTTCTTCCGTGCGTTCGATTTCCAGCCGAACGACGCAGGGGTGAACGACGCCGTGGCTGCATTGGCATTTAAAGGTGCTCGGAGCGACGACGCCGAAACGATGATCATTTCGGAATCGGTCAAGCGATTGAAGAACTACGATGTTCACAAAAACGCCGAGTCGACCGCCGCTATGGGCAAAGCCTTAGAGAAAGTCGCCGGGAGCCTGGCCTACGTGGAACTGGTCGATCGGTTCGAACAGCAGGACTACTATCCGCAGTTGTTGAACCTGGCGATCGCCCAGCCTGATGCCGAAGTCGGCGTTGCTGCTGTCGGGGTTTTGCTGCGACGTGGCCAGAAAGAGCTGCTGCAATCGGTTCTGGCGGAAGGGAAGCCAGAGGAAAAAGTCGCTTTGGCCACCGCCATCGCCAACAGCAGCACCGGTCAGGCCAATGCCTGGATGCAGCGCATGCTGAACGAACCTTCGCAAGACCTGCAAGTCCGCCGGATTGCGGTGAAGGGATTGGCCAGCAACCAACGCTCGGCCCACCAATTGTTAGAACTGGCCAAAGCAGGCAAGCTCGACGAACAGCTCATGCAAGCCGCTGCGGCTCCGCTGAAGGTTTCTGTCTGGGGTGACGTTCGTCAGAAGGCCGCCGAGATTTTCCCGCAGCCTCCTTCCAAAGACAACAAGCCACTTCCTCCGCTCGACCAATTGGTGCGGATGCGTGGCTCGGTAGAGGAGGGGAAGCAAGTTTTTGCCACCACCGGAACGTGCAGCAAGTGCCACGTCGTGAACAACGAAGGAAAAGAAGTCGGGCCAAACTTGAGCGAGATCGGTTCCAAGTTGGGGCGCGAGGCGATGTTTGAATCGATCCTTTATCCTAGCGCCGGTATCAGCCACAACTACGAAAACTGGGCGGTGCTGACCGAAAGCGGAACGGCGATTACCGGATTGAAGACCAGCGAAACGGCAGATTCGATCACGATCACCAACGCGGAAGGGTTGGCCCGGACGATTCCGAAGAGCGAAGTCGACGAGATTCGGAAGCTGTCGATTTCTGTCATGCCCAACGATCTGCAAAAGCTGATGACGGTGCAGGAGTTGGTAGATGTGGTCGAATACATCTCGACGCTGAAGAAAAAGTAATTTTCTTCCTGTGAGTTACCCGCTTAAGTAAAAAGGCACGAGTGCATCTCGTGCCTTTTTTGCGGAATAGAGGGGCGTTACTTTGGCCAAGTCGCCACGAGAAGAGCCTGAATATCGAAATTCATACCGCAAAGGGAGGGCATTCCAGCCATTCTGCGGAATTTTCTACATTAAGGTGCTTCGCCCAGGGGTTGGTTACGACCTACAATAGATGGTTTGCGTCAACTTTGCGGCCGCACCGTTTTCGATTTGAATTGATTCCTCGCGATCTGCTCTCAACCACAGTCTGCCATGATCCGACTTACTTCAGCTTTTGTACTTACCGTTATCTTCTGTTCGCATGGGCTTGCCCAGGAAAATTTTCCGGCGGCTGATTTGCTGCCGAAAAAAGAAATCGGCGCGACCCGTTTTTTAGAACAGCACCCCGATTTTGACGGTCGAGGGGTAGTGGTGGCTGTGTTCGATACCGGCTGCGATCCCGCTGCCCCAGGGCTTCAGGTCACCTCCGATGGCAAACCGAAAATCATTGACATGATCGACGGCTCCGGCAGTGGTGACGTACGGACATCGACCGTGCGTAAGGCGGAAGAAGGAAAGCTGGAAGGGCTCACCGGGCGGACGCTGACCATTCCAAAAAAATGGAAGAACCCCAGCGGTGAATATCATCTGGGGATGAAGCCAGCTTACGAACTCTTTCCTGGTGGCGCGATTCCTCGTGTGAAGTCGGAACGACGTAAGCCGTGGGACGAGGCCGTGCGAGGCAAGATTGAAGAACTGATCCGCCAGATTGCCAAGTTCGAGAAAGAGAACCCCAAGCCTAATACCGAACAAAAGAAAGAAAAGAAGGAACTCGAACTGCGACTCGAGGCGTTGACCAAACTGCAAGGAAGTTGGGACGATCCCGGTCCGATTTACGACTGCGTGGTTTTCCACGACGGCAAAACCTGGCAGGCCGTGGTCGATACGGATGAAGATGGTGATTTAGCGGATGAAAAGCTGATGACCAACTATCGGGCCAAGCGTCAGTATTCGACGTTTGGTGAAGTCGACCTGGTTAGCTTTGCGGTCAACATCTACGAAGAAGGCAATCTGCTAAGCATTGTGGTCGACGCCGGCACGCATGGGACACACGTGGCTGGAATTATCGGGGCGAACTATCCTGATCGTCCAGAAATGAACGGTGTGGCACCAGGCGCGCAAATTGTTTCGGTCAAGATCGGCGATACCCGTCTCGGTTCTAATTCGACCGGTACCGGCGAAGAACGGGGCTTGGTTGCCGTGCTGGAAAACAAGTGCGATCTGATCAACATGAGCTACGGCGGTGCTTCGCCCGAATGGAACACCGGTCGAGCAGCTCGGCTTTATTCCGAAATCGTCAATCGTTACGGCGTGATCTTTGTTTCCAGCGCGGGGAACAATGGTCCGGCGCTTAGTACTGTGGGAAGTCCTGGGGGGACCACATCGGCGATTCTAGGCGTTGGTGCTTACATTCCGCCAGCGTTGGCCAGCACCGGCTATTCGGTGCGCGAGCAACTAGCCGAACGGCCTTATACCTGGTCGAGCCGCGGGCCGACGATGGATGGGGACTTAGGCGTCGATATCAGTGCCCCTGGTGGCGCGGTTGCGCCGGTCTCGCGCTGGTCGCTTTCGCCCGGCAAGCTAATGAACGGAACGTCGATGTCTTCGCCCAATGCCTGCGGCGGGATCGCGTTGATCTTAAGTGGGCTCAAGCAAGAGAAGATTCCCTACACCCCAGAAGCGGTCAAGCTGGCTGTGAAGAACTCGGCCCGTGCTTTGGAAAATGGCTCGGTCTTTGCCAACGGTTACGGCTTGATTCAAGTGGGTGCTGCTTTCGAGTGGCTGAAAGAGTACGAGAAAGAAGTCGAACCGGAAGTTCGTTACGTCGTTTCGATCCCTAGCTTACGGACCAACCGGGGTGTCTACTTCCGCGAAGCGGACGATGCCAAGCGTGTCCACGAGATCACGATCGAAGTCGATCCGGTCTTTAACGAAGACGACAAATACGATCCACGAGCTAACTATCAAGCGGAATTCAATTTAAAGTGCGACGCAGATTGGGTGACCATCCCGGCCAGCTTCTATGTGCATCACGGCGGGCGGAACTTCAAAATCGAAGTCGATCCTCGTTCGCTGGACCCAGGGGTTCACTTTACCGAAATCGAAGCCTACTACGCCGACCATCCTGAACTGGGGCCACGTTTTCGCGTCCCGATTACCGTGATTGTGCCGGAAACGCAAAACAAGAACACGCAGTTTCACAAGATGTTGCGTTTAGGCCCAGGCGAGATCGGCCGTTCCTTTGTGGAAGTGCCGATCGGAGCAACGTGGGTGAATGTTCGCCTGAAAGCGACCAACATTGACGACACCAAGCTGTTCGTCTTTCATGCTTTGCAACGTTTGGAAGATCAAGCCTACAGCAAGATCGAAGAGCAAGACTTCTTACCGCTACAGCCGGGCGAATTGCGTGAAATCAGTTTCCCGGTGGAAGAAGGCAAGACGATCGAAATGACCCTGGCTCAATACTGGTCGACGCTGGGCAATACCGAAGTCGAGATGGACGCTACGTTCTATGGAATCGTTCCCAGCCCAGGCACGCTAACGTGGGACGGCAACAACCCGATTCATCGAGTTGACGTGCAAGCCGTGCTCGGCCCGATGCAGATCAAGCCGTCTGCGAAGTTCGAAAAACTTCGCAAGACGATTCGCCCGGTGAAAAGCGAAATTATGCCGCTCGATCCGCAGCGAGATCAACTGCCTGAAAAACGAATGATCTATGGGCTGACGCTCACCTACGAGATTACGCTCTCGGAAGATGCCAAGGTGGCACCAGAACCGGTAGCGTATGCCAACGGCTTCGATTCGTACTCAGGCGGTGTTTATGCGATTTACGACAAGAACAATCAAGTCATAAAAACAGGGGCCGGCGGACGCGATACCTCGCTCGACAAAGGGAAGTACACGCTCACGTTCTTCTTCCGACACGAAGACCGCGACGAACTTCTGAAGATCGAGGACATGCCGGTTTGGCTTGATTTCGAGATCAGCCGTCCTGGCATTCGTACCTACAACAACTACGAAAATGCCTTCAATCGCCAGGGAGGTTTCCGTGGCGAGTGGCTACGTCCCGGCGAGCTAGTGCCGGTTTACCTGACGACTGATCCGAAGGGGATGCCCAAGATGGCTTCGCCGGGTGACTTGTTGTTGGGGGAAATTCAATTTGGTGATCCCGATGCCAAGCTGAACGGTGCTTCGCGTCGTCCGAAAGGCTTTGCCTTGGAATACATCGTGCCGGTACCGGCAAGCGATAAGCCAGAGCCAGCGGCTGACAAACCGAAGGAAGAGAAGCCGACGCTGGAAGACAAGTTATTCGAAACGAAGCTGGCCTATTTGAAGACCTTAAAAGGTAAGGATCAGCAGGAAGAGTTTTCGAAACTGTTCGACGAATTGAAAGAGGCCAAGCCTGAGGATGTGGCGCTGTTGCAAGCCAAGTTGATCATGCTGGACGAAAACGACCGCAAAGATCACCTGCCCGAAGTCGTTAAGGCGGCCAATGCGGTCTTGAAGGCGATCCCGCAAAACAAAGTTCGCATGTACTTCGCCCAGCGACGCGATCCCGAGACGGACGAAGAAAAGAAAAAAATGAAGGAGATGACCGAACTGAAAGAGACGCTCATCGATACGCTCTACCGTAAGGCTCGGGCCTATGCCTACATGGATCTGCCGACGGACGATCCTGAGCACCCAGAGAACAAAGACATCCGCAAGGCACCCAAGGATGAGCAGAAGCGGGCGAAGCTATTTGAGAAGAGTTTCGAACAACTGTCGAGTTGGGTCGATACAACGGAAAAGAAGTACGCTCTGCTGCACCTGCGACGTTTGCGTCGGCATGGCCAAGAGGCCGAGGCGCTACAACTGCTCAACAAAATGATCAAGGAAGATCCTACCAATCTGCTGCTGTACAAGAAGCGTTCGGACATTTACGGCGAGCTAGGTTGGGACTTTGCCGAAAAGAACGAAGAGCAGTGGCGACTGCTTCGCAAACGAGACGCTTTGCTACCGAACTAAGTTCGACAAGTGAAAACGAAGGCAAGTTGGGCGGTGATTGAGCCCAACTTGCCGCTTTACCGCTGCCGATTGAGAATAAAATCTTGCTTGATCGCCCGAATTGAGAAATAATGCGCAGAGACGAAAGCCTTTCGCATTCCTTCCTTCTATCTCCTTCCTGCGGTGATCTATGAGAACCCATTGCCAAACGCTTTTGGCTATCGGTGCCCTCTTTTTGTTGGCGACAACCGTTTCCGCTGAAGAAAGGGAGATCGATTTTGGGCGCGATATCCGCCCGATCTTGTCGGGGAAGTGCTTTCATTGTCATGGGCCTGATCCCGAAACGCGAGAAGGGGGACTCCGGCTCGATCAGGCCGAAGCTGCTTCCGCCGAACTCGATAGCGGGGCGGTCGCAATCGTTGCTGGCCAGCCAGACGATAGCGAATTGATTGCGCGGATTATCACCGACGACGAGTCGATTCGGATGCCACCGCCCGAGATTGGCAAGACTCTTTCGGCTGCCGAGCAAAAGTTGCTGCATGACTGGATTGCCCAGGGGGCGAAGTTTGCCCCGCACTGGTCGTTTGTGAAACCAACCCAGGCCCAGCTACCACAAACCTCGCAGCCTGATTGGGCCCAGGCACCGATCGACGCATTCATTCTCAAGCGACTGGATGAGGTCGGTTTGACGCCAGCCTCCCAGGCCGATCGCTACACACTGGCCCGCCGCGTTTCGTTTGCCCTGACCGGGCTGCCGCTATCGGTAGAAGAAACCGATGCCTTCGTGAAAGATACGTCGCCTGATGCATACGAAAAGCTGGTCGATCGTTTGCTGGCCAAGCCTGCCTATGGCGAACGCTGGGCGCGGGTTTGGTTGGATATCGCTCGGTATGCCGATTCGATGGGATACGAAAAAGATAGTCCTCGTACGATTTGGCCCTATCGCGATTGGGTAATCCGCGCGATCAACGAGAACAAGCCGTTCGATCAGTTCAGCATCGAGCAATTAGCGGGCGATCTGTTGCCGAATGCCAGCGAACAACAAATCATCGCCACGGCGTTTCATCGCAACACGATGACCAATACCGAAGGGGGCACCAACGACGAAGAGTTCCGCAATGCGGCGATCGTCGATCGAGTGAACACCACGGTGCAGGCCTGGATGGGACTGACGATGGAGTGTGCACAGTGCCACACGCACAAATACGACCCGATCACCAACCAAGAATACTTCGAGTTCTTCGCCATCTTCAACCAAACAGCCGATGCCGATCGCAACGACGAATCTCCCTTGCATCGCATGTTTACCGACGGGCAACGAGAGCGGCAAGAAAGCCTCAAGACGCAGATTAGCCAGTCGCAGCAGAAGCTCAAGCAGATGTTGGAAGATTCGACTGAGATTGCTCTTTCTGAAAACAGGCCCAACGTGGGACGTTTTGTGCGGGTCGAAAATATCGCGGATGGGGCTTACCTGCACATTGCCGAGGTTCAGGTTTTCTCCGGGAACGAAAATGCGGCGATGAAAGGAAAGGCCTCGCAGGTCAGTGTCGACTACGACGGCCCGGCGACTAAGGCGATCGATGGGAACACGAACGGCGACTTCTTTGGTGGCATGAGCACCATCCACACCAAGCAGGAAAAGAACCCTTGGTGGGAAGTTGATTTAGGGGCAACCATGACGATCGATAAGGTGGTCGTCTGGAACCGAACCGACGGTGACTTGTTCAACCGCATGAAGTCGTGCCGCGTTGTGATCCTCGACGAGAATCGTCAGCCGGTTTGGGCGGGACGGATAAATGCTCCTTTCAATCCAAGTGCTGAGTTTATTCCTCCGCAAACCGCCGATGGTATGAACGAAGCGGCTCGGCTGGAATTAGTCGCTTATCTGAAAGGGAACTCGCCAGAAATTGAAAAGCAGCGGAAACAGATTGCCGACCTGGAAAAGAAGCTGGAGAACGTCAAGCCGATTGCCATGCCGGTCATGCAAGAGTTGCCTGCCGACCAGCAGCGGAAGTCGTTCATTCAATTGCGGGGCAATTATCAATCGCACGGCGATGAAGTTCATGCCAGTGTGCTGAACAGTTTTCATGCCTTCCCAGCCGCAGCGAAGGCTGATCGACTTACGATGGCCCGATGGTTGGTCGACCAGGAAAATCCTTTGACGGCCCGCGTGGTGGTGAACCGCCATTGGGAACAGTTGTTTGGCATAGGCATTGTCGAAACAAGCGAGGACTTCGGTTCGCAAGGAGAGTTGCCAACCCATCCCGAGCTTCTCGATTACTTGGCGGTCGGGCTGATGGAACACAACTGGGACACGAAGTGGCTGGTAAAGCAAATCGTGATGAGCAACGCCTTTCGTCAATCGGCTCTGACCACCCCCAAGAAGCTGGAACTTGATTCTCGCAACCAATTGGTTTCGCGCGGGCCTCGTGTGCGATTGTCTGCGGAAATGGTACGTGATCAGGCGTTGGCTGTCAGTGGACTTTTAAGCAGCAAGATGTATGGTCCAGCGGTGCAGCCGCCACGGCCGAATCTTGGTTTACGCTCGGCATTCGGGGGTTCGACGGACTGGGTCACCAGCACCGGGGAAGATCGTTACCGCCGAGGTTTGTATACCAACTGGCGCCGGACAACGCCGTACCCTTCGATGACCACGTTCGATGCGCCTAGCCGCGAGGTGTGCGTCATTCGCCGGATTACGACCAACACGCCGTTGCAGGCCTTGGTCACGCTGAACGACCCCGTGTATATCGAAGCCGCTCAAGCGTTTGGGCGTTTAGTGTGGCAGCAAAAGGAATTGTCGTTAGAGCAACAAATCGAGTTTGCGGTCCGCCGCTGCTTAGGACGATACCCCAGCGAAGCGGAAGCCAAGCGACTGGTCGAGTTGTATCAGACCGCCCAATCACGTTACGCAGCTGTGCCGGAAGAAGCCCAGAAAATGGCGACCGATCCGCTCGGTCCGTTGCCAGAAGGGGCATCCGCCCCAGAGCTTGCGGCCTGGACTTTGGTGGGGAATGTGCTTTTAAACCTGGACGAAGCCCTGAACCGATAGTCGACGAATTGTACTTCATGCGAAGTGAGAAGAACTGATGGATCCTGTCACCCGTTCGTTGCAGAATGTCACCCGCCGCTACTTCCTCGCGAAGTGCCAGGCCGGGATTGGTGGGTTCGCGCTTAGCTCGCTCTTGGGTGGCTCGGCCAGGGCAACCGAGGCAACTTCGGCCAGCGATGCCATGGCACCGGCCAAGCCTCATTTTCCGGCGAAAGCGAAGTCGGTCATTTACTTGCACATGACCGGTTCGCCGCCCAATTTAGACTTGTTCGACTACAAGCCAGAACTGATCAAGTACAACGATCAGGATTGTCCTGCTGAGTTTCTGGAAGGACGTGAATTCGCGTTCACCACCGGCACGCCCAAGTTGATGGGAACGCCGCACAAGTTTCGGAAGGTGGGGAAGTCAGGCATGTGGATGTCAGACGCGTTAACGCACCTGGAAGAAGTGGTCGACGACTTGTGCTTCGTTCACTCGATGAACACGGATCAATTCAATCACGCCCCTGCCGAGCTATTGTTGTTTACCGGTTCGCCCCGCTTGGGACGCCCATCGATGGGGTCGTGGGTGACGTATGGACTCGGTTCCGAAAACGCGAACTTGCCTGGCTTCGTGGTTTTGGTTTCTAGCGGATCGAACCCCGCCGGTGGAAACAGCGATTGGGGAAGCGGTTTCCTGCCGTCCGTTTACCAAGGGGTGCAGTGTCGCTCGAAAGGGGATCCGGTCCTCTATTTGAACAACCCAGCCGGGATGGACAAGTCGATGCGGCGGCTAACGCTGGACGCCCTGCACGACTTGAACGAGTTAGAACTCGAGCGGACGGGCAATCCGGAAACGGAGACACGGATCTCGCAATACGAGTTGGCCTTCCGCATGCAAATGGCTGCCCCTGAGGCGATGGACTTGGGGCAAGAAACCCAATCGATGTTGGATGCGTACGGCGCCAAGCCAGGCGAACCGAGCTTCGCCAACAACTGCTTGCTGGCCCGCCGCTTGGTCGAACGAGGTGTGCGTTTCGTACAGTTGTTTGATTGGGGCTGGGATTTTCACGGAACCGGCAAGGGGACTGGCCTGGGAGAAGGCTTAGTCGAAAAGTGTGCCACGATGGATCGCCCGGTAACAATGTTGCTGAAAGATCTGAAGCAGCGCGGACTCCTCGACGAGACGCTGGTGGTTTGGAGTGGTGAATTCGGACGAACCCCGTTCCGCGAAGGACGAACGGCCAAAAGCAAAATCCTGGGTCGAGACCATTACCCGGATGTCTTCACGTTGTGGATGGCCGGAGGGGGCGTGAAGCCAGGGTATTCGTATGGTGCCAGCGACGAATTGGGCTTCAAGGTTGCCGAAGACAAGGTTCATATCCATGACTTGCAAGCGACCATCATGCATTGTTTAGGGATGAACCACGAACGGTTAACCTATCACTTCGCCGGTCGCGACTTCCGCCTGACCGATGTGCATGGCAACGTGGTTCATGATCTTTTGACTTAACTGCCAGTAAAGCAAGCCAAAAGCCTTGCTGGCAACGCTAGCAAGCTTTTCTGTAGGTATTCTTGGGGCTTTTGATCTTGCCTCAAAAGGGAAAAACGAGAATCATCAAGCTCTAGCTGGCTGCTAATCCCGCCATGGCCCCGATTGCACCTCTGCGATCGATCCGAATCGTTTAATGCTCCTCTCCCAGCAACGACGGACCAGGCACCATATTCAGGCGAGGAATGCGTGCTATTGGGCGAGCGGAACGATCCTCGTCAGCGAATGCGACTTTCAAAAAGTTCAGGATTGCGATGATTCGGTTGAAATATGATCCGTGGATGTTGGCGTTACATATGGTCGATGCCAGCGGAACGCGCCGGATCGAATTGTCGCTCGATCGACTGGCGGACATTCTCGCTGCGGCTGTCCAAGTCGAAACGATTCGGTCGGTGCAAGTCCGAGGAATCGAAGCTGACCCTGGCGAAATGGCCGACTTAGTCCAACGAGGACGCATGATTGCGTTGGTCGGCTTTCCGCAGCGAACACTTCTGACCACCGGGCAATGCATGCTACGGCAGGAAGTTGAAGAACTCTTACGGGCGTTCACCACGATCGAGTTTTCGTTGCCGGAGAAGCTGCAGCAGATGCTTTCTCCCTTTCCGAAAATGGAACCGAGCCTGCTTGAAGACCGCCTAGCCGCTTGGTTACGGACGATTGAGTACTTTGCCCGGGTAAAGCAGTCGTGGCAGTTGCCGGCGGACTTGGTTGTGCGGATACCCAACGAGAAACTGGCGATTGATTTGTGCCAACGTTTAGACACGCTCAACTGGCGGTCGGCGTTTCGCGTGCAGCGAGCGTGCGGTGCGGCTGCGTTTTCGTTAGAAGAGCAGCAAGCTCAATACGGAATGAAGCTATGTGAAGAGCCGTATCGCGTGCTGACATTTAGTGCCAGCGGCCAGCTAACCGGATGCAGTGGCGACCAACGGCAACGAGTTTATTTTGGCAGCCTCGAAGAGGACTCGCTGCCCGGCTTGTGGGCCGGAATGGCCATGGAAGCCTGGCGACAAAACCGCACACGCAACCAATGCCAAGGTTGCTCTGGTTTGGGAACGACCGTGCGTCGTCCGTCGCTGATCGGTATCTACGATTCCCTTGGCGAACAGCACTTTCACGAGTTTCCGCAACAACAGTTACGGCGGATTGCGGAAGAGTCGGAGGCGAAAGTAGGCAGCCGCTTGCGGTCTTCTCGCCAAATTTTTCGGACGTCACGCCAGGCTTCATAACACGGCAGTCTAGGAAGTACCGCGCCAAATCCGCGCGAACCAGCTGGGCTGTGGCGAGTGGTGTTGCAGGATTTCCCATGGCTTCGGATCGTCAACAGGAAGATCTTCGTCGTAGCGAAAGCCGCCGAGAGCGACGAACAGTTTCACCGGAACTTCGAAGATGAAATCGACCTGATCATCGGTATCAAGCAGGGCTGTTTGTTCGGCCAGAATCGATTCGTGAATCTCGGGGACCGGGCCAGAGGTAGCGAGATGCTCTGGTCCTTGGTAACCGCCGTCATGCCAAATCGACCAAACCTCTTGGCCGTCGACCAAGGCACTGAGGCTGGTTGTCATGACCGTTTCGCTGACTTCAAGCCGGAAGATCGAAGCCCCGTTCGAGAGTTTCTTGATGATCGACTCGTCAAACACCGGGGCGTTTAAGTACAGTCCGAAGGCTCCGCTGGGAAGCCTGGCTCCGCAGATCGGGTCGTCGGGGAAATCGACGAACTCGTGCGTTGCCGTGAGCGAGGCTTCCTGAAAAATAGCTTGGGGTGTCTTGCCGAAAACAGCAATGTTTTCAACGTTGAATCCCATTTCTTGGAACCGTCCTACTTGGCTGGCGTCGGGGCTTTGTCTTTATCGGGGTTGGGCTTGCTGAGGTCGATCTCTGCTTTGCCGGTCCCTTCAAAGCCAGGCTTGGTGCTGCCGTCTTCGTTCAAGCCGTCAACGGTCCACAGCACGCCGCGAGCTACCAGGCTCAGCCACTCGTCGTTGTTCATGGTTTCGTTGTGGTGACCGAGTGTGGTGGAAAAGGTTTTCGTCCCTTTGTACTCGTTGGTCCAGATGACCGTGTGGTCCTTTTTGGTATCCACGCCGTAGGCTTTGGCCAGGGGAGTGGTGTTGTCCCAGGTTTTTTCGATCTTGTAGAGCTCGCCTCGTTCCACTTTCCAGTTTTGAGGGAAGCCTTGCATGATCGGGTGATCGCTTTCCAGGGTGATGACATCCAGCGGATGGTGGCTTTCGTGGCTGCGCGAGGTCATGCCGATCAACTTGCGCCACTCGTCTGTATCGGCGTTGCGATAGCTGTGCATCGAGCAGTGGATGAAGATCGCAGGGATCTTATTCTCGGTATGGGCGTTAACGATTCCTTCCACGAACGCCACATCGTCGACATGGCCATAGCATTCGTTGTGAACAACCAGATCGTAAGGTTTGATCCAGTCGTGATTCTTGTAGATCGGCACCTTCACGGTTCGATCGTTGCCGGCCAGTTCAACATCCCAATCGATGCTCACGCGTTGGCTGAGCCCTTGGGTGATGATTTTGATTTGGTTGGGATAATCGTGGCAGCAACCACCGGTGATAAGCAGTGCTTTGAGTTTGGCTTTTTCCTCGGCCTGGGAAAAGCCGGTGAAAATCAGCACAAACAAAGCGACGAGCAGAGGACGAGTGAAGCGATGAGACATGAGGGGGAGGTTCCTTGCGGTGAGGTTAGTTCTGGGCGGTTTCGCTGGCACTTGGTGTGGTGGGGCCATCGAGGTCACCCAGCGAGAACTGAATACCATCGAGATAGAACTTCAAGATTTGTGGATTCCAAAAGATCTCTTCGCGATGTCCGAGCGAACTGTAGAAGACACGCCCTTTGCCCCAGCTACGAACCCACGAAACGGCGAAGTCGTCATCGGTTCGATGAATGCCGCGTTTTTCCATATTGGTGTTTTCGACATCCAACGAGAGCAGCACATGCAGAGCCTCACGCGAGTAGGGATCGCGGAACTGATAGATTTCGTCGACGATGTTGAAGTTCTCTCCACCAAAGGCCGCCATCAGCGGGTGATCGGGATCGTCGATCTTGATGCCGACGTTTTCGTGCCAGGGATGGCCATGGAAGTAACCCCCAACCATCTTGCCAAATTCAGGCCACTTGTAATTGGCGTCGCTGGCAGCGTGGAAGCCAACCAGGCCTTTGCCGTTGCTGACGAAGTCGAGCAGGCTCTGCTTGAACATCTGCTCGGCTTCATCCTTGCTCATTTGCTTGCCGGCAGCGGCAAGCTTCTGCATGTCTTCGTCACGTGGCTTGATCCACTCACCGGTTGTGTTGACCATTACCAACGAGTCGTACTGATCCAAGATTTCTGGTTGCAGCATCGTGAGGTCGTTGGTGATACGGGCGCTGTATGCGCCCGTGGTTTCTCCCAACATTTTGGTAGCCACCGCTCCGACTGGAATCGAGCTGTGACGGAAGCCGTCGTAACGGATGAAAACGAGCACGTTCTCCGGTTTCTTCGGTTCGACACGTGCTTCTTCCGGCATGGCCTTTTCCATCTTTTCTAACTGCTCTGGCGTGACCAGTTCGCGAATGTAGATGTTGCGGAAGTAAAGCGTGTTGCCGTGATTCTGCAGTTCGATTTGGCCGGTGCGGTAGATCGGCTTGTCTCGTTCCCAGTAGTTTTCTAGCACGACGTCGTCGACGACGAGCTCGCCGTTTAGCTTGACCGTAACGCGGTCGTCAACCATGCGGATGAAGAAGGTATTCCACTCGCCGACCGGTTTGTCGGCATTGGCGATCGGTTCGCTGGGGTTCTTTTGGTTGTTGTATAAACCACCAGAACCAACACCCTTTGGGTTAGGGCCTAAATTGGTAGGATCCCAGATCTGAACTTGCGGGCTACCACGCAGATAGATACCACTGTCGCCAGCTTCCTTGATTTTGAAGTCGACGTACATCTCGAAGTCGGCATAGTCCTTGGCGGTGCAGATGCTTTGCCCTTTGCCGTCGAACACCATCACGCCGTCCTCAACAGCCCAGTGAGCGTTCATCGACTCATCCGCTTTGGCTTGCTCTTCGGCGAGTTTCTCTTTGGACATCTCGGCGCGAGCCTTTGGGTTGGCGACCAAACCCTTCCAGCCGGTAAGATCTTTGCCGTTGAACAGAGCCTTGAAACCTTGGGGAGGCTCGTTCAGTTTGGCATCTTCAGCAAATACGAACGTGGCCGTGCTTAAGAGCAGGCCGAAACAACACACCAGACGCAACATAGATGCGTTCTCCTCAGGAAGTGATTCATAGGTGGGAAGGGCCGCAAAAGTTGGCCCAAATGGATGGTCGGTCCGTTCGATTTGATGGGGAAGGGTAGACCGGAGACCGCCAACCATCATAATCGGTGCTGTGGGCGTTGGGAATCAATTGCCCGGAATCCTGGGCGGAAACACCCGCCAGGAAACGGAATTCACCCTGAAATAGTGGACTATGAAGCGTTTTCTGCAGCATCTGTACGCGCGAATGATTTACTGGCCGTCGTACCTATATAACTGGACGATGATCCGTCGCCTCAAGTGGTGGCGATGGTACGATGAAATCGACGAGCATGTTTTTGTTGGGGCGGTTCCCTCGCGGCAAATGGCCGAGGACTTAGCGGCCAGCGGAATTGCCGCCGTGATCAATACCTGCCAGGAATACGAAGGCCCGCTCGATATTTATGAAGAGCACGGCATCGAGCAGCTTTATCTACCGACAATTGATTTCACCCCCCCAAGTGTCGAGGATATCGACGAAGGTGTGCGTTTTATCGAGAAGTATGTCGCAGCCGGTAAAGATGTTTACGTTCACTGCAAAGCTGGCCGCGCACGGAGTGCGACGATTGTGCTGTGCTGGCTCATGAAAACCAAGGGAATGACGCCAGAGCAGGCGCAGGTCTTTATGAAAGAGAAGAGACGCCAGGTGCTTTCCTCAATCTATCTCCGCCCAGTTGTGCAAACCTACTATCGAGGGCTACATCCACCTGCCAAGTCGTAGCGAGATTGCCTGGCTGAAAGCGCCGGGCATCCATGCTTGCTTAGAAGTCTTAGTGGGCCCCGCCTGCCGCGTTGGCTTGTTGCATCGCTTCTAGAACTGGTTGAACGAGGAACTGAGTGCAGTAAAGCGTGATGGCGATCGGTAAGACAATCGTTACGCCGATGGTTAGCACCGACACGAGTATTTTCGACCAAAGGGCATACTTGGGGCTTAGCCAGATCAGTGGCAAGCCTAAGGGCCCAAACGAGAGGATCACCACCCAAATCACAAGGTGACTATTGACGATCTTCTGTACGGCAGGGGGCAGACCGGCATCGATTGTGCGAGGAGCCGGTGGCGGAGCTGGCGACGATACCGCAGGTAGTTGGTGCGGGGAATCGAGAATTTCGGTATGCCCAGCCATGGTTCACCTGTGGTCGTTAAGTGTGTGCGCAAAGGGACACACAAGCCTAGGTTACCCACACCGATAGGCAAATAAAGTTCCACGCGACAAGAACATGTTTGCTGTAAGCGTGTTACCGAGACGGCACTTACGACTTCAGTTCGATCGGTACGGAATCAATCTTGGCGGCCAGAATGAAATCGTTCTCGCTCAAGCCACCAATCGCATGCGTCCAAAGTTCAATCGAAACGTTGCGATAGCCAGCAATATGTAGATCGGGATGGTGGCCATCCTCTTCGGCGATCTCAGCCACTTTGTTGAAAAAGTCCATGCCGGCCATGAAGTTCTTCACCGTCCAGTCTTTGCGAATTCGCTGACCGTTGTGCGTGAGGTACCAGCCGTTCAGATTCACCAGCTGGTCGTTCGCTTCGTTCAGGGTACAAGGATCGACCCCTCCTTCGCACGGCTTGCATTTCTTTTGGGTTAGCTGCTCGGTCGTTTGGATGTCCATGGCGATCCGATCCTTTCATAAAAAAGCCCCAGCCGAGACCGGCCAGGGCATTGGAATTGTTAGCGAGCCCGTCTGACGCCATTCTTGCGAAAACAGCCAGGTAAGGCAAACAGAAACCGTATTGGATCGCTGGGCAAGGAACGCAGGCATGGAACGGAATCTGGTTTGCTGCGCATGCCTCGCTTCTGTCAGACGCTTTGACACGAACCTCAATAAGTAGGTGATAAGGTCAACTTAGGAAACCGGGGCCATATCGGGAGCCGGTTCGGTCATTTTGGGCTCAGCCTTTTTTTCTTCGGAGTCGTTCTTCTCTTGCTTCAGCTTCTTCAGCTTGGCTTCCACTTCCGAGGCTGGCCCGGCGATGGTATCCATGGCACCACCTTCTTTGGTGTTTTGGATTTCACGCCACGGTTCGTTCTTTTCGTAAGCCGATAACTCGTTCTTCAGATGCTCGCGAATTTCGGTGGCCGATTCATCATCGCCCGCCAGCTTAACGGCTTCCTTCGACCACTTCCGAGCCGCCTCGAAATCTCCTTTTTCTGCATAGGCTGCAGCCAGGGTGCTGAGGATGTGGGCTTGTTGATAGTCGGTTGCTTCGCATGCTTTGATACCGTATTGCAAAGCTTTGTCGCCGTTGCGAACGTCGTCGAGAGGAGAAGTTGCTAAGACCCATGCCAGGTTGTTGAGGGTACCACCTCTGTCTTCCCCTTCGATTTTCAAAGCCGCTTCGTAATTGGCGACCGCTTCGGCGTGCTTGCCGTACGAGAGTAGGGCGTCCGCTTTACCTCGCAGGGCATTGATATTGTCTGGTTGCTCTTTCAAGATAGCGTCGAAGACTTCAACTGCTTTGCGGGGCCGCTTGTCGAGTTGGTACAGCGAGCCCAACTGCAGGCGAATGTTCACGTTACTGGCATCGCGAATCAGCAAGGCTTCGAAGTCACGAATCGCTTCCGAGTACTTTCCTTCTTGGGCGTTCAGCGAAGCCCGCATGAGCAGGGCTTGGGCGTTACCGGTGTCGGCAGCCAAAGCACGTTCTACGTCGCGCAGTGCCGCTTGATAATCTTCCTGCTCGACATACAAACTGGCTCGCATGAGCAAAGCTGGCACCGAACGTGGCTGCCGCACGAGAACTTGATCGAGGTCTTCAATGGCCGAGTCGAGGTTGCCAGCGAGAAGTTTCAAACGAGCTCGCAGAAGGTAGCCTATCGGCGAATTCGGATTTGCTTGAATCACTTTGTTGACAATGCCAAGTGCTTCGTCGATTTTGCCAACTTTCGCGAGTGTCTCGGCATACGCTTGCAGCGAAGTCAAATCGCCAGGAGCTAATTGCTCGGTGACCATTTTCAAGTCGGCCAAAGCTTCGTCGTACTTTTCTTCTTGCAAGTAGAGAATGCCGCGTAGGCGATAGGCATCGACGTTGTTCGGATCGGACTTGATCGCTTCGCTCAGGATTTCGAGTTGCTTTTCCGGATCTTGGGTAAAAGCCAGCGAAGTGACTAAAGCCTTCGAGTGGTACTCGCCATTCTCTTTGAGCAGTTCCACCGCTCTGTCGATGCTCTTTTTCGCTTCTTCTTTGTTGCCATCAGGCAGCATCAGCAAGCGAGCTTTGAGAAAGTAGAGCGCGCCGACGGTGTCGTCGTACTTCAGCCCTTTGTCGACTTCGGCAACGGCTTGGGTTCGCAGGTCTTTCCAGTCTTTACGTTGCTGGGCTTCTTCCAGAATTCCTTTGGCCATCGCTTCGGCTCTTTGATATCGTACCGAAGTGAGCAATTGTTTCGCGAAGGCTTGGTCTTCCTGGTTTAAGCCTTTTTTAAGAGCCTCTTCGCACAACTCAGCGACTTTGCCGAGATCTTCCATGTTTTCGGCGTCGAGCTTCATGTCGACTGCTTTATCGAGATCGGCTTGACCGGCGTTTTCCTGAGCGGAAATTGGCAAAGTGGTACAAAGACCGCAAACGACAGCGATCGCGAGAAGTAGGGTGCGCCCAACCATGATGTTTTATCTAACTCCCTGAGAACATAACGTTAGCGGACTGGGGTAGACTGTTATTCTATGCGATTGGGTAGCCCTTGCCATGATGAGAAATGAGGGAATTTATTTCGATCGGGCAGATTGCGAAATAGTTTGCCGTCAATTCAAGCTCAGCCTGGGAGACGCAGAATGCGACTGGTTTTTGGTTTTTTGAGCGTGTTGTTCCTAATCTCGGGCTGTCAGCGAGAGCCCGTGGCTGAGATCCATGCGCCTGAGGCAAACAGCGCTGATGCCGGTCACCCGATCGATCTTCCACCTGGGAGCTGGCCCTGGTGGCGGGGACCCGAGCGGAACAATGTGGTGACCGAGAGCTTGGTCGATTTTCAGTGGTCGAGTCAGCCAGCGGTGGCCTGGAGCACTAAAATTCAGGGGCTGGGGCACTCTTCGCCGATTGTTATTGGCGATAAGGTATTGGTCACCACCGCCGATGAAAAGCAGGAAACCAAGTCGCTACTTTGCTACGATGCCGCCAACGGCAAGCCGCTTTGGACCACTGCGGTCCACCAAGGCGGATTCATGCGGACGCATCAAAAGAATTCCCAGGCTTCCGCGACGCCAGCGAGTGATGGCAAGTTTGTCTTCACGGCATTTGTCGTGAAGGACTCTTTGTACGTGACGGCTGTTGATCTGAGCGGCAAGATTGTATGGCAGAAAGAGGCAGGCCCTTTTTACAGCCAGCACGGTTATGGCAGTTCGCCGGTTCTTTATGAGTCGTTGGTGATTGTGCTGGCCGATTCCAATGGGCCAGGCTTCCTGGCGGCCCTGCGTCGCGATACGGGCGAGGTTGTTTGGCGGATCTCGCGTTCGAACGAACCAAGCTACGGATCCCCCATTTTGGCGGATATCGGCGGCAAGCAGCAGCTTCTTGTCGGCGGGACAGGGCACACGATTGGCTACAACCCTAACAACGGGCAAGAGATTTGGCGGGTGAAAGGTCCAGCACCGACGACCGCCAACACACCGAACGTGGCGGGCGAGCTTGTGATTTCGACCGGCGGATTCCCCCGAAATGGGGTGCTAGGAATTCAAGCCGACGGCAGCGGTGACGTGACTTTCGATAAAGTGATTTGGGAGGCCCGAGAACGCATCTACGTGCCGTCACCTTTGGTGGCAGACGGGAAGGTATTTGCCATAAATGACGATGGCATAGGGCTTTGCTACGACGCCAAGACAGGTGAACGCTTAGCTCGGAAGCGAATTGGCGGCAACTTTAGTGCTTCGCTTGCATTGTATGGCGATCAGATGTTGGTCCCCGACGAACAAGGAACGATGCACGTCTTCAAGGTAGGGCCAGAGTTCGATGAGATTGCCTCGTTTCGATTGGAAGGCAACGGGTTCGCCAGCCCTGTGTTCGCCGGGGGAAAGCTCTTCTGGCGAACATCTACCCACTTGTATTGCCTGGTGCCAGACCCCCTCAACCCCTGATGCCTGCTAGCCCATTAACTCCAATAAGAAACCGTGAATTGCGGACGGTTGTTTGGTGACGATTGATCGTCGTTGAGTTTTGTAAGGTCTATTGATTAAAAGACTTAGGTGTGTTTCTGGTAAGGGGTGTTGTTGGGGTTAAAGGGGTTATATTTCTTTTGACAACGCCCTGGAGGCCCGTTATATTGACCTTCCAATGGATAAGGCTACTTCTATCGGAAGTCTCCTCCATCCTGCCCACACCCTACCTGAATTTGCCTACCTACTAGAGACCACTGACATTTCTAGTGGTCGTTTGTTGTCAATCGTTCGCGACGAATTCCCTTGCGCTTCCTTCGAGGGTCGGTCGTGGATCCTTCCGTTTTGCTCGAATTGACGTGTAACTTTTACTCGATTCGAGTCATTCCATTTAAGCAACACGTACAAAGATCAATCTGTTGGAGATGGCCATGACGAAGTGCAAGGGGAATCCGCTGAGCCGACGTAACTTCCTGACGGTCGGTGCCGCCGCCGGTCTGGGGTTGAGTATGTCGGATCTCTTCCGATTGCAAAAAGCTCAAGCCGAGATCAAAGAATACGACTTTATCGAAGCCAAAGCGAAAAGCGTCATTCATATCTATTTGCCAGGCGGGGCCGCCCAGCAGGAACTTTGGGATCCGAAGCCTTACTCGCCGATCGAATATCGTGGCGAAATGAAGACGGTGAAGACCAACACCGGCGAATACTTCAGCGAAGCGCTGCCCAAAACGGCTGGCATCGCAGACAAGCTTTGCATCATCCGCTCGATGACACACGGCGAAGCGGCCCACGAACGTGGCACGCACAATATGTTCACCGGTTACCGACCCAGCCCGGCGCTGAAATTCCCCAGCTTTGGGGCGGTGGTTAGCCACGAGTATGGGCCACGCAAGAACTTGCCTCCTTATGTTTGCGTGCCAAACGTCCCCAACGAATACGCCGGTACCGGCTACTTGAGCTCGTCG
Organism: Bremerella cremea; assembly: GCF_003335505.1. Taxonomy (NCBI): domain Bacteria; kingdom Pseudomonadati; phylum Planctomycetota; class Planctomycetia; order Pirellulales; family Pirellulaceae; genus Bremerella; species Bremerella cremea. The sequence goes on from NZ_QPEX01000011.1 coordinate 368,629, forward strand.
TTCGCTCCGTTTTCGCTTGGGGCGGACCCTGCCAGTGGTGGCTTCAAGGTGCGCGACTTGAGCTTGCCCGGTGGCGTGGACGAAGCCCGTTTCTATCGCCGTCGCTCGGCCTTGGATGCGGTGAATTCGTACTTCGCCCAGAAGAACGAATCGGACCAAGTTGCCGCGATGGACACGTTCTATGAACGGGCTTACAGCTTGGTTTCCTCGCCAGAAGCTCGTGAAGCATTCAATATCGATGCCGAAGATGCCAAGTTGCGTGACGAATATGGCCGCAATACGGCAGGGCAACGCATGTTGATGGCTCGCCGTTTGGTGCAAGCTGGCGTACGCATGGTGACGCTAACCTACGGTGGCTGGGATATGCACACTCAGATTACCAACAGCATCAAGCGGCAAGTGCCTGAGTTTGATCAGGCCTTCTCGACTTTGATTCGCGACCTAGAACGCCAGGGCATCTTGGACGAAACGCTCGTCATGGTTTCTTCCGAATTTGGTCGTACCCCGAAGATCAACAAAGATGCCGGTCGCGATCACTGGCCGAAAGTCTTTAGCGTCGCTTTGGCGGGTGGTGGCCTGAAGAAGGGTTATATCCACGGTGCCTCGAACGCAACCTCCAGCGAGCCAGAGCTTGACCCGGTCGGCCCAGAAGATTTGGCGACTACCATGTATCATCAGATGGGGATTGTCGCTGATAAAGAACTGATGGCCCCAGGCGACCGTCCGATCGAAATTGTCGATGGCGGCAAGGTTATCAAAGAGCTATTAGCTTAAGATTTCCATGAAATCTCGCGACAAAGTTCAAAAAAACGTCGACTTTGTGTCAGGCGAGTTACAATGAAAATCGATCGGCCTGAGGGGTAATCTCAGGCCGATCCCGTCATCCCACCCCTAATCGGTCGCTTTACCACTTGTTGGCACAGTCGCCTGCTGGCATGTTGCGGTCGCTCTCACCTACCTTCCGAATGTCCCTTTCACCTGGACGCGGTGCCGATATGAAACGCTTCCATCTTCTTGGTCTGGCTTGGATCGTCAACACGTTGATCGCTGCCGCCACTTTTGCTGCCGAACCCAATTTGCAGCGGATCGAGCCGCCAGGGCTTCAGCGTGGTACGGAAATCGAAGTTATCCTTCGCGGTGATCGAATTGACGATGCCCAGGAGGTAATGTTCTACGAACCAGGCGTGACGATGAAGTCGCTCGAGAAAGTCGACGCCAAACAAGCCAAGATGGTTCTGGCCGTGGCCCCGGATTGCCGTTTAGGGCAACATGCGTTGCGTTTGCGAACGGCCTCTGGGATTAGCGATGTTAACCTGTTCTATGTGGGCGCCCTGCCTGAGGTGAACGAGAAGGAACCCAATAACGATTTCAAAGAACCGCAGCCCATCGAGTTGGGTACCACGGTCAACGGCGTCGTACAGAATGAAGATGTAGACTACTTCGTCGTCGAAGCTAAGAAGGGGCAGCGGATTTCAGCAGAGCTTGCCGGGCTACGTTTAGGGCGAACGTTCTTCGATCCTTATCTGGCTATTTTGAACGAACAGCGTTTTGAACTCGCCAAGAGCGATGACGAACCGCTCGTCTATCAAGATTGCGTCTGCTCGTTGATTGCTCCGGAAGATGGAAAGTACATCATTCAAGTCCGCGAAAGCAGCTACGGCGGCAACGGCAACTGTGTCTATCGCTTGAGCGTGGGGGACTTTCCACGGCCACTGGGTGTCACTCCGACTGGCGGTAAGCCAGGCGAAGAGATCGAACTGACCTGGCTCGGTGATGCTGCCGGCCCGCATACTGCTAAGGTCAAGCTGCCGGAAACGCCAGGTGAGTTTCTTTATTACCCAGAGGACGAACACGGCATTGCTCCTTCGCCGAATCGGTTGTTTGTTTCCGATCTGCCAGCAACGTTTGAAGTTGAACCGAACGCGAATCGCGATCAGGCCACGGCCATGGCAGCACCAGGCGTGGCGACCGGTGTGATCGGTGAAAAAGGGGACGAAGACTACTTCAAGTTCCCAGCGAAGAAAGACCAGGAATATGACATCCGTGTTTATGCTCGCGAAGGCATTCGTTCCTATCTCGATCCGGTCATCAATGTTTTTCAAGGGTCGGATGGCAAGCATATCCAAGGCAACGACGACTCGAATGGCAATATCGATTCCTACCTGCGAATCAAAGCTCCTGAAGATGGCGACCTTGTGATTCGTGTTCGTGATCACCTCAACTCTGGCAGCCCATTGAATGTCTATCGAGTGGAAGTCTCGCAGAGAACGCCTGCTCTGACGGTTGAGGTTCCCGAAGTACGGCAGTATGTCGCCCGCACCGTTAGTATTCCGCAAGGCAATAGCATGGCGATCCTGCTTTCGGCCCGCCGAGAGAACTTTGGTGGCGATTTGAATTTTAGCTTCGAGGATCTCCCTGAAGGTGTCGAAGTTACCACTTTCCCGATGGCCGCCAACACAAACGTTTTGCCAGTACTTCTGACAGCGAAGCCTGAGGCACAACTGGACGGCAAGCTAGTGGATGCGGTTGCCCGGCCGACAAACGAAGACTTGAAGATCGAAGGGCACGTGAAACAGCGAAGCTTGTTGGTGCGTGGCCAGAACAACCGAGATATGTGGGGGCATGATGCCGCTCGCTTGGCCGTCGCAGTCACCGAGAAGGTACCTTTCAAGCTGGAAATCGTTCAGCCTAAGGTGCCCCTCGTGCGGGATGGTTCGATGCAGTTGAAGGTGGTGGCGACCCGCGAAGAAGGTTTTGACGGCGAGATTCGTATTCGTCTGCTAAACGATCCGCCAGGCATTGGGGCGTCGCGCTCGATCAAGATCGAAAAAGGTCAGAACGAAGCGTTGATCCCGATGACCGCCAACGGCGGTGCCCAAGTCGGCACCCATAAAATCTGTGTCCTGGGCTCTGCTGGCTACAAAGCTGGCAGCGTGGAAGTGGCGACTCCTTTTGCGGACTTGGTGGTCGAAGATCGCCTCGTCGATTTTGCCTTCAATAAAGCTGCCGTCGAACAAGGTCAGGAAACCAAGGTGGTGGTCGGCTTGAGCCCGAAACGAGATTTCCCTGGCGAAGCTACCGTGCAACTGCTGGGACTACCAGCCGGAACCACAGCAGAGCCGGTGAAGGTCACCAAGGATGCCGAAGAGGCCGTCTTCGACGTCAAGGTAGCCAAAGATGCCAAGGATGGTAAGCACGCCTCGATTGTTGCTCGGATTACCGTCACGCAAAACGAAGAACCAATTATTCAAACCAACGGCAACATCGAACTACGGATTGATAAGCCGCTGCCACCGAAAGTGGCCTCCGCCGCGCCTCCGAAAGCAGAAGCAAAGAAGGAAGCTCCCAAGCCGGCTCCGGAAAAACCGCTGTCTCGGTTAGAGCAGTTGCGACTTGCCAAGCAGCAGGGCAACTAATCCGCCCTGCTTGTTTGCGTTCCCCGTTGTTAGCCCCCCTTATTTTCGACCTACCTAAGATTTCCGGCATACGCCAGAGGAGAGCCAACCGTGAAACAATACGGCATCGCTCAATGGATGATCAGCGGACTGCTGCTGTGCTTGACGGCCTCCACAGCCCAAGCGGAGAGTTCGATTCGTGAAATCAACGTCTATCCCGCTTCGATCGAACTTCTAACAAGTCGCGATTCGCAGCGGTTTATCGTGGTCGCGACGCGGGACGACGACGTTACCTTGGACGTAACCGCCCAGGCCACCGTTACTCTGGCGGATGAAAGCAAGGTGAAACGCGAGGGGAACTTGATTTTGCCTGCTGCCGATGGCGAGACCAAGCTATCCGTGGAATATGGCGGACACAAGGTCGAAGTTCCGGTTACCGTCGGCAAGGCGAGCGAAGACCGCCCGGTCAGTTTCCATCTCGATGTGATGTCGGTCTTTATGCGGGCTGGCTGTAACACCGGGAGCTGTCACGGTGCCGCACGCGGCAAAGATGGCTTCCGACTTTCGTTGTTCGGTTTCGATCCGAAAGGGGATTACTTCCGCACAACACGCGAACAGGCCACCCGTCGTATCAATTTGGCCAATCCCGAATCGAGCTTACTGATCGAAAAGGCGATCGGCGCTGTCCCTCACACCGGCGGTAAACTGTTCGATAAAGACTCGGAATACTACGCGACCATGCTGCGTTGGCTCGAAACAGGAGCCAAGCAGGATGAGGGAGAAGTGCCTCGCTGCGAAAATATTGAGATCTACCCACCCAAGGCTGTCTTGGAAGGGGAAGGGGCACAGCAATCGTTCATTGTCAAAGCCTACTACTCGAATGGCACCACGCGCGACGTGACGAACTTGGCCGTGTTTATGTCGAACAACGACAATTCGGCCCCGATCGATGCCAATGGACTTTGCACCGCTTCCAAGCGGGGTGAAGCGTTCGTGATGGCTCGCTTTGGTACACACACTGTCGGTAGCCAAGTGATCGTGCTGCCGAAAGACTTGCAGTACGAGAAGCCGCAGATTGCCGGAAACTATATCGACGAACTCGTCGGTGCGAAGCTGCATAAGCTGCGCATCGTGCCGAGCGAAGTTTGCACCGACGAAGAGTACCTTCGCCGCGTGACGGTCGATATTACCGGTAAGTTGCCGACCGAAGAAGAGTATCAAGTTTTCATGGCCGACAGTTCGGAAGACAAGCGAGCTAAGCTGGTCGACCGCTTGCTGGAGCGAAAAGAGTTCTCCGAAATTTGGGCGATGCGTTGGGCCGAACTGCTGATGATCAAAAGCACCAACGATGTGAGCCCGAAGTCAGCCTTTTTGTATTACAGCTGGTTGACCGAGCAGATCTCGAACGACGTTCCGCTTGATCAAATGGTGCGTGAAATCTTGACCGCGTCGGGAGGTACGTTTAGTAATCCGGCGACGAACTACTACGAGATTGAACGTGATACGCTTAAGACTGCCGAGAATGTTGCTCAAGTTTTCATGGGGCTGCGAACTCAGTGTGCCCAGTGTCACAACCATCCGTTCGATCGTTGGACAATGGACGATTACTACGGCTTTGCGGCGTTCTTCTCGCAGATTGGTCGTAAGAACACCGAAGATTACCGCGAACGAATTATCTACGATCGACGCAGCGGCGATGTCCGGCATTTGGTCGATAACCGGGTGATGGAGCCGAAGTTCCTTGGCGATGTTACCCCAGACATGAAGGGCCGCGACCGCCGCGAAGTGTTGGCCGAATGGTTGACCGCGCCCGAGAACCCTTATTTCGCTTCCAGCGTCGCCAACCGGGTGTGGGCCAGCTTCTTTGGCGTTGGGATTGTCGACCCGGTCGACGATGTCCGCGTGAGCAATCCGGCTAGTAACCCTGAGTTGTACAAGAAGCTAGGGGATAAGCTGATCGAATATAACTACGACTTCAAAAAGCTCGTCCGGGACATTTGTGCTTCAAACGCGTATCAGCGAACGACACTTCCCAACGATAGCAACCGTACCGATACCAAAAACTTCGCCTACGCCCAGGTTCGTCGAATCCCGGCAGAGCAACTTCTCGATTGCATTAGTACGGCGACCAATCATGATGAAAAGTTCGGGGGTCTGCCTCTAGGGGCAAGTGCCGTGCAAATTGCCGATGGTCGGACCTCGAATTACTTTCTAACCACTTTTGGCCGTAGTCAGCGCGCAACGGTTTGTACCTGCGAAGCAACCACTTCCCCTACCTTGTCGCAGGCCCTGCACATGCTCAACGGGTCGGCTACGCAAGGGAAGATTTCGCAAGGTAAGCTTGTCGAAGGCTGGCTTAAAGAAGGTTTAGGCGAGGATGTGATTATCGAAAAGATCTTCATCCGTTGTCTCAGCCGTAAGCCAACTGCCGAAGAACGCGAGAAGCTTTTAGCGACGATGAAGGAAGAAGAAAACAAACAGCGCGGGCTAGAAGATATCTTCTGGGCGGTGCTGAACTCGCGCGAGTTCATGTTTAATCACTAAACATGAGCCAATGAAATTTTGACCGAGCTTCCTCCCTGCAGGAAGCTTGGCTCCCTCCCAACGTTTGCCTGCCTTTTTCCGCACAGAGAACGAGCGATGCGATACTGCCTGCCTTTCATCCTTCTGTTCGGTTTGACGACGTTTGCCTTCGCCGCTGACGATGCCAAGCCAGCCGGAGACGGCGCCGAGAAAATCACTTTCGACGATCATGTGCGCGCCATCTTCCGCGAACATTGCTTCACGTGCCACAATCAGAACGACGCCAAAGGTGGTTTGAATCTGGAAAGCTACGGCGCGACGATGGAAGGGGGTGCGAGTGGTGAAGTCGTGATCGAACAAGATCTGGAAAGCTCTCGGTTGTTCGCCTTGATCAGCGGTGCCGAAACGCCCAAGATGCCGCCCGGTTCCGATTTGATTGCGAAGGAAAAGCAAGACATCATCCAGAAATGGATTGAAATGGGCGCGCTGGAAAACAGCGGCTCGAAAGCCAAGAAGAAGAAAAGCAGCGGCTTGGCCATGAGTGGTCCGGTCAACACCGGCAAGCCGGAAGGGCCTGCCGCGATGCCGGAAAGTTTGTGGAAACAACCGGTGATGAAGCTGGACGGTTCTGGTGCGATTACCGCTATGGCTCACAGTCCTTGGGCTCCGCTGGTGGCAATCGCCGGGCAGCAGCAGATTGCTCTTTATAATACCGACACGCTCAAGCTGTTAGGTGTTATTCCTTATCCGCAAGGGATTCCCTATATCCTTCGCTTTAGCCGTAACGGCGAATTGCTGATGGCTGGCGGGGGACGAGGTGGCTACTCTGGTAGTGTCACCCTGTTCGACGTGAAAACGGGCAAGCCGATCGTGACCGTAGGTGACGAATACGACGTCGTCTTGGCCGCCGATGTGACGCCAGATCATTCGCAAATTGCCCTCGGTGGTCCGCAGCGGTTGATTCGTATTTACTCAACCGCCGACGGTTCGCTGCTGTATGAAGTGAAGAAACATACCGATTGGGTGACAGCACTTGCCTACAGCCCCGATGGTGTATTACTGGCCTCCGGTGATCGCTCGAATGGACTTTTCGTGTGGGAAGCCGATACCGCTCGCGAATACCTTAACTTGCAAGGTCACAAAGCAGGCATCAATGCCGTCAGCTGGCGGTCGGACTCGAACGTCTTGGCTTCGGCTGGGGCCGATAACGATGTCAAGCTATGGGAAATGGTCGAAGGAAAGAACATTAAGTCGTTCGGTGCCCATGGGGGCGGAGCCGAATGGATTAGTTATACCCACGACGGCCGGATGGTGACGGCAGGACGAGACAATGTTGCCAAGGTCTGGTCTGCCGACGGTAAAGAGTTGAAGAAGACCCCTGGTTTCGCAGATATGACACTTCGATCGGTCTTTAATCACGATGGTACGAAGATCGTTGTCGGCGATTGGACAGGCGAGATTCGCGTTTACAACGTCGAAGACATGAAAGAGCTCGGCAAGCTCAGAGCGGTTACTCCGACTTACGAGCAATTGATTGCCTCGTTGCAAACAGAAATCGGTGCCTTTGATAAGAATGCTGCCGACACCGGTGCTGCCGCTGCGGCTGCGAAGCAGGCATGGGACAACCACCTCGCTGCGATCGAAAAGACAAAGCAAAGCTCGACTAGCACGCAAACGGCCCTTGAGGCAGCCAATGCCCAGGCAGAAGCAACGAAGAAGATCGTCGCGGATGCAGAGGCCAAGCTGAACCAGCACAAGCAAGAATTTGCCGCCACGGATGCCGAGACGAAAAAGTGGGCCGCCGAGATCGCCCAGGCCGAGCAGTCGCTAAGCCAGGTCAGCGCCAAGCTGGCCACTTATGGCAAGCAGATCGAAGAGAAAAGCTCGGTGATGGTGGCCCTTAAGGGAGCCCAGGCAGAGCATCAAAAGCAGCTCGACGAGCTGAAGAGCGGCACGGCGCCGAAAGAGCAAGCTCAGCAAGCCGCCGCAAAGAAAGTGGCCGATCTAGACGCCAAGATTGCGGAAGCGACTAAGCAGAAGGAAGAAGCGGCCGACGATCAGAAGGAATCGAAGCAAAAGGAAATCGATACCCTCAGCCAAGAGCGGACTGCGGCCCAGGCCGAGGTCGATAGGCTGACCGCCGAACCCAAGCAAGCTGTTGAAGCGGTTGCCGCCAAAGAGGCAGAACTTAATAAAGACGCCGAAATGATAGCGGCAGCAGAAGCAGAAATGAAAACGCTGGAAGCGGAAACGGCCAAGGCCAACCAAGAGAAGGCCAGCCTCGAAAACGCGTTGGCTTCCGCTCAGGAAAATAAGAAAACGACCGATGCTCAAAAGGCTGCGGCAGAGCAAGCCATGGCAGCGGCTCAAAAGTCTCAACAAGAGGCCGCCAAGCAATTGGCCGACCAGCAAAATCAGCTCAAGAAGTACGCAGACGAAATGAGCAAGCTGGCTGAGCAGATGAAGAAGCTGGAAGAGGGCAAGGCAAACCTCGAGAAGGACCTTAACGATAAATCAGCAGCCGCCCAGGCTGCTGCCGAGAAGGCCACTGCTGCCAAGCAAGAACTGGAATCGCTCAAGCAAGAGCAAGCCGAGTTCGCGGCTTACCCAGCCAAGATTCAAGCCGAACAGCAAGCGATGCTCACCGGCCTCAAAACCCAAGAGCAGCTCATCGCCGAAGCTCAGGCCCAGCAAGCCGAAATGGAAAAGCAAATGGAAGCCAAGCTGGCTGAGATCGCGAAGCTGAAAGAGGCTTTAGACAAGGCGTTGGCAGAAAAGTCCGCCGTCTATGCCAAGCTCAGCGAGCAGAAGAAAATGGTCGAGCAAGGCACCGACGAAATGGGCACCGCTCAGGCCAAGCTGGAAGAACTCAAGCGACAACTCGAGTTGCTGCAGAACGTTTACCAGTAAGCCCGTTCTCGTTTGTCACTAAGAAAAAAGGCCAGCTTGAACTGTCAAGCTGGCCTTTTTTAACTTCAGAAGCCAAAGCGGCACTAACCTTCCAGGCCACCGAACAGCGGCGTCGAGAGATAGCGTTCGCCCACGCTGGCCAGAATGACCGCGATTCGCTTGCCCTTCATCTCGGGGCGAGCCGCTACTTGGGCTGCTGCCCAGATGGCGGCGCCGCTGCTGATACCAGCGACCAGGCCTTCTTCCTTGGCCAACATTCGGGCGTATTCAAAGGAATCTTCGTCGTCGACTTGAATCGTTTCGTCAATGATCGAAGTGTCGAGATTCTTAGGAATGAAGCCAGCGCCAATCCCTTGAATGCGGTGCTTGCCAGGCTGGCCGCCGCTGATCACGGGCGAGTTCTTCGGCTCGACGGCGATCGCTTTGAAGTCAGGGTTCTTCGATTTGATAAAGCGGGCGACGCCGGTAATCGTACCGCCGGTGCCTACCCCAGCGACTACGGCATCGACCTTGCCACCCATGTCTTCCCAAATTTCTGGGCCGGTGGTCGCTTCGTGAATGGCTGGGTTGGCCGGGTTTTCGAATTGGCCAGGCATCCAGGCACCTTCTTCATTGGCGACCATTTGTGCTGCCGTGCTGATGGCACCCTTCATTCCTTCAGCTGCTGGCGTGAGAACCAGGTTGGCTCCCATGCCCCGCAAAAGGGCGCGACGTTCCAGCGACATCGATTCGGGCATGGTCAGCGTCAGCTTGTATCCCTTGGCGGCACAAACAAATGCCAGGGCGATGCCGGTGTTACCGGAGGTGGGCTCGATGATGTGTGTATCTTTGGTGACGACGCCCCGTTTCTCTCCGTCCGCGATCATCGCGTAGCCGATACGATCTTTCACGCTGTTGAGCGGGTTGAACCATTCACATTTGGCGAATACTTCGCCCCCTCCCTGGGGAACGATCCGATTGATATGTATCATCGGGGTATCGCCAATGGCTTGGCATGCATCGTTAAACGTCTTATTGCGGGGCATGATTGGATTCCTTCGTTTAGTCTATTAAGAGCGCGAAGCTTGGATGATTTTTGCGCCAAGTATCAATAAACGCCCAATTGTGTCAATAAGATTCTCTCACAGGCGTAAGCCTTTCGCCAGAACACTCATCGAGGCAAAATCGGCATGGATATTGTCAATTTGAACCAGACCGCTCCGTTTACCACCAAAGATGGTTCCGAGATTCGCGAATTGCTGGCCCATCGCAATTCGTGCATCCAAAATCAGAGCTTAGCCGAGGCACGCTTGCCGGTCGGAGCCAGCACAACTGCTCACTACCACCCCAAAACCGAAGAAATTTATTACATCACGCACGGGCAAGGAAGAATGCAAATTGGTGAGGAACTGCGCGAAGTGAACGTGGGAGACGCGATTGCCATTCCGCCAGGTCTGGTTCATCAAATCACCAATACCGGCACCGAGCCACTGCGTTTGTTGTGCTGCTGTGCCCCGGCCTACGAACATGAAGACACCGTCTTGGTGGATCTCTAGGCGTTAGTTATCCAGGCAATCTTCGATGCGATCTTGAATGATCTTCAACATCAAAGGATGCGGCCCTAGGGGATGGGTTACCTGGAAGGGAACGTTAGCAAGATTGGCTGAGGCTTCTTCGGCCAAATGGGGGATGTCTTCGTGCCAATGTCGACCAGGAGAAAGAAAATAGGGATGAACGATGATCTTGCTGGCGCCTTGCTCGACACAGCGGGCAAACGCAGCAGCAATGCTCGGTTCGGCTAGTTCCATGTGAGCCGGTTCCACAATCGGATAGCCACTTGCCTGACGAAATTGTTCGACGACTTCCAGTAGCAGGTCGTTGCTTTCCGCGCGTCGCGAACCATGATCGACGATCACGATACCCAGCTTGGTGTCACCATCTGTGGTTTTGTGCATAGAACGGTTTCAAGTGTTAAAGGAGGACTAAGCCTGATTGTTGCATCGGTTGTCAGCGATTACGCTGGAACGATGTCCCTAATGCAAGTCATTACGATTGTAAGTATCACGGCTGCGGTTTTCACCGTGATGGGGATCGGCGCGGCTGCCCGGTCGCTGAATTGGCTCTCGCGAGAGGCCGATGCGGGTATCTTGAAGCTGTCGATTCGGGTGTTGATGCCGTGCTTCATCTTTGAAAAAGTGGTCGGCAACCCGGTCTTTAACAAGGCCAGCAATGTCTATATGCCGCCGGTGTGGGGATTCCTGGCCGTCGCCGTAGGCTGTTTGATTGCGTACAGCTACGCGCGAGGCAGTGGCACACGGCTGGGGTTCAATACTTCGGACAAGATCCATTCGTTTGCCATTTGCATCGGCATCTTCAATTACGGCTTCATCCCTATTCCGCTGATTTCGGAGATCTTCGGCGAGCGGGCCCTGGGTGTGCTTTTTTTGCATAATGTGGGGGTCGAACTGGGGATTTGGACGATTGGTGTTAGCCTGGCCAGTGGTGGGCTGACCAAGGGATGGTGGAAGAACGTTTTGAACCCACCTAGCATTACCATTGTGATTTCGCTGATTATTAACGGGATGGCCTGGGATAAGCTGGTCCCAGAGTTCATTTCGCAAATCACGGGAATCTTAGCCGACGCGGCAATTCCGGTGATGATGCTGCTGATTGGGGCGACATTTTACGATCAAATCTTTCATGCGAAGGTCGAGGGAGATCGTAGTAGCCCCTGGCCAGTGTATATTTCGGCGGTGATGCTGCGACTGCTGGCATTGCCGATTCTCTTTTTGCTGGCAGCGTTGTGTTTGCCGATCTCGGTGGAATTGAAACAAGTTGTCGCGATTCAGGCCGCCATGCCAGCGGCCGTGTTCCCGGTTGTTTTAACAAAGCATTATGGTGGCGATGCTCGAACGGCTTTGCGGGTGGTGATTGCCACGACGGTCGTTGGATTTGTTACAATTCCTTTGTGGATCTCGACAGGTATTTCGTGGCTTGGGCTCGAAAATACCGTACTTGAGCAAACACCCAAGGAGGCAACCGTGGGACCAAAGTTAGAGCCGGTTGAGGCAATGCGCATCGCAGGCATTTCCGTACGTACTTCCAACCGCAAGGAAATGGCTCCGGAAACAGGGCAGATTCCGTTGCTCTATCAAAAATATGAAGCGGACCAGATCGATCAGTTGATTCCCAGCCCGGTGAACACCAAGCAGCGGATTGCTGTTTATGCCGATTACGAATCGGATCAATCGGGCAAATTCACGATTTTGCTGGGCCGACAAGTGCCTGCCGACGCGGAAATTCCTGATCAACTCGATAAAGTCCGCATCCACCGAGGCAACTATCTGCACTTCACCGGAGAAGGGGAGATGCCTGCTGTGGTTCCCCAGACCTGGGAGAAAATCTGGAACTACTTCGCGGAAAGCACCAGCCATACTCGGACGTACGAGGCTGACTTCGAAATTTACGACGAAGCCAGCCCGAACCGGGTCGACATCTTTATTGCGGTGGAGTGATGCCGAAGTCTTCGATCGTCAGCAAGGTGCGTAGCTCGTAGCCGGCATCGGCGAAGGCTTTTTTGCCACCTTCCATGCGATCGACAATCGCGATCACGCCCAGGACTTTCAAGCCGGCGGCTTCTACCTTTTCGATCGCCTTGAGCGAGCTTCCGCCGGTCGTGACGACGTCTTCCACGATCACGCAAGAGTTGCCAGCCACCACGGGGCCTTCGACATCTTGCCCGGTGCCGTGGGCTTTGGCTTCCTTGCGAACGATAAACCCAGCCAGCGATTTACCTTGAACGGCTGCCATGGTGATCACCGAAGCTGAGATCGGATCGGCGCCGATCGCCATCCCGCCGACCGCGTCGGGCAGGCTGTCTCCCAACATTTCTAAGATACCCAGGCCAACCTGGAGGGCTCCTTCGCTGGAAAGAGTTACCTTGCGGCAGTCGAGGTAATAGGAAGCCTTCTTGCCGGAAGCGAGCGTGAAATCGCCAAATTTCAAACCCTTTTCTCGCACGATCTCGATTAGACGCTGTTTGTCGTACTGCATATTCCTGGTTCCTCAACTGCGGGTGATTCGCTATCTGGATGACCATGGTAACGCATCGACGGAAATTGGCGGAGGGGGCCGGTCGACAATCATTCCGGGGCTGCAGACGGCTCGGTAGGAGCGTCCGCGTGGGGGAGGATCTTCGTTTCGGGCAGCGCGGTACGCAGCTTTTTCAGCCCCTCTGGTGTGATCTTGGTCTCTTGCAGATAGAGTTCTTTCAGCGATGTCATCTGGGCCAACGCATCTAGGCTGTCGTCGCTGACGTTGGTTCCCAGCAGGAAAAGAACCTCAAGATTGGCAAGTTGCGGAAGCTGCTGGATCGCTTTGTCGCCAAGGTCGGTTTTGGCCAGGCTGAGCACTTTCAGCGTCGAGAGTTCCACTAACGGCTTGATGGCATCGTCGGTGAAGCGGGCATGGAAAAGCGTTGGCTCGGTATCAGTAACCACCGAGCCCCCAACGTAAAGCTGTTCGATCTTGGGCAAACCGGTCAGGTGAGCTAAGGCGTCGTCGGTGATCTGGGTGCCGCGCAGGTCCAGGACAGTCAAATTCGGCAGGCCGGTCACCAGGGCCAGGTCTTTGTCAGTCACCAATAGAGGATTGGGAGTGGTGATGACCTGGATTTCGTTTTCCGCATTACGGCCTATCTCGAAACCGACATGGCGAAACTTGCTGACGATGGGGTCTTGGTCGCCCTCAGGAAGCTGCGGCAAAACAGGTTTCGAGGCCCAGTTCAACAGCCACACCCCGACCACCATCAACACCCCCAAGGTCGCCAAGGCGGAAAGTGCAATGGCCAGTTCCATCCCCCAGCTTTCGCGCTGGGGGCGTTTGGGTTCAGGAAGAGAGGGGATGCGCGTCATGAATGGTTGATGGCCAAGGGATGAGGTTGAAGAAGTCCCAAGGATAACATCAACGCACCCTAATGTGCCACGATTTGTTGGCAGACACTTGGTGCTATCACTGGCGGCAAGCCGATTCCAAAGTTTTTACGAACCACCTTTCTCAATGCCTCGTATCAGAAACCATCCCCAGGCGAGGTTCACGACGGAGAGCAACTTCGGTCCTGGCGATGAAGTTCGATTTCACATGGAGGGTAATCTCGTGACCAAGAAACGACAAGCAACTCGCCGCCGTAAACGATCTGGCTTAAGCCTCGTGGCAGGTTTATTCCGAGCTGTCGCAATGGAAGGCTTGGGAATTGCGGTACTCGCTTCACTGGTCGGTTACCCTTTGCTGACTCAATGTCAGTCGCGTGTCTCATGCCTCGATTCCGAACCCTCGGTCATCGATGCCGGTATGTACACGCTGCTGGCCAAGGTAGGTCTCGTCCACGATCGCGATTATCACGTGGGCGATTAGCAGAGGAGTTCGATTTGAGCAACTGTTACAGCGTGCCCTCGTAAGAGGGCACGATTGTTTCGAACCTCAACTTCTACTTCACCCCCGCGCGGAGATGCTTGATAGGCACTCAGCGTTGTCTTGCCAAGCCGCTTGCTCCAATATTCGCCCAGCACACAATGCGCAGAACCGGTCACTGGGTCTTCAGGTACGCCGCATGCTGGCGCGAAGAAACGCGAAAGAAAGTCATAGCGGGCATCGTCGCTAGGGGAAGTCACCATCACCCCACGAACTGCGTAGGTCATCAGGGCAGCATGATTAGGCGACAGTCGACGCAAGCTTGCGGCAGAAGGTATTTCAATCAGCCAATCTCGCCCGTTCTTGCCGCAGAAGGTGGCATCCGAGATGCCCAATGCTTCCAGCAGGCCTGCTTCTGGCGGTTGTTGAACCGCCGGAGAGATGGGAAAGTCGAGTTCGATTTTGTCGGCCACCCGTGCGGCGGTTAGCGTGCCACTAAGCGTTTCGAAGGCAATCGTCTGGTCAGAGGTGAAGCGGCCAACTTGCCACAAAATATGAGCCGCCGACAGGGTCGCGTGCCCGCACAGGTCGACTTCAACTAGGGGAGTGAACCAACGCAGCCGCAGCGAATCTCCTTCAGGGCATACAAACGCCGTTTCGGCAAGATTCATTTCGGCGGCTACTTGTTGCATCCATTTTTCATCTGCTGGCTGCTCTAATAGGCAAACGGCGGCCGGATTGCCTGCAAACGGTTGCAAAGAGAACGCGTCGACTTGAAACAACGTGGATGGCATCAGGGGTTCCTGGGCAACAGGGGCGAGAAGGTATTCTGCGTGTCATGACGCAACTTGCCAGCGGAGGGTTCGCCCACCTCGGCGGAAATCGGCTGGCAGTTACAATAATGAAGCTGGTCTTCACTTGCTACCTTCTGGAAAGTTTCTCGCGTGTCGCAACCTCGAATTATTATCACCATGGGAGACCCTGGCGGCGTCGGTCCCGAAGTTTGTTTGCAATTGCTCAGCGATCCGAAGCAGTACGCCCCGGCTGTGCCGATTGTGTTCGGCGATGCCGCCATTTTGAGCCGCGTGGCCAAGCAGTGCGGTTTTCCCGAACCTAAGGTTGTGGTTCCTTTCGCTGAATCTCTCGACTTTAGGGGCATGGCCGAGGCGACGGTGGTTGATTTCGGAACCATCGAGAGCGAAACGTTTGTGCCAGGCAAGGTTTCGGCTGAAGGGGGAGAGGCTTCGTACCAGTACATCATGCGGGCTATCGATGCGGCCTTGGCGGGCAAGGTCGACGGCATCACCACGGGGCCGATCAACAAAGAGGCACTGCATGCGGCCCAGCATTTTTACCCGGGGCATACCGAAATTTTCATCGAACGCTGTGGCCGTGACTCTGGCTGCATGATGCTGACCAGCGATCTGCTGACTTGCAGCTTTGTGACCACGCACGTTGGGTATCGTGATGTGCCGGAGCTGCTAACGATAGAACGCATTGGTGAAGTTATCGACTTAACGGTGGATGCGATGCGGAAGATTCGCCATCGCGAGCCGAGGCTGTTGGTTTGCGGCTTGAATCCACATGCCGGCGAACATGGTTTGTTCGGCGACCGGGAAGAAGAGCGAATCATCATGCCGGCGGTGCAAATTGCCCGCGATAAGGGAATCCAGATCGACGGCCCAGTGCCGCCAGATACGGCATTTCTGGCCGAACGACGCCCATTGTACGACTGCGTGGTCTGTATGTATCACGATCAGGGGCATATTCCCTTAAAAGCCCTGGCATTTGATATCGCCGTAAACACCACGCTTGGCTTGCCAATTGTACGGACCTCGGTCGATCACGGCACCGCGTTCGATATTGCGTGGCAGGGCAAAGCAAAGGTCTCGAGTATGATTCATGCGGTCCGACTGGCTGGAGATCTCTCGGCGAGGTAGGGGATTGCCTGCTTGTGGCAATTTCAGCCGCAGATGGAATCGACTGAGCAGGCCAGCTAGAATAGACCGGGCGTTTTTTGGAATACCTATCCCGTGCATCTCCCCAACCTTCTGATAGAGCATCTCGAATATGAATCGATTGTCACGTTTGTTGTGTGTGGCCCTGCTGACTTGCGGAATGATTGGGCCAGTCTTGGCTCAGAAACCTGTTGAAGGGCCTCCGGTCCCCAACGACCCAGTGCTGCCGGTCAAAGCGAAGAAGGCGTTTACCAACCTGCGGATTCGTCGCCCGGTGACCATCACCAACGCAGGGGATGGTTCTGGCCGAATTTTCTTTGCCGAACAGCAAGGTGTGATCCTGGCCGTGCCTAACGATCCCGACGTGGAAGAGGCAGATGTCTTTCTCGACATTGAGAACGAAGTCCGTTTCAATCCAAGTCAAAATGAAGAAGGTTTGCTGGGGCTGGCGTTCCATCCCAAGTTCAAAGAGAACGGCGAGTTCTTCGTCTACTACACCATTAAGAAAGGGCTCGTCTCTCGCGTTTCTCGTTTCAAAACGATGAAGGATGATCCCAGCAAGGGAGATCCAAACTCGGAAGAAGTCTTGCTGACCTTAGAGCAGCCGTTCTGGAACCACAACGGCGGCAGCATTGAATTTGGGCCCGATGGATATCTGTACATTGCCCTCGGTGATGGGGGATCTGCAAACGATCCGCAAGGCAATGGTCAGAACCTGGAAACCTGGTTGGGATCGATCTTGCGAATTGATGTCGACAAGAAAGAAGATGGCAAGAACTACGCTATTCCGGCGGACAATCCTTTTGTCGATACTGAAGGGGCCAAGCCTGAAATTTACGCTTACGGCTTGCGAAACGTCTGGCGTTTAACCTTTGACCGCAAGACGGGTGCTTGTTGGGTTGGCGATGTCGGGCAAAACATCTGGGAAGAGATCGACATCATCAAGAACGGTGGCAACTACGGCTGGAACGTGCGAGAAGGATTGCATCCGTTCTCGGATCAGAACGCCAAGCCAGATGCGAAGTACATCGATCCGGTTTTCGAGTACCATCACAACGTCGGAAAGTCGATCACCAGCGGCTATGTCTATCGTGGTAAGAAGGTGCCAGAGCTTGAAGGGAAGTTCCTGTATGCGGATTACGTCTCTGGCAAGATCTGGGCGCTCGACTACGATTACGAAACCGGCAAAGCAGGCCAGAACTATCGTATCGAAGAGCCATCTAACCCACCGGTCGTTTGCTTTGGTGAAACGGAAGATGGCGAAGTGCTGATGAGCGCGATCTTTGGCGAGTACGGTTCGATTTACGAATTCGTGCCTGCCGAATAACGGAGCGGATGCGTGTTAAACGCGTGATCCCAACGTAAAAATAACCAACAAGGGCCGATGCGCGACGAATTCCCAGTCTAGGGAAGACGGAGGCAATCGGCCTTTCTTATTTCCTGGCAGCCGATTGCTCGACGCATCTCGTGGATATGCTGGCTGATTTACGCGTTGCCAACGCCCCAATCTCAATCACTCGCTCACGAAGTAGAAAATCAATAGTCTGCTAGGTGACTTATGAAGCAAGCCGTCTTGATAATTGGTTTAGCGATCCTGGCCAGCGTCGCCTATGGGGTGATCCATGATCAAATAACGGCCCGCCTTTGCGTTGAGTACTTCACCATTGGCCACATGCCAATCTTGGGCGGAACCGAGAATCCTGCGCTGCTTGGTCTGGCCTGGGGCTTTCTGGCAACGTGGTGGGTTGGGGTGATGCTGGGGATACCGTTAGCGTTTGTTTGCCAGACCGGCTCGATGGTCAAGAAATCGGCTAAGGACTTGCTTAAGCCGCTGATGGTGCTGATGTTTACCAGCGGGTGTTTAGCAATCGGAGCCGGAGTTGTGGGGTATCTATTGGCCGCCAACGGACAAGTGCGACTGATGGGAAAGATGGCCGAAAAAGTACCGCCAGAGAAGCACGTTGCTTTTCTGACCGATCTTTGGATTCATAACGCCAGTTACACAGGCGGCTTTTTGGGCGGGATTGTGTTGATGTTGTGGGTCGTGTTCGATCGCTATCGCCGCACGCACATGCAGGTTCCTGACCGTGCGCCTGCCGGTTAACGGCTCGCGTGCGAGAATCGGTAAGTTCTTACGCAATGGCAGATGGGCGTTCAGGTAGCAAAAGCTCAACCTGCGAACCTGCGTGCCCCCTGGTTGGGCAGTATTGAGCCGTTTCTTGGTGAGTAAATCTCCCTAAAGTCTCTATCTTAACGGCTTGCCACATAGACGACGATGCTTTCTTAGCGAAGATATAGGTAGCTAACGAACTGAGGCAGAGCCTCGTGGTTCGATGGCTGTTTCACATTTGGCGACTCTGGTTGGCCCGTTTCCCCCGACGTTTGCCCCCGCCGGCCCGAGTCGCCTTTTTTGATTCTTGCCATCATGCTGATTAGATAAACCATGCTGTGGAACGCCGCATTCTGCTAGCAGCCTCTAGGGAAAAATAGAGCCAATAAATTTTTCAAGGTATATCACCTAATAAGGCAAGCTCTCTTCCCCACTTCGCGATTGATGGAGGGCATTCTTGCCTAAGCCAGGTGGTCAAAAATAGACCTTCGAAAAAGGATTGCGGAAACAAACGCAATGGAGGAATATCGTTCACAGGGAGTTGTGAATCACTGTTTAGTGAAGATTAAATTAACATCGAGAAGAGCTGAGTATCGGCCTGAACAACCAGTGCTCAACCCACCTACCTGAAACGACCTACCGGAACAGAGGAGTATCGCGGATGAGAAAATTCTCAACTGCTCAGATTGGCAAGACGGTACTAACCTTCGTCATTATGGCTGGCGTCCTGGGAGTTGCCTTTGGCGAATCGGCTTACAAGAAAGCGTGCTACCTGAACTTCCTGACTTTAGAATCTTTCCCGACGATGAATCCATTGCAGCGAGACAAGTTGGTCTCGCAGATCGACTACGAAGACCAGATCGGAGTAAAGCACCGGCTGTTTGTTTTCGAGTCTCCTACTGGCAAAGATAAATTGGCCTGTCGGGTGTTGGTCACCGATGAAAACTACCATGTCACTTCGTCGTGGAATGCCGACCGAAAAGACAAGTTGCTGAACGTGGGATTCATGCAGCACTCGGATCCCCCGGTGCTAGAGATCGTGCGTTGCAACGAGGACAAAAATGCGTTGGTTTGTGAGCATCTTTGTCTGCACATGGGCGTGTTGCAATCGTTTGAATACAAGCCTAGCAATACGCGAGTTGCCTCTCGCTAATCGCTGGGCGAAGCCCACCACCGATTGACCCATGGGGTAACCCCAGTAAAATCTTGCGGTAACTGGGGTTACATTCTTTTTACGGTAATTGCGTACCGAAGCTGGCCCCAGGATCGTCCCGCATTCTGCGACACGAACTTCGGAAGGGGCTATGTCCGCCAAGCCAACCAATCGACCGTCAAAGTATCAAGTCTTCCTCCTTTGGTCGAACGACACCGTGAGCCAGTGTCGCGATGTGCGGAAGTTCTTCAAAGAGTTCAACAAGAAGACCGCCAAGCCGGAATTTGGCGTCACCTTCGAGATCATCGACCATTGCTTCGATACTGACGACAAGGGACATCCTGGCGCAGTTCCGGCTGAAGAACTATTGGCCAAAAGCAAGGATACGCTGGCGCTGACGATCGGTTTGTGTACGGACGACGAGACTTCGCTCAATCCTTACACCGTCGATAAAGCTCAACACCAACTCGACTTGGTGGTGGAAAGTGCCCAGCAGAACAAATTTCACCAGGCCATCTGGTTTGTAATGCGGCAGCAAGATTTAGAACGCGAGCAGATCGCCGGTGAAGTCCACGATTTGCTGCGTTTGCCTGCGGGGCTCAAGCCAGGCAACGTTTGCTTGTTTGGCGAGAACGATAAGTTCGCCGACGTGTTGGCAGAAAACCTAACGAAGATGCTTTCGGATGAAAGCCGTCCCTGGATCGAAGATCAAAACGCTGCCGTGCATGCGATTGAAGCGGCTCGTCGCCAGAAGATGGACAAGCTTGTCCAAATGGGGATCGATCCGTGGGGGCATCGCTTCGACAACCAACAGGCGATCGCCGATGTGCGCGCCCTGGAAGGAGAGATCACCGAACAGAAGTCGACCAGCGAAGGGGGCCGCGAGCAAACCACCTTCAGCGGTCCCAAGGTCCGCGTGGCTGGTCGAATCGTGCTGATGCGACCTACTGGTAAGTTGATCTTCATCAATCTGGTGGATCGCACCGGCACCATTCAATTGTTCCTCGGCCAAGCTCAGGTCGGCGAACGGAACTGGGAGATCGCTCAGTGTTTGGATCTGGGTGACATCATCGGTGTCGACGGCGAACTGAAGAAAACGAAAACGGGCGAGCTCACGATCTTCGTGGAAGAACTCCATTTCCTGACGAAAACCTTGGAAGCTCCTCCGGAAAAGCATAAGGGGATCACCGATCCAGAACTGCGTCAACGGATGCGTTACGTCGATCTGGCCTACGGCGAAGGGGTGTTGGAGCGTTTCGTGCAGCGTACCCAAATCGTTCGCTCGATCCGCGAAACGTTGGTGGGCGAAGGGTACTACGAAATTGAAGGCCCTACGCTGCATACGATCGCCGGTGGTGCCGCCGCTCGCCCGTTCGAGACTTTCCACAATGCGTTGGGCATGCCGCTGGTGATGCGGATTGCCTTAGAACTGCACCTGAAGCGGCTTTTGGTCGGTGGTATGGAACGTGTCTTCGAGCTGGGACGCGTTTATCGCAACGAAGGGATTAGCCCCCGTCACAATCCAGAGTTCACCATGCTGGAGGTCTATCAGGCTTTTGGCAACTACGAAACGATGATGGACCTGACGCAGAACATCATTGTCAACGCCTTAGACGCAATCGGTTCTGGGTATAAGGTTCCTTTTGGCGACAAGGAAATCGACTTCACGCCGCCATTCCAGCGTTGCTGCTATCGCGATCTGCTCGCCGAACATGCTGGCATCGATCCGGCTAATGATGCCGAAGTGATCGCATGTGCTAAGAAGCTGGGGCTTGCTACCGAAGGGAAGCATCCTGATGTGCTCCGCAACGAGATCTTTGAGGAAACGGTTGAGGACAAGCTGGTTGGGCCGGTCTTTGTGATCGACTACCCTGCTAGCATCTGCCCGCTGACCAAGCGGAAGAGCGATCAGCCAGAAATTGCGGAACGCTTTGAACTGTTCATTCACGGCATGGAACTAGCCAACGCCTACACCGAGCTAAACGACCCCGATCTGCAGGAAAAGCTGTTCCGCACACAACTTGAGGGGATGGCCGAAGAGGACTCGATGGCACGCATGGACACCGATTTTGTGCGGGCCCTGCGCAACGGAATGCCTCCAGCTGGCGGACTTGGTATTGGCATCGACCGCCTAGTCATGTTACTAACTAACAGCTCGACAATTCGCGAAGTGATTTTGTTCCCGCTGTTGCGGCACGAAGCGACCTAGAATGGTCGCTGAATCCCCCTGATCCCCCCCTGAAATGTAGCCTGCCCCGCGAGCGGAGGCGGGGGGCCAGAGAGAGTGCCGCTTTGCCGAAGGATTGGCAATGTACAAGTTGATGCTCTGTCTGCGTTATCTCCGGACACGCTATATCGCCCTAGCGTCGATCATCAGTGTGACGCTAGGTGTGGCGACCATGGTGGTTGTCAATTCGGTGATGTCCGGCTTCTCGCACGAGATGCACGTCCGTCTACACGGCATCCTCTCGGACATCGTCATGGAAAGCCATAGCCTGGATGGTTTCTACCAGTGGCAACGGCACATGGACGAAGTGAGGCAAGTCGCCGGTGATGATATCGAAAACATGACCGTTACGGTTCATGTTCCGGCGATGCTGGATATATACCATCGCAACGAATGGCTTCCCCGCCAAGTGACGGTAATCGGCATCGACGACGAAACCTACAACAACGTCAGCGATTTCTCGAAGTATTTGAAGCACCCCAGCAATCGGGCCCAGGTCAACTTCAACCTGAAAGACGGCGGCTACGAAGGCCCGGAAGGCTCGCCCCTTGTCGAAGCTGGCTGGGCTCATCGTAGGAGCAAAATTGCTTATCAAAAAGCACTCGAAGAAGAGATGAACCGGTTCGAGATCTTGCATCAAACAGGCCGAATGCCTGGCAAGTCGCAAAGCGATCCTTCGCAATTTGCCGCCATGCCTAGCCCGCTACAGGATCAGTCTAGCGAGCCGATCGTGCCCAAGTTTTCGGACGAGCCGGATGCTCCGCCGCTGCCTGGTCCTCCACCGGCGGAACTAGCCGAGCGAATGGCGCAGAACGAGCCTGTCGCAGGCGGGGCAGCCGAAACCGACGGAGACCCGTTCAACCAACGGCATCAGTTTTCCCAAGAGAATACCTTCGATCCGATGAAGCATCAGTCGCCTGGCATCATTCTGGGAATGGCCGTGGCCAGCATTCGTCAACGCAATGCCGAAGGGGAAGTCAAAGATTATTTCCTCGCGGTGCCTGGCGACGATGTGCGGCTGACGTTTCCTTCTGCCGAGAGCCCACCGCAAGCGGTGAGCGAAACGTTTACCGTGGTCGACTTTTACGAAAGCAAGATGAACGAATACGATGCTGGCTTCGCGTTCGTGCCGCTCAGCCGCTTGCAATCGCTGCGTTACATGACCCATCCGGAACTGGGCAATGCCATCTCGACGATTCAAATTCGTTTGAAGCCAGGGGCAAACTTGACGGAAGTCACTAACCGCTTGCGAGCCGCTTTCCCGCCGCAGCAGTTTCCTTTCCGCATTCAATCGTGGAAAGACATGCAAGGCCCTTTGTTGGCTGCCGTGCAAATGGAAAAGACGATCCTAAATATCCTGCTGTTCCTGATCATTGGCGTGGCAGGCTTCGGCATCTTGGCGACGTTCTACATGATCGTGGTCGAAAAGACGAAGGACATCGGCATCCTCAAATCGCTCGGTGCGAGTGGTGGCGGGATCATGAGTATCTTCCTCGGTTACGGTTTGTCGCTAGGCATCGTGGGCTCTGGCGTGGGCTGCATTCTGGGGCTGCTCTTTGTGTGGAATATCAACCACATTGCCAAGCTGATCGAGATCATCACCGGACGCGAAGTGTTTGATCCGACGATTTACTACTTTCAAGAAATCCCCACAATTATCGAACCGATGGCGATTGTCATGGTGGTGACCGGGGCGATGTTGATTGCTGTGTTGGCCAGTGTGCTGCCAGCGATTCGCGCCGCGCGGCTGCATCCAGTGGAGGCCCTACGTTATGAGTAATATGATGAGCGATAGCTATCTCAGTACCTCCATCCCCACCACAAGCGTGCCACCACAACCCACCCCCTCGAAGCCGGCACCGCACATCAATACCGATCGCTTTGATACGCCTATCGAAGTTGACCGTCCGATCCTCAAGACTACGGGGCTTTATAAAAGTTACCGCAAGGGGCAGCATGTTGTCCCGGTGTTGCGAGGGGTCGATTTTGTCGCCAACGAAGGACGCGTCACGTCGATCATCGGGCAGAGCGGTTCTGGCAAAAGCACGCTGCTGCATCTGCTAGGCACACTCGATGTTCCTGATCAAGGCGAAATTTACTTCGAGGACAAGCGAACCGACAACTTGCCGATTCGCCAACGCGACCGATTGCGCAACGGCCAGTTCGGTTTGATCTTTCAGTTCTATCACTTGCTGCCAGAGCTGACGACGCTGGAGAACGTGCTCACTCCGGCGATGATCTCGCACGGATTTTTCAAATATTGGGCCGTCCGCAAGCAACTGCGTGAACGGGCCAAGGAAGTGCTTGATCTGGTTGGCCTCGGGCATCGTTTAACGCACAAGCCGCGCGAACTGTCTGGCGGTGAAATGCAGCGAACGGCCATCGCCCGGGCCCTGATCAGCAACCCGAAGGTCTTGCTGGCCGACGAACCAACCGGCAACCTCGACCGACAAACGGGCCGAGAAGTGCTTGGCATCCTCCGTAAGCTGAACGAAGAACAAGGCTTGACCATCGTGATGGTCACGCACGACCAAAGCATCGCCGACGAAGCCGACGCCATCGTCCGCCTGGCGGAAGGTTGTGTCGAGACGGTTTAGGTCGAGCAGGCGAATTGCACCAGACTCGACTATTCTCCCCAGTCAATCAAGCAGCCTGACAGGTTATCATCCAATTGCTTGATCACCTCGCGGCTGACGGACGTTTGCCGCAGGTTCAGGTAGAACAGCTTCTCCAGCCGAACGAGCTTCGCCGCGCCTTCGTCGTCGATTTGCGTTCCCATCAGATTAAGTCGCTCTAGCGAGTCTGGCAGGTCGTCAACTGCTGTGTTCGCGAATTGAGTAAATGATAGGTTTAGATCGGTTAATTTGGCGTTTCGCAGCCAGGGGAGGGAGGCTGGGCTAAGATGGGTACGCTCAAGGTCCAGTTTGTCTATTTGAACTGCGGCCAAGATGCGGGCGAGGTCGCGCTCCGAAAAATTAGGAATGTGTATGGTGAGTTTCTCGATCTGATCGAGCCGAGTGATTTCTTTGACCGCAGTTTCGATCTGCTCTCGATTCAAATTGTCATGCAGCGAGATCGATTTAATTCGTTGCCAGAATAGTTCCGTTCCGCTCTCTTGCATCCATTGCGGCGTCTGTTTGACTTCCGTAATTAAGTAGACTCCACTGCCCGGGGTGGTGCTGATGTTCTTGGCCTCGGAAAGCTGCCATTGAATTCGAGAAGAAAAAAAGCTGTGTGGAGACAACGATTCAATCCGCTTGCCAACTTCGTCGTGAACTTGCCCCATGTGCCAAATGCTGCCCAGCCAGGCAAACAGAATGCACGCCAAGGTCATCCCCGCGATTAAGAAACGAAGCGACCAACGTAGCCGCCAGTTTCGTTTGACCGGCTGGGCCTGATCTTGTTGAGCCGATTCCATGGTGGCAGTTCCTGAGGGATTATAGCGGAGCCCACCAAATCTGGCACCACGGCATTTTCTTTTTCAAGTCTTCAATGGCCGCTTTGCTCGTGGGAGTTCGTCGTAGCGTCAGCTCTTTCAGGTTCTCTAGCCGCACCAGCTTCTTCAGCCCATCGTCAGTAATACGAGTGCGTGTGGCATCCAAATATTCCAGCGAATCAGGTAAGTCGTCGAGGACTACATCCGAAAGATGAGTGCGAGAAAAACCGAGCCACTTCAGTTGGCTATCTCGTAAGAATGGCATCGGACGACGACCGATAGTGGAATCGAAAACGGCAAGCGTTTCTAGATTAAATCGCTGAAACAGATGCTCTAGTTGGTCTTCTGAAACCGCGATGCCATCTAGCGAGATCCCCTCGATATCGTCCAAGCGTTCAAGTTCCCGGAGGAAATCGTCATATTCTCCTCGTGAGCTCTTTCGAAAATAGGCGTTTTTAATGCGCTGAAAGAGCGGTTCCGCACCGATTGCGACCATCCATTCAGGGGCTTGTTTGACATCGACGTAGGCCACTTGGACATTGGCTCCAGGCGGCGTTGTTATGGTCGCCGCTGGTGACGCTAGGATGGGAACGGACTGACGCTGGGTCAGCTTCCACGAGGCATGTCCCCCAAGTTCGGCTAACTTTTCTGAGACCTCTTCGTGAAGATGCCCCATCCGCATCTGATAGCTGACCCAAGCTAAGCCAATCGCAACGAGGCCAACGAAGACAAATAGAACCCGCAACGACCAGCGAAACCGCCAGCTTCGCCTAGGGGGAATCTCTTGGCTGAGCGGCTTCTCGCTTGAATGAAGTAGCGTATCTGAATTGCTGTTCATGGTTGCTCCAAGGGATCCCACTCGATCGTGCACCAAGGCATTTTCTGTCGCAAAGCATCGATCGCCACTTCGCTCGTTGGCGTAAGGGCAAGCTTTAGGCTTACTAGATTCTTCAAGCGAACTAGCTTGGGCAGACCATCGTCGGTGATCTTGGTGCTGGTCGCATCAAGATGGGTGAGGGTATCCGGTAGATCGTCGAGGAGTTCATCGGAAAATGGCGTGTTTGGAACGAAGAGAAAGCTCAGCTTCGTGTCCTTCAGGAAAGGTAGCCGTCGATTACCAATGGTTGTTTCTCCGATGCCGAGGCCGTTCATTTCAACTTGAGCAAGTAGATGTTCGAGTTGCTCTTCTTGGATTGGAGTATTGGAGAGATGAACTCCTTCTATGCGGTCCAGTCGTTCGATCTCCAACAGAAACCGGGTCAGCTTTTCAGGCGACTTTTCATGGAAATAGGCGCATTCAATCCGCTGAAACGCAGGCTCTACTCCGAGTGATTGCATCCAGTCAGGGCCTGCCTTGATCTTTCGTGTTGCTACGCCGAAATAGAATATTTGTCCTCCGCCCGGGGTTTGAGATGAATGGGGCATAATCCAGACAGTGCGAGTCAGTTTCCAGGCAACACGTCCACCAAGCTCCACAATATTGTCAGCCACATTGTCATGGAGATATCCCACCCGCATCTTATAGCCGAGCAAGCCCAGGCCAACCGCAACGAGGCCAATGAAGACAAAAAAAACTCGCAGCGACCAGCGAAACCGCCAGCTTCGCTTCTTCTTTCCAGAATCCTTAACCGACTCGTCCATGGTGGGCTCGTTGTGTGAAGTTGCTTTGGGCACTACCTCGCTTGCGGTAGGCTATCGGTTGGGGGGTGGCCTGTCAAACAAGAGGGGGCCTGTGGCTCGGTACGGAGCCGACGGGAAAGAGTTCAGGCAAACGCCTGATGCGACGCGACATGGCCAAGAGTTTGTCGCGTTATCGGAAAGAATTGGCCCACGTCGCAGTGGGTAGGCAGCGAAGGCGTGGGCATTTCGGATTCATCGAATGTTAACGCAGTACGGTCACTTTCGAGCCGACCGAGAGGATTTCGTAGAGGTACTCGGAGTCAGCCGTACTCACGCTGATCGAGCCGCCTGGGCCGCCGGTGCCGTGCAAAACGACGCCTCCGTCCAAGTGAATTGCGTGGCTACCGTACGGATTCGCAGGGTCGCCTGCGGACAGCACGCGTTGGCTGGTTTGATCGAAAAACTGCGGACTGGCTTCCTTACGCAGCACTTCATGCTCGCCTGTCGGAATGACGGCGCCGTTCTCGATGGTGATGGGGAATCGACCGGCGTAGCAGCCGTCGACTTCCAGCGACAATTCGTTATGAGTCATGTCGATCTTGGCCGAGAACGGACCTTGCAAGACTTTCAGCTTCTGCCCAGGCGTCAATTGGTTGGGATCGCTGAGGCCGTTAATGCGTTGCAGTAACAGCGGCGGAACGTCGTACTGCTTGGCGATGCTTTCGAGCGTCTCGCCGCTGCCGACGGTGTATGGCTCTTCCAGCAGGTGCCGCGTCGAGTAGGCGATTGTCCCGCCAAGCTGGTTCAGCAGCAAATTCAGTTCGTCTTTCTGAGCTGGTGTTAACTCAGGGCGATTGCGCCACGGTGTTAGTCGGCGACACGCTTCGACCAAATCATTTTGATTTAAATAGACTTCCGCTTCATCCCAATCGGTTTGGAAATCTCCCGGCGGAGGCGAACTGGCTGCCATCGAGTGCCCTGGCATCTCGGGCATGTTGCGGTTCATTCCGCCCAGGCTACTGCCATGCGAATAAACCGAGGCCAATTGCGTGTGAGTAGCATCCGGGGACGAAGGGATATGCGCTTCGCCCGAAGGAGCCAGCCCAGCAGGGTTGGCTGTTGCCGTGTTGCCAAGCGGTGGCAGATCGCTGGCGCCAGCGAATTGAGGTACGTAAGGTGTTGCTTCCTGCTCGGCGGAATGGTCGCCAGCAAGAGGGGGAGCCGTGTGTGCAGAAGGCAGAGCCGAATCGTTAGGCTGGCCAAGCTGCGGTGCGGTTGATTGAGCGCTAGCAAAGCTGGGGGACGCGCTGAGAGAATTTGCGTTGAAAGGTGGTGGGCCGGAAGATGGGGTGCCCAAGGAATTGGCGGAATCGCCTGGCATACCGACTTGCGGAAACTCAGGCAGCGACAACTCCATGTTACTGGCAGCGCTGGCAACTTCGGGCGGAACTTCTTCCGGCTGATTCAAAACGGTGTAGACGCCGTAACCAATGGCCATCAACACAATGACCATGCAAGCGGTTTTGATCGTTTCCACCTTCGTCCTCCCTGACGATTTCGGCTCATCCACGGCAATCCATTCTGCCGATACTTGATGATGCCGAGGTGTGCTCTGACGTTATTTAACCCATCCTGAAGGTCATGCACGACAGCGACGAATACGACGACGAAGACTGGACCGAAGACTACCTGGCCGAAGACCAGGAAGATACAATCGAATGCCCCGAGTGCGGAGCGGAAATCTTCGACGATATCGATGTCTGCCCAGTCTGTGGCCATGCGATTATCCACAGCACAAGTCCCTGGGCAGGGAAATCGTTGCCATGGGTTGTCTTGGGCCTGCTGGGCATGATTGCCGTAATCGTTCTGATGACGTGCATCCCTCAACCGTCTGCCTAAGTCGGCAAACGTTCTCAGATAGTAACCAAACGCCGATTGCGAACAAAGGCCGGTTTCGTGCGGTGCTAGCTGCCCCGCTTGTTTCCCCTCCGTCATCCAGGGGGAAGGGAATCGGCATAGAGGTTGCCGAGGGGCGCCCAGGCTGAGGTTTTTGGCGGCGTATCGGCTGCTTCCCCCTCTTTCTTAGCGAATCATTCCTCTTCGCCCCGAAGCCGTTTGCGATAGACTTCCACTCGTTTTTGTAGCGTCGCCTCGAAGCCACGGGGGACAGGGCGGTAGTATTCTCGGTCGATGCCAAGGTAGCTTTGGGCGGCGATGCCGTCGGGGGAGTTGTGGGCGTATTGGTAGCCTTCGCCGTGGCCAAGTTCTTTCGCCCCGCCATAGTGGGCATCGCGCAGGTGGGTGGGAACCGGTTGAACACGACCTTCGCGAATATCAGCCCTGGCCTCGCCAATGGCGACCGTGGCGGCGTTGCTTTTCGGGGCACAGGCCAGGTAAGCAACCGTTTGCGAAAGGGTGAGTTGGCATTCCGGCAGACCGATCATCTCGCAGGCTTGCATCGCGGAAACGGCGATTGTCAGGGCGTGTGGGTCGGCGTTGCCGATGTCTTCGCTGGCCGAGATAATCAACCGCCGCGTGATGAAACGAATGTCTTCGCCCCCTTCCAGCATCTTGGCCAGCCAGTAGATCGAAGCATCGACATCGCTGCCCCGGATGCTCTTAATCAGGGCACTGGCCGTGTCGTAGTGCGTATCGCCATCGCGGTCGTACTGCACGGCTTTGCGCTGAATGGTTTCTTCGGCTAGTTCGCGGGTGAATTGAATGGGTTTCTCGTCGCTCGAAAGAACCCCGATTTCTAAAGCGTTCAGTGCGCGGCGAGCGTCGCCGTCGCAAACTTCTGCTAAAAACTCGGCGGCGTCGTCATGCAGTACGACATCGAACTTGCCGAGCCCACGATGGGGATCTTTGAGCGCCGCATCAAGCACTTCGCGAATTTCTTCTGCCGATAACGGCTCAAACTGAAACACCTGGCTGCGGCTGACCAGGGCACTGTTGACCGCAAAGAAAGGGTTGCTGGTGGTGGCGCCGACCAGAATTACGATGCCATTTTCCACGTCCGGCAGCAACGCGTCTTGTTGCGACTTGTTAAAGCGGTGGATCTCGTCGATGAACAACAGCGTTTTGCGTCCACCGGTGGCGACCTCGCTTTGTGCCTCTTGCAAGACTTCGCGCAGTTCCTTGACACCAGAGGTGACGGCGTTCAGCTGACGGTAGCGGCTTTTCGTTTCGGATGCCAGCAACTGGGCGAGCGTCGTTTTGCCGCATCCAGGCGGGCCATAGAACAAAACCGAAGTCAGCCGATTCGATTTGATCAGCCGCCATAGCAGTTTGCCTTCGGCCAGGAAGTGTTTTTGTCCGAAGAATTCGTTCAGGTTACGCGGCCGCATCCGAGCCGCGAGCGGTTTGGCGCGGTCGAAGTTCTTGGTTTCGGCTTGTTCAAATAAAGACATCGCAAGTGCCCGCGAGCAGGGAAGGGGATCAACACCTTCCATTGGACCCGTCACCCGGCTTTGGGGCAACCGCCAGAAAATTGGCAAAGCCGAAAAAATATTTGCCCACGCCGAAAAAGCAACCTATGTTTCAAGTGTCCGGCCGAGTGGGCCCTTTCAGATGGTTGCTCCAATCGTCTGCGGTCGGACAGGGACGCCGCACGGAGCGTTAAGCAATTTCCGCGGTGTAAGCCCGACGTACGTTGATGCTTAACAAACGTACGCCGGGTTTTTTTATTTCTTGTTTCTGGAAGGCAACTAAGCCAACGCTTCCAGCATCCCGTTCCACAGCAGTCGCCGGGCTTCTAGGCTTCTTACGGCGGCATCTTCGGCGGCTTGCCATTTGTCGTCATCGTCGCCGCACAGGTGCGATAGCAGCCGATGGGCCATCGGGCCGTGTTGTTCGCCGTCGAGTTCGATGTGTCGTTCTAAGTAGAAAACGAATTTCGAAGCGGAGCCAGAGAGTTCCGCATTGACTTGCTGGACGATCTTTTGAAACACGCCTGGCAGTAGATCTTCGCGGCCGTAGGTGAAGCCAGATGCGATCGCGGGCAGGTTGTCGCTGGCGATTAGATCGAATGTGTTGGTCACGAACTGGACAATCGAGCGAGGCAGGTCGGCTTCGTACAACGACGCCGTTACGTCGCGGCCTTGCTCGAGCCGCTGTAGAAAACGATCGAGCAGGTAGCTGTTGGCGCCGATCTGCTGCATTGAGGCCTGGTACAACTCGAAGTGGCTGCTAAAGCCCCCTTCGCCATCTTCGTCGCTCTCTTCCCCGAGGACGATCTCGTTTACCAAGCGGCGCCCGAGCTGGTTATCGGTGGGCAGCCACGGTACCTGAACGCAGGTCAGCCGAAGTTGCAGGGCCTTCAGCAGCGACATGAAGTCCCACACGGCAAAAACGTGATACTGCATAAACGTACGCAGGGCCGCAGCGTCGCCAATTTTGGCGTAGACCGGGTGTTCGAGCAGTTCAAGCCGTTGAGGTTCGAGGACTTGTTCGATTCGATCGAGGCGCTCCTGCGCCGCGGGAGGCATCACAATCATGGGACTCAATGGGGTTACAGCAAGAGGGTGGTGAGGGCGCCGGCAAAGCAGCGCCTGCTGAAAGTGAAAGCTATCACATATACATGAAGTCGGGAATGGAACTTCGGGGTTCCGTAAGGAATGAGGCCCGAAAAAACGAAAAGGTTCCATGTAGGGTTGAGATCAATTAATGTTTTATGAAGCGGAACTTACCCCTTACCAGGACCGCATCGGAATAATTCTTGTCCTGTCCCACCTTATTGAGCACCCCGCCCCATGCGTCTACCGTTCACCTGCCTAACACTGCTACTGAGTTGTTTCGGAACAACGTTTCTGGTTCATGCTGCTGTAGCTGCCGAACCGACAGGCGATGCGAAGGTCGTGCTCGATACACCAGGTCTGGTCGCTTTTTGGACGTTTGACGAACAGGCTGGCCACGCCAGGAAGTCGATTGCCCCGGGGGGCGATTACCCGCTTGAAGAAGTAAACGGCCCAATCGCCCGCGCCGAAGGGGGACCTTATTCAGGCTACAGTCTGGAGCTTAATGGGAAGCAGTATTTGCAATTAGCTTACGAGAAGACTGGCAAGCTCAATATTAGCGGCCCAGACGCCCAGGTCAGCATGTTTGCCGTAGTGCGGATTATTAATCTGAATCAAAGCCGCACCATCGCTGGCATGTGGAGCGAAGGGAAGGGACGCGATGACGATACCGGCTCGCGGCAGTATGCCTTGTTGATGAACATGCCAACCTACGGCGGGTCGAAGCAATTGGTGCCGCACATTAGTAGCGAAGGAGGCGTTACTCGGCGTGCTGATGGCTCGGCTTTTCCTTGGTGTTCCGACTACGCCGCCACCAAGCAGCAGGTCCCAGAAGAAACTTGGTGTACTCTGGCATTCACGTACGACGGTCAATACATCCGGGCCTACATCAACGGAACCTTGGAAGAGCGGGAGCTTGATCCGAAGAAAGATCGCCGTGACGATCGTTACTTCACCCAAGAAGGTCCCGATGGGAAGGATCGCGGGATGAACCCTTACTATCACGGACGCGGAATCTTCGCCTACGATCCTGCCAAGCATGCCGAATCGAAACCGGGTGGCGGTTCTGATTTCACCGTCGGAGCCCGATACGCGGTGGGTTCGTTTCTGCGAGAGGCCACCAAAGGCAAGTTTGGAGGTCTGGCCGTTTTTGACCGAGCCCTATCCGACGAAGAAATCGCCAAGCTCCACAAGTCCGCCAATATCGACGCGTTGAACGCCTCCACAAAGTAACGAATCGCCCCACCTACGATAGGTATCTATCATCATGAAACGACGCACCTTTCTACAGGCTTCGGTTGCCGCTGCCATTGCTGCCAAGGCTTACGCTGCCCCCGGAAAACGTCCCCAGATCTTGCTTCGCTCTTCCTGGCAAGTGGTCAACATCGGCGACATCGCCCATACGCCTGGGGTGTTGGCGTTGCTGGAAAAGTATGTGCCGGAGGCCGATGTCACGCTGTGGGCATCCGGCGACTTCTCGGAAGAAGTCTCGGCGATGGAGAAAAAGCGTTTTCCCCAGCTGAAGATTGTGAAGGGATCGATTGGCAAAGATGGCAAAGCCTCGAATGCCGATCTGCAAGAGGCCGTTAGCAGCAGCGATTTCTTGCTGCATGGTTCCGGACCATCGTTTGTGGCGGCTCGCGATACGGGTGATTACGTCGAGCACACCGGCAAGCCGTTTGGGATATACGGCATCACGTTTGGCGGGGCAGGGGCCAAAACGCTGAGCCTGATGAGTAAGGCCCAGTTTGTTTTCTTTCGCGATACCGTCTCGTTGGGCAAGGCAAAGCAAGTTGGCATCAAGAGCCCGATCATGGAGTTCGCACCTGATGGGGCGTTTGCCTGTGATTTGCGAGATGATGCCGCCGCCGAGCAGTACCTGCAGCAGAACGACTTGGCCACCGGCAAGTTTTTGTGCTGCATTCCTCGGCTGCGTTACACACCGTATTGGTTGGTGAAAGAAGGGCGTACCATCGACGAGAAGAAGCATGCCCGCAACGAGGAAATGAAGGACCACGATCACCAGCCCCTCCGCGACGCGATCAGCAAGGTGGTGACCGAGACGGACTATAAGGTGCTTCTCTGTCCCGAGGACATGACTCAGATGCAAGTCGGTAAGGACAACGTCTACGATCACCTTTCCGACGAGGTTAAGCAGAAGGTCGTCTGGCGTGAAAATTTCTGGCTGACCGATCAGGCACTCAGCACCTATGTCCGTTCGGCGGGCTTCTTCGGATTGGAAATGCACTCGCCGATCATGTGTATCGGCAACGGCGTACCGGCAATTGTGGGGCGTTTTGAAGAGCAAACTTCTAAAGGTTTTATGTGGAAAGACATTGGCCTGGGAGATTGGTTATTTGATATCGACCAGCCGCAACAAGTCGCTAAATATACGGATACTGTGTTAGACTTGATCAACAAGCCAGAAGCTACCCAAGAAATGGTCCACGCTGCCCAGGCCGTGGTCACTCAGCGGCAGCAAGCAACCATGGAAGTCGTCCGCCAATCGGTGGGTGTCTAACAGCGAGTGTCTTCCGTCTTGTCCCCTCGCCCCTACGGGGAGAGGGCTAGGGTGAGGGGGCGAAGCAAAAACAAGTTTCCCATCCAGCACGTAGTTAAACGATCAGCAGTTTTCATCCCCTTCCGGTGACCGACGAACTATGACAAAGTCTTTCGCTATCTTATTGCTCGCGTTCTTTACGTTGGGAATGTTCGTTCCGGCTGCCCAGGCAGAAACCAAGAAGCCGAACATCGTTTATATCTTGGCCGACGATTTGGGCATCGGCGATTTGAGTTGCTACGGCCAGCAGAAGTTCGAGACCCCCAGCATCGACCGACTGGCGGCGGAAGGAATGCGGTTCACGCAGCATTACTCAGGCAGCACGGTTTGTGCTCCGACGCGCAGCGTGCTGATGACCGGTTTGCATACCGGCCATACGCCGGTCCGTGGCAATGCAGAAGTGAAACCGGTCGGCCAGCAGCCGATCCCGGCCGAGACGGTCACCTTGCCCGAGTTGCTAAAGAAGGCTGGCTACGTGACCGGCGCGTTCGGTAAATGGGGGCTTGGCTACCCAGGCTCGGAAGGGGATCCGCTGAATCAGGGCTTCGATGTCTTCTACGGTTACAACTGCCAACGCAACGCCCACACGTACTATCCGACTTGGCTGTACGACAACGACAAGAAGATCGAGCTCGACGGCAAGACCTACTCGCACGATCTGATCATGGATCACGCGCTGCAGTTCATTCGCGACAACCAAGACAAGCCATTCTTTTGTTACTTGCCGATCACCATTCCCCACGCTGCGATGCACGTGCCGGAAGAATATTCTGAACCGTTCCGCAAAAAGTTCCCTGAGTTTGAAAACAAGCAAGGAAAGTACGCCGGTACCACGGTGACCAACCCGGTTGCCGCCTTCGCCGGAATGTGTACCAAGATGGACGAAGATGTTGGTCGCGTGATGCACCTGCTTAAAGAACTAAACCTCGACGACAACACCATCGTGATGTTCACCAGCGACAACGGTGCGCATCAGGAAGGGGGGCATAATCCTGGGTTCTTCGATAGCAACGGACCTTATCGCGGTTACAAACGCGACCTAACCGATGGCGGTATCCGTGCTCCCTTTATCGTGCGTTGGCCAGGGCATGTGAAGCCAGGCACTACCAGCGATCTGATCAGTGCCCATTGGGATGTTCTGCCAACCCTGTGCCAACTGGCCGGGGTCGAGGTGCCGAAGACTCTGGACGGCATCAGCATGGTGCCGACCTTGACCGGCGAAGGAGAGCAGCCCAAACACGATTACCTGTACTGGGAGTTCTTCGAGCGAGGAGGCAGAAGGGCCGTTCGTATGAACCAATGGAAAGGTGTGCAGAACGATATGACCAACAACCCCGATGCTCACATCGCACTTTACAATATCGAAGAAGACATCGATGAATCGGATGACGTATCGGAAAAGCACCCTGAATTAGTCGCCCAGATCCGTCAAATCTTCGACGAAGCCCACACCGAAAACGATCGCTTTAAGTTCAAATTCGAACAAAAATAGGTGCCGTCTACGCAGCCCCAAATTACGCCGTAGGGTCCGCTCTGCGGACCGAAGTTGTAGCGTGGTTATTATAGGATTCGTGAAGTTCTTTCTGAAGTAGATAACGTCTTGCGGTCCGCACAGCGGACCCTACGAGGGACCAGGTCTTGGACGAATCACAGCCAGTGCAACCACTTCGCTTCGGCGTGCTTGATCTGTTATTGGCCATGATGCTTATTGCCTACTTCTGTGGGGTCGTAACTTTGGGCTTGGCGGACGTTGGAACCGATGTTCTCAAGGTTATCGAATTTCAACCGCCAGAGTTTTGGCAGTCGCCGGTATTTATCCCAGTGATCGGTTTTATTCTGATCATCGGGCTATTTGTTTATCTGTTCGCCTTGATGACTAGCCCGGTTTGGTTCGTCGCGGCAATTCTTTCAAGCACGCTCCGGCCAAAGCTGTTTCTGCTGGCCAGTGTCCTTGCCGTGCTGGTGGCTTTGGTTTTGCCCATCCTTTTAAAGGATGGGTATCATCAAATATCGTTGATGGTCTGCCTCAGTCTAGGAGCGATGCCGCTAGGATCGGCGTGGATCTTTCATCGGTGGCTTCTGGGGCTTGAGACGTCTTTCCTGGTGAACTTTTGGTTTTTCGGTATGTTTGTCGTTCAGCTATCTGTGATCCAAGTAGCCGGAGTCCTACATGCGATGGCCTACTATTGAGCGCGTAGGGGCCGCTGTGCGGGTCGTAATTGCAAAGTGGTTTGGTAATTCGTGAATATGTGTTGCCAAGTTGAGGGCGTTTTTCGGTCCGCACAGCGGACCCTACTGGGGATCAAGTCTTGGACGAGTCTCGGTCAGATCAACGGCTGCGTTTTCGTATTGGAGATCTATTTTTCGTCACGGGATTGGTTAGTTACCTGTGTGGCTTGATTGCTTACGGTGCTTCTGACGCAGGGGTGAGGCTTGTTGAATTTCTAGAGAAGGCAACGCCTCCTCCGATCGGGATAGCAGCATTGGTGATTTACACGATCCTCTTGTTGGCCAGCCCATTCTGGTTGGTACTACTTGTTCTTTCACAGAAATTAATACCTAGGTGGCTTTGCATTGCGAATGCTTCGCCCGTGATTATCTTGATTGTCATGTTGTTCTTGGGGGAAGGGAAAGAAACGCTTCCGGTTGTAATCGCCCTTAGTTTAGGGGGGCTATGGCTGTGGCGTGGCTCTTAGGGCACCAGAAAAAGGAAAAAACGATTTCCTTGGCGGCGGTATGGACGTTTGCATCCTTTGTCTTTGCCGATTTGATCGTAGTGGAGACGGCAGTGGTACTTTATGGCACCTCCCAATAGCGATCCGATACTACGCTTTGGCCTGAAAGACTTGCTGTTGGTAACCGGCATTTTCGGTTACTTCTGCGGACTGGTTTCGCTGGGGGTTTCCACGTCTGGTAGTGTGCTACTTTCCCTCTTGGTCGGCTGGTTCGGGCAACTGGGGATTCTCGCAATTTTTGTTTGGCCATTCGTATTGTTTGGAAGCTTGGCGTGGTCCATTGAGGTTTTGTTCTTTGGCGACGATTGGACTCGACCGAAAGCATTTCTGTTAACGAACGTAGTGGTTGTCTTGTTCGCGAACATCTTACCGCTTGGTTTTCGCATGTGGGCCATCGGAGACGTAACCCTATCGTTGGCTGCTACGCTAAGTGTGGGATCGTTACCGCTTACTTTGGCTTGGTTGGTACACCGAGCGTCACGCGATATGCCCGTGCTGGTCCCCCAGGTCTTGAGGTGGTTGAATGGTCTGCTATTGTTGGAACTACTGAGTACCGCAGCGATTGCCGGGTTACGGTCGATCGGCACGTAGGGGCCGGCGTGCGGGCCGAAAGAATATGTGAAGATGTGTTTCCGAAGCGGAAAGCGATTTGTGGTCCGCACAGCGGACCCTACGAGGTGTCAAGTCTTGGATGAATCTCGGTCAGATCAACCGTTGCGCTTTGGCCTGAAAGACTTGATGCTGGCGACCGGTGTTTTCGGTTACTTCTGCGGGCTGGTTTCGCTGGGCGTGTCCGGGTTAGGCAGGCGAGTTCTCGATTACTTGGCTCAGGGGATTGGATCGCTGGGCCCTGAGATTATTGCTGTGTGGCCGTTTGCCTTTTTCGGAAGCCTGGCGATGCTGTGCATGGTTGACTTTACTGATAACCCTGCCCGACGTCCTAAGCTGTTCTTACTGCTGAATCTGGCCGTGGTGCTTGCCGCGTGTTGTTTTCCTTTGAACGTTCTTATCCTAGGATGGAATATTTCATTTCTGCCACTCACCAGCAGCTTCGCGCTCGGAGCATTCCCTCTCTCGATCGCCTGGCTGGTTCATCGCTGGGCTCTGGGAATGCCGCAAACACCTGACGTAACGTGGACGTTTTGCCTTTTGATGTTCCTCGATCTAGCAGCCGCCGGTTCAGGGATTGGGCTGTGTGCGTTCTTGGACTTCTGAGGTCTAGGCATGTAGGGTCCGCTGTGCGGACCGAAGTTAGGGATTCGTGAACTTCTTTCTGAAGTAGATAACGTCGTGCGGCCCGCACAGCGGACCCTACTTCAGTTTCTCGCCGAACTGTTTGCGGAACTTGTCGACCTTGGGGCGGACGACCATCGCACAGTAAGGGTTGCCGGGGTTGTTGGCCAGGTATTCTTGGTGGTAGTTCTCGGCGGGGTAGTAGTTGTTGATCTCGGTTACTTCAGTAACGATCTGGGCAGGGAACACGCCGTTGTCGTTGAGCTTGGCAATGAAGGCGTCGGCTGCTTCTTTTTGGGCCTGGCTATGGTAGAAGATCGCACTGCGATACTGTGGGCCGACGTCGTTTCCTTGGCGGTCTTTGGTGGTTGGATCGTGCGTTTGGAAGAAGATTTCTAGCAGATCTTCATAGCTTATCTGGTCGGGATCGAACGTGATTTGAATCACTTCGGCATGGCCGGTCGTTTTGGTGCAGACTTGTTCGTAGGTTGGGTTGGCGACATGCCCGCCAGCGTAACCGGAGGTGACCGACTCGACACCACGCAACTCGCTGAAGACCGCTTCGGTGCACCAAAAACAACCGCCACCAAACGTTGCCGTTTGAATTTCTGCCATGCGTTATTCTTCCGTTTCCTGACCGCTTAACAATGGTTTCAAATATTGGCCCGTGTAGCTTTCGGCCACTTCGGCGACTTGCTCTGGCGTGCCGGTTGCGATGATCTGACCACCGCCAGAACCACCCTCCGGGCCAAGGTCGATCAGCCAATCGGCGCTTTTGATAACGTCCAGATTGTGCTCGATCACCAGGACCGTGTTCCCTTTTTCAACCAAGCGGATCAGCACCGACAAGAGCCGCCGAATGTCCTCGAAGTGCAGCCCGGTGGTTGGTTCGTCTAGGACGTAAAGGGTCGAACCTGTTTCAGTACGGGCCAACTCGGTGGCTAATTTTATGCGTTGTGCCTCGCCGCCGGAAAGGGTCGTGCTGGGTTGTCCGAGCGAAAGATAGCCGAGGCCCACATCGCATAAACTGGACAGTACCCGATGAATGGTCGGCACGTTTTCGAAAAACTCGGCTGCTTCTTCAATAGGTAGGTTCAGTACATCGGCAATCGACAGGTCCTTGTACTTCACCCGTAAGGTCTGGCGGTTGAAGCGTTTGCCATTGCAGACCGGGCACTCGACGAACAGGTCGGGCAGGAAGTTCATTTCAATCTTCCGCAGCCCCTGACCTTGGCACTCCTCGCAGCGGCCCCCCTTTACGTTGAAGCTGAAGCGAGACGCTTTGTAGCCGTACTGCTTGGCCTGGCGAGTGCCGGCGTACACCTTGCGGATTTCGTCGAACACTCCGGTATAGGTCGCTGGGTTGCTGCGGGGCGTGCGACCGATGGGTGATTGGTCGATCGGAATGACCTTGTCGACTTGGCTGGTGCCACGCAAGCTGGTAAAAGGCCCAGGCCGCTGCGAAGGTTGCCCCAAGCGACGTAGCAGGGCTGGGGTGATCGTTTCGTTGACCAGCGAACTTTTGCCGCTGCCGCTCACGCCGGTCACACAGACGAAAGCCCCCAGCGGAATCTGGACGGCAACGTCTTTGAGGTTGTTCGTTGTTGCCCCTTCGAGCGAGATCATCCGGGTCTTGGCGATCTTGCGGCGCGACTCGGGAACGTCGATTTTTCGGCGGCCAGAGAGGTAT
Organism: Bremerella cremea; assembly: GCF_003335505.1. Classification (NCBI taxonomy): domain Bacteria; kingdom Pseudomonadati; phylum Planctomycetota; class Planctomycetia; order Pirellulales; family Pirellulaceae; genus Bremerella; species Bremerella cremea. Next base: position 408,081 of record NZ_QPEX01000011.1, read on the forward strand.
TGGCCGGTGATCGAGTTTTCAACGTTCGAGACCACCTCCGGCGTTCCTTCGGCAATGATTAGCCCGCCGTGGTGGCCAGCGCCAGGGCCAACATCGACCAGGCGATCAGCCACCCGCATGATCGCTTCATCGTGTTCCACGACAATGACCGTATTGCCATGGTTGCGCAGGTCGACCAATGCTTCGATCAAACGATGGTTATCGCGCGAGTGAAGTCCGATCGAGGGTTCGTCCAAGATATAGCAAATGCCGACTAGCCCGCTGCCGATGCCGGTTGCCAGGCGGACCCGCTGCAGTTCTCCACCGCTGAGCGTATCGGCCGCCCGGTCGAGGGTGAGGTAATCGGCCCCCACTTTTTCCAGAAAGGTTAGCCGTTTGGCGATCTCGCGCACGATTGGCGTCGCGATCAGGCTTTCGTGTTCGTCGAACTCGAGCGTATCGAACCAAGCCCGGGCATCGTTGATGCTCAGCCGCACGATTTCGTGAATGTTCTTCCCGGCAACCCGCACGGCCAAAGCTTCTGGACGAAGCCGTGCCCCATGGCAGGCTGGGCAGGGGAGTTTGCCACGAAACTTGGCTAACTGGTCGAGCCTTTTTTTCCGCGTGGTGGTGACAAACTCTTTCTCTAAGGCGATGAGAATGCCCTGGAATTTGTCTTCGCCAGCGAACAGCTTCTCGCGCTGGAGATCGGTCCATTCGCTGAGCTTGGTGGTGGGATCGAGCTTGTGTTTCCCGAGGAACGTATCGAGCCCTTTGGCCAACTTGTCGACGGCGGCGGAGGTGAGGCCACGCCAAGGAGCGATCGCGCCGTCGGCGAGCGAAAGTTCTTTATCCGGTACAACCAAGTCGGGATCGAACTCTTCGCAGATGCCCAGGCCCTCGCACTTAGGGCAGGTACCGTAAGGACTGTTAAAGCTGAACGTTCGTGGTTCGATGTCGATGAAGCTTAAATTGCAATTAACGCAGGCCAACTCGGTATTGAAGATTTGATCAACCCAGGTTCCCTTCGGATGTTCGTCGTCGACTAGGTTGGTATCTAGATGACAAGACAGCAGCCGCCCGTCTCCCAGCTTCAAGGCCATGGCCACTGAATCACTCATGCGAGAACGTAGTCCTTCGCGGATGATGATTCGATCGATGATGGGTTCGATGGTGTGGTTTTTCTTCGGATTCAGTTCGGGGACTTCGTCGATCTGATAGACCTCGTCATCCACTCGGACACGCAACAGCCCTTCGCGACGGATCTTATCGATGACTTCTTTGTGGGCGCCTTTGCGTCCTTGGACCATGGGGGCCATGATCATCAGCTTGGTTTCTTCTGGCAGGTCGAGGAGCCGGTCTTGAATTTGTTCAGCTGTTTGCTGCGTGATCGGGCGACCACATTGCCAGCAGTGCGGCTGCCCTAAGCGTGCCATCAGCAAACGTAGATAGTCGTAGATCTCGGTGATTGTGGCGACGGTGCTGCGCGGGTTTTGGCTGCCGGTGCGCTGGTCGATACAGATGGTGGGCTGCAAGCCGACAATCAAATCGACGTCGGGCCGCTCCATTTGGTCGAGAAACTGGCGAGCGTAAACCGAGAGGCTTTCGACATACTGCCGCTGGCCTTCCGCGTAAAGCGTATCGAGCGCGAGAGAACTCTTGCCCGAACCGCTAGGACCAGTGATAACAATCAACTGGTCGCGGGGAAGGTCGATGTCGACGTTCTTTAGGTTGTGTACCCGTGCACCACGGACACGAATGTTGTCCGATTCCTGGGTCGGGTCGATGGCCGTCAGCTTGTCTCGATGAAAATCCACGATGGCAGACCGTCATGCTGGGCTGAAAGACCGGGCCTCGCGCCTTGCCCCCGCCATGGGGCAAACCCGACCTTAAAGGTATAAATGAATAGTGGCAATTCAGTTCAGGCTAACAAGACCCGCCAGTGGTGGCAACTAGTGGCGTTGGCTGGCAAGCCGAAGCGGCGGCTTAGGTTCGCCGTAAGTCTGAGACGGTCCTGCGTCAAGTGACGATCAGCTAACAGGTTACATCGCAGGCTTGAGGCAGTTAACAGAACTGTCAAGACAAACGCGGCAAGTAGATCTTCATTCAATTACCGAATTGGATGTCGTGCTCGACCGATTGGGCATGAAGGGAAGTAGCGGAAGGAACCATGCACAGTTTCATGCATTACAACGAGCGAGAAGAACGACTTCTGGCTCCGTATGCTTTGCGCAGTAAGCATTCGCGGGGACGCGAGTTCGAAGAATCGGAGCATGCGTACCGATCGCCGTTTCAGCGAGACCGAGACCGCATCATTCATAGCAGTGCTTTCCGCCGCCTGGCCGACAAGACCCAGGTTTTCATGAACGTTAGCGATTACCACCGCACTCGGCTGACGCACACCATCGAAGTAGTAACGATTGCCCGAACGATTGGCCGGACGCTGGGCCTCAACGAGGAGCTAATCGAGGCCCTGGGGCACCTGCACGATATCGGCCACCCGCCGTTTGGGCATTCCGGAGAAGACGTGCTGAAAGAGTGCATGGTCGATTGTGGAGGCTTTTCGCACAACGCGTTTGGGTTGGTGCTGGTGAAGAACTTGGAAGTTCGTAGCCCTTACTATGAAGGTTTAAATCTGACCTATGAAGTGCTGGAAGGCCAGCATACGCGGGTTGATAAGCGGCAGATGACCTTCCTGCGGCCTCTGCTGGAGGCCCAAACGGTCGAAACGGTCGACAGTATCACCTACGACGCCCACGATACCGATGATGCCTGGAAGTTGGGGCTGGTCAGCTTTGAAGAACTGATGCAAATTCCGCTGTTTGCACAAAGCACCGAGCGGGTTTATCAGCGTTTTGGCGAGCAAACGGGACGACGGCTTAGGAAGCTAGTTGTTCGTCAGCTAATCGATTTCCAGGTGACCGATGTGCTGGAAACCGCCATGGACCGCCTCGCGAAGTGGTCGCCAGGGTCTCCAGAAGAGGCAGAGTTATGTGACCCTATTATCACCGTGAGTGATGACTTGCGTGCGCGTAAGACGCAGTTAGAGCAATTTCTGTTTCACCACGTGTACCGCCACCCCGATATCGTCGAGTTCCGAAGACGGGGGCAAGACCAACTGCGACAGATGTACGAGGGGTATTTACGCAAACCAGAGTTGATTCGGGGGAAGTTAAGCGAGTGGGTCGACGTTTGGGGGCTGCCCCGCACGGTTGGCTATTACATTGCCACGATGACCGATTCTTATTGTCAACGTGAATATGAAGCCCATTTTCGCTGACCAATGGGGATGCTTTCCCTCGTTTTGCAGGGTAGAATACCTAACTTGGAACACAGAAACAGGTTTGTACTTTAGGGAGTTCGCATATCTGCGCGGGGTGTGCAACTACTCCTTCTTGTAGGTCGCGGATCTATACTGCAGGGTCTACATGGCGCTGATTGTCTTACGATTTGTATTTATGCTGGTCGCCGCTGGTGTCGGGATTACCCTGATCAAGGTCGACGCATTTCAAAGTGTCTTGAAGGATGAGCCCCTCTGGGCCTTTCTCGGGATCATGGTGCTTGCCCTCACGGTAATTGGTGTCGACGTAGGCGTTAAGCAAAAACGCTACGATACCATCTCCGGGGTTTACTTTGGATTGTTAGTTGGGCTCTCGCTCACCTACGTCTTAGGCTTGATTACCCAAGTCTGGTTTCCCGCCGACAACTACAACGCAGTAACGGCTCACCGGGCATTGCAACTGGTGGTTGGGATGGTGTTTTGCTATGCGTGTATCAGTCTCGTTCTGCAAACCAAAGACGACTTCCGCTTCATTATTCCTTACGTGGAATTCGCGAAGGAAGTGAAAGGCCCCAAGCCGTACGTGCTGGATACCAGTATCGTGATCGACGGCCGGATTGCCGATGTCGTGGAAACCGGTTTCTTTGATAACGTGCTGATCATGCCCCGCTTTGTGTTGGCTGAACTGCAAGGCATTGCCGACAGTAGCGATAAGCTGAAACGCAGCCGAGGCCGACGTGGGCTCGATATTTTGAACCGGCTGCGGAATAACGACCGGGTTGATTTGAAGATCCACGATCGCGAGACGCCAGACATGGAAGGCCAGCCGGTCGATATGAAGCTGGTGCTGCTGGCCAAGCTGCTGGAAGGCAAGATTGTCACCGGCGACTACAACTTGAATAAAGTGGCCAAGCTACACAACGTGGACGTGATCAACCTGAACGAAATCGCCAATGCGTTGAAGCCCGTCTTTTTGCCAGGCGAACATCTTTCGGTTCGGATTGTCAAAAAGGGAGAAGAAGACAGCCAAGGCGTTGGTTACCTGGACGACGGCACGATGATTGTTGTCGAAGGGGGACGCGACCACATCAACAGCCAGGTTCGCATCTTGGTGACCAGTGTGCTGCAAACCAGCGCTGGCCGTATGATCTTTGGCCGCTACGAAGCGGTTGAAGGGAGCCAGGGTGGCGTTTCCGGTGGCGGTCATAAGTCGCATGCCGGCTCATCGGCTTAAGCGACTATCGCAGCCGATTTTATTCCTACATCCTTTGTTTCTTGAAGTTTATTTGTGACTGATTCCGACACATCTGAAAACAACGCTGGCGAAGATCGTCGCAGCCTCGAACTGGCAACCGCCGCAGCCCAGGTGATCGAAGACAACAAAGGACGCGATATCTGCATCCTGGATATGCGTCATCTGACGCCGATCTTCGATTACTTCGTTATCGGCACCGGCGGTAGCCGTCGGCAATTGCACGCAATGAGCGAAGAAATCGACGACAAGCTCGAAAAAGAGCTGGGCGATCGCCGCATGGGACGCGAAGGGTACGACGAAAGCCGCTGGATCTTGCTCGATTACGGCACGGTCGTCGTCCATCTGTTCGACGAGGAAACCCGCGAGTACTTCCAGTTAGAACAACTATGGGCCGATGCCAAGAAGGTTGATCTGACCGGCATTTTGCGTGGCTCAGAGTAATCGAGCCGCTGGGCTGCGCTGTTTTTCTACGATTGGTTGCCGTTTTCTCGGTCCGCCCAGCAGGCTCTGCGGTACCCGCGTTGCGTTATTTCGCGATAATCGACGTATTCATTCGGACAGATGCGGTGTCTATCTGTCCGAAATGAGTTTGTCGCCGGTGGTCTTCGTCGGCAAGTTTTCTCTCTAGTTGACCGTTTTGCGTTGAAGTCATTCCATGAACATTCTTGCCCTGCTTAAGGCCCGGTTTCAGCCTGTTTTGGAATCGATGTCCGCTGATGTCGCTCCTTTATTGGAAATGATCCGCCCTGCTGGCGACCCTAAGTTCGGCGACTATCAGGCCAACTTTGCGATGGGCTTGGCCAAGAAGGTGGGCAAGAATCCACGTGATCTGGCAACCGAGATCGTGGCTGCGACCAGCTTAGAAGATCTGTGCGAACCGCCAGAGGTGGCCGGGCCTGGCTTCATTAACTTGAAGCTTCGCGACGATTGGCTGCAGATGCAGCTATCCGCCGCCCAGGCCGATACACGGGTGGGTGTCGAGAAGGCGGCCGAGTCAAAGACGTACATTGTCGACTATTCCTCGCCGAACGTCGCCAAGCCGATGCACGTGGGGCACATCCGTAGCACGGTGATCGGCGATTCCCTTTGTCGCACGCTGAAATTCATGGGGCACAACGCGATCAGTGACAATCACCTGGGAGACTGGGGAACCCAGTTCGGGATGATCATCTATGGCTATAAGAACTTCGTCGATCAAGACGCTTACAAAGCAGCACCGGTGCCAGAGCTTTCGCGGATCTATCGTGTTGTGCGGAGCTTGATGGATTACTTCGATGCGAAGAACGCGTTGCCGAAGTTAATTGAAAAGCTGGCCGAACGAACCGCAGAGTATGAAACTGCCAAGAACGCCCCGGAAACAAGCGACAAAGCAGAAGCCAAGAAGCAGAAGAAGGAAGTTGGCCGGCTGCAATCGCAAATCAAAGAATTGAACGAAGAGATCGAAGCGACCAAAGAGAAAGTCGCCAAGACCGACGATTCGCCGCAACTGGCCAAGCTTGCCGCCGAGCATGCCAACATCAGCACCGCCGTCCTGCAGGAAACCGCCAAGCTGCACGCTGGCGATGAAGAAAATCTCGCCCTTTGGAAAGAGTTCCTTCCGTTCTGCGAAGACGAAATCAAACGGGTTTACGAGCGGTTGAACGTCACGTTCGATCATCAACTGGGGGAAAGCTTCTATCACGATCGTCTGGCCGCTGTGGTCGAAGACTTCGAGAAGCGTGGCCTGGCGAAAGAATCCGAGGGGGCAACGTGCGTCTTCCTCGAAGGCTTCAAGGCCCCGATGATCATCCGCAAGCGAGACGGCGCGTTCCTCTATTCAACGACCGACCTGGCGACGATCGCCTACCGAATGGAAACCTGGAAGCCGGACGCCATTTTGTACGTGGTCGACTTCCGCCAGGGAGATCACTTCGACAAGTTGTTCGCAGCGACCCGGCTCTGGGGTTACACCGATATCGAACTAAAGCATGTCAGCTTTGGCACGGTGATGGGTGACGACGGCAAACCGTTCAAAACGCGTTCGGGCGATACGGTGGGCTTGGAGGGTTTGCTCGATGAAGCAGTGTCGCGGGCCTATAAAATTGTGCAAGATGCGGGTGCCGCAGGAGGCGATGCCCTGGAAGAATCGCAGCAGAAAGCGGTTGCTGAAACGGTAGGGATCGCGGCGCTGAAGTATGGCGACTTGTCGCAGAACCGTGAATCGGACTACAAGTTCAGCTACGATAAGATGCTGGCGCTCAACGGCAATACGTCGACTTACATGCAGTACGCTTATGCCCGCGTGCAAAGCATTTTCCGCAAAGGGGAAGTCGATATCGACGCTCTGCGAACCAGCGGCGCGAAGATCGTACTGGGGCATCCGGCCGAACGGCAACTGGCTTTGGCGATCTTGCGATTCTCGGAAGCGCTGGACGATGTGTTGGTCGACTATCGCCCGAACTACCTGACCAACTACTTATTCGACCAGCTGGCCAAGTCGTACAGCGGTTTCTTTGAAAACTGCCCAGTGCTGAAGGCCGAAACAGAAGAGCAGAAGAATAGCCGCCTCTTGCTTTGCGATCTGACGGCTCGGGTGATACAACAGGGCCTGGGTTTGTTGGGTATTCAGACGGTCGAAAAGATGTAACCACCGGGGAACGACATGCCAAGGAAGGTCGCAAGCAAAGCTTCGCCAAGCTTTCAGCTGAACACCGTTTTTCACGGTCACGCGCGAAGTGTCTTGGCGACGTTCCCTGACGAGGTCGTCGATTGTGTGGTGACCAGTCCCCCTTACTTTCAGCAGCGCAATTACGACGGCGACGACCAGATCGGGCAAGAGAAGAAGCCTGAGGAGTACGTCGCCAGCCTCGTCGATGTCTTCCGCGAGGTTCGCCGCACGCTGAAGGAGAGCGGCGCCTTGTGGTTGGTATTGGGAGATAAGTACCTCGATGGCGAACTGCTGGGGTTGCCGTGGCAAGTGGCTCTCGCGCTACGGGCCGATGGTTGGAAACTGCGGAGCGACGTGATTTGGCACAAGCCGAACGCGATGCCCAGTAGCGTGAAAACCCGTCCGACGACTGATCACGAGTACATCTTTCTGCTGGTAAAAAACAACCAGTATTTCTACGACGCCGATGCCATCCGCGAGCCGCACGTCACCTTCAGCGAGAACAGCAAGATGAAGGGGGGCCGCAATCATTTTCACCGTCGCGGCAGCACGCCTGAGGCTGGCAAGAACGGCGGTAACAGCAACCTGCATGATGCAAGGTGGGATCAAGCTTTTCATCCCAAGGGGCGTAATAAGCGAACCGTCTGGTCCGTGCCCCTCTCGAAGTTTCGCAATGCCCACTTTGCGGTCTTCCCCGAAACGCTGGTCGAAACCTGTATCAACGCGACTTGCCCGGAAGATGGTGTGGTGCTTGATCCGTTTCTGGGGAGTGGTACGACGGCGGTGGTGGCGCAGCGGCTAGGTCGCAGCTACTTGGGTGTCGATCAATCGGCCAGGTACGTCGAAATGGCACGCGGCCGTTTGGCGGAAGCGAAACGCGGACAACAGGATTTGCCTGGGATCAAGCGATAAGTGGACAGCGCCGGGCGTTTTTACTTCGCCGGCGTTGCCGTGGGGATCTTCAGCCGCGATGGATCGAGAACCACGTGCTTGATGGTCTCGCGGCGGTAGGTGTAGGTAATATGTACCTTCCCATCCGAGGTTTGAATGACCGCCGGATACGAGTATTCGCCCGGCTGTCGTTCCAGAGTTAGCACCGGGTGCCAGGATTGACCATCGGCTGAGAGGGCCACATTCAGCATGTTGCGACCAGCGGGGAACTCTGACTGTTTGATGGTGTGGTTGTAAACGAGAAGCTGTGTGCCGTCTTTCAAGGTGACGGCATCGGTCCCAGAGTTCGGATTGGGAAGTTCGGTGGCACTTAGCACGCTCCAGGTCTGGCCACCATCCTCCGACCAAGCCGAAGCGACGACGCTTTCGCGCGTGCGGCAGACGATCTGCATTTTGCCATCAGCATAGGTCAAGATGCTGGGCTGGATGGCGTTGAAGAGCTTGGCGTCGTTGATGGGGCCGATCACTTCCCAGGTTTGACCTTGGTCTTTGGATATCTCGAAGTGAACCCGCCAGCCTTTGTGTTCGGTGCTGGAAGGACAGACGATGGTTCCGTCTGCCAGTTGAATCGGTTTATTCTTCACCGGGCCAATCAAATGACCGATCGCATCATTTTCGCCCAGGCGTTTAGGGTCACTCCAGGTCACTCCGTTATCGGTTGAAGTCATTAACATGCCCCACCAGCGGCTCGGGCTGGGGCCGACCTTATAGAACAGCATCAGCGGCCCTTCTTTGGGTTGAAAGAGGACCGGGTTCCAGGTTGGGTAGCGAACGCCTTGCGATTCCTCGCCATGAGCAACTTCGATAGGCGTGGTCCAGCCGTTGCCGGTGTTGCGTGAGATCCAGATTCCGACGTCAGGGTTGTTTTCGTGCGTGCCGCCGAACCAAGCCGCAACCAGCCCCTCTGGGGTCTCGACAATGGTCGAGGCGTGGCTGTTGTTGGTCGGACGCTGATCGACTGGAAAAATCTCTTCCGACGCCACAAAAGCAGGGGTGTCGTGGCCAATTACCTTAGGAAGCGACACTGCAACAGTGTCGGCGGCCACGCAGGCAGGGGAAAGAGCAAGCAGGCCAACAAAAAGGGCGAGCAAGCTACCGATGATTGGCTTCAGGTTCATGGCGATCTATGTCAGTCGTCAGGAGCTGGGGGCTCGAACTAGGAAGGGAGAGGTCGTCTGGTTAACGCCGTAATCCTTTCAATATTCCAACATTCGGCCACCTGTGTCAAAGTGAATCGACCGGAGGAAATGGGCTTCTTTCATTTCCCGCCAAAAATCTTAGCTCAAAAAGGGCTCGCGCACGAAAAAACCCTCGGACACGTGGTTTGTATCCGAGGGTTTTTCGTTAATTGAAGTTGGCCGAGGCCAGGGCGATTAGAGGGTGCCCAGCTTCTTGACCAAGTCAGCCGTACGAGCCGAGTAGCCAGCTTCGTTGTCGTACCACGAAACGACCTTAACCAGCTTGCCGCTGATGACCGCGGTGAACGGAGCAGCGAAGATCGAGCTGTGTGGGTCGCCGATGATGTCGGACGAAACGATTGGGTCTTCGGTGTAAGCCAAAATACCCTTCATCGGGCCTTCAGCGGCTGCCTTGACGGCGGCGTTGATTTCTTCGACGGTCGCTTCCTTGGACAGGTTCGCGGTCAGGTCGACAACGCTACCGGTTGGGACAGGGACTCGCATGGCGATACCGGTCAGTTTGCCCTTCAGTTCCGGAATGGCCAAAGCCACTGCCTTAGCAGCACCGGTCGAAGTGGGGATGATGTTCTGAGCGGCAGCACGAGCACGGTAAGGATCTTTGTGCGGCAGGTCCAGCACGTTCTGATCGTTAGTGTAGGCGTGGATGGTGGTCATCAAGCCGTTTTCGATACCGAAGGTGTCGTTAAGCACCTTGGCAACCGGAGCCAGGCAGTTGGTCGTGCAACTGGCGTTCGAGACGGTGGTCATCTCGGCGGTCAGTTGATCGTCGTTCACGCCCAGCACGCAGGTCAGGTCAGGAGCGTCCTTGGCCGGAGCGGACAGGACAACCTTGCGAGCACCAGCGTCGAGGTGCGAATCGTAACCTGGCTTCGAGTCGGTCTTTTTACCGGTGAAAACGCCGGTGCTTTCGATCACAACATCTACACCCAGATCGCCCCATGGCAAGTTGGCTGGGTTACGTTCTTCGAGAACTTTGATCTTCTTGCCGTTAACCGTCAGGCCTTCGCTGTCGAATTCGACGGTGCCTGGGAAGCGGCGGTGGGTGCTGTCGTACTTCAACAGCGTTGCCAGCATTTCGTTGTCGGTCAGGTCGTTAATCGCGACAACTTCGAACTCCTCAGGGCGAGAAATCATGTTGCGGAAGGTGAGTCGACCGATGCGTCCAAAACCGTTGATTGCAACCTTTACTGCCACGGTACGTATTCTCCTGAGGGGGTAATGCGTTGAGCGACGATCGTCTCGTCGCAGTGATTCGTTTTATTTCTGTCCCACAAGGGGGACATGCCAAGCGGGGCATTTTCTCGGCAACACTAGCACGCCACACAGGGCGTGTCCTGGCAGGCAAGACATCCGTGCCCAGAGCTGCAAGGTTAGCGCCAAGCGAATTTGACGATGCTTGGGTTGCTTTCCTAGAGAAGGCGATTATACGGCCCCTTAATTTGATGCACAAGCGGCGTAAGGGATAGCAAGACGAAGTCCCAGAGCTTGATTCGTAGGGGCGATAATGTCCCTATATGCGTGCGTTAGGGGGTGGTTAAGTTCCGTGGAGCGATTTAAGAAGACGTCTTCTTGAAAAATTCATTCCACGCGGAAGGCCCTCGACGCGAGTTCTGGCCTGGTCTTGAGGGCTGGCGGTGGAATTGGGCGTTTCCTTAGCGGGCGATTGCCGTGGGGGAACTCGAGGGGAGATCACTCGACGAGTGGTGGTCGTCTGAGTCGGAGCGAGAGTTGCCCTCGGTTGCCAGTGGGGCTTTCCCCAGCCCTAAGAACTTGTGAATTCCGTACATAACGCCTGCCACGGCGCACCAAGTGGCAGGGTAAACCAAGATGCCAGGGCCAAGCACAATCGCTCCGAGCAGGCACCACAGAACGATGATAGAGCTTAGCAAAGTAACTAATTTCATCGCGATTTGTCTCCTTGGCCAGGCGTGACCATTCCTATCCGAGGAATGCGATTTTTGTCACTTGTGGAGTTTTAATCCACTTTAGTGGGGTTCTAGGGTAATTATATGCACAGAAATTGGTTTGCGGCTACACAAACTTAGGTTCGCGAAAAAGAAGAAGCTTGTTGTAAAGCTCCACAATGAGCGCGATTTCTCGATATTTTGCGTGGTAAATGGCTGGGTTTTACCACTTCTGGTCGGTTATCCTAGGCACACTCGGCGAAGAGCAGTTCTCCGGTATCGGCAGTTGCCAAGGATGGTTGCGGCAATGCTGGACACGCTACCGCTACCAGAAAAACGCGCTAGATGCGGCCACCTAGGAGGAACCTGATGACCGAAAACGACCAACCCGCTCAGCACGATAGCAGCGTGCGAGGCCTGATTCTTATTCTATTGGGCATTTTTCTCGGGGTGATGCTGGGCTTGTTTTACGGCAAGACGATGTGGCTGGCCTCGAATGGGCCAGAGAAGCAAGTCACTCGCCTGGAAGCCACGATCAAGCAAAAGGAAAAGGACGCCGCCAAGTATCGGCAAGCAGCCGAGGAGGCAACCGATCCCCAGCAACAGCAGCGACTCAATCGGGAAGCTGGTCGGCTTGAAGGGCATATTCCCACCATCGAGAATCGGCTCGCTGCTTTGAAGCAAGAGGTTCAAGTTGTCGAAGCCGATAAAGCTGCTGGCAAGTATGGTGTGGCGCAGTCGGTGTGGATCTTCTGCGAGTTCTGCGGCGATCTCTTCCTGCAAGTCCTCAAGCTGTTAGTGATTCCATTGGTGGTGACCAGCATGATCAGCGGGATTACCTCGCTGGGGGACATCCGCAAGATGGGGCGAGTCGGGCTTTCGACCATTATCTATTACTTCAGCACCGGGGCGATTGCCGTCTTCATTGGAATTGTGCTGGTGGTGATCATTCAGCCAGGCGTCTCGGCAGACGATACGTTCGCTTATCGAACCGATACGGTTGACGCGAAGGAAGGGCAGACCACGCTCGAGGTCTTTTTGGATGTGTTCCGTGGCCGCCAAGGAGACCCTGGCAGCGGCATGTTTCCCTCGAACTTGTTTGAAGCGGCGACCAATACCAACGTGCTAGCGCTGATTGTGTTTGCCATCGTATTTGGTGGGGCGTTGACCACCCTCGGAGAAGAAGGGATGCTCGTGATCCGCTTCTTCAATGTGTGTAATCAGGCGGTCATGAAGATGGTTCACTTGGTGATGCTGTTTGCACCGGTCGGTATCTTTGGGTTGGTTTCCGCCAACATCGCCAAGAACGGGGGAGGTGCCGGATTCCTCGAACAGTTGCATGCGATTGGCTGGTACGTGGCGACCGTTGTGATTGGTTTGACAATTCACGCAGTCGTGCTGGGCACGCTGCTCTGGACGCTAGGGAAACGCAATCCGTTTGTTTACACCTTTAACCTGCTGCGGGCACTGCTTACATCGGTCAGCACGGCCAGCAGTGCCGCGACTTTGCCGGTGACGATGGAATGTGTCGAAGAGAACAACGGTGTCTCGAACCGCGCCGCATCGTTCGTGCTGCCGCTGGGGGCGACCATCAACATGGATGGAACCGCCCTTTACGAAGCGGTCGCCGTGATCTTTATCGCCCAGACATTGGGTATCGATCTCGATATGGCCGACCTGGTGATTATCTTCTTGACGGCATCGTTAGCGGCAGTTGGGGCAGCCGGCATCCCTGAGGCTGGTCTCGTGACCATGGTAATCGTCTTGCAAGCGGTTGGCTTGCCAATGACCGGTATCGGCACCATCCTGGCCATCGACTGGTTCCTCGACCGATTGCGCACGACGGTCAATGTCTACGGCGATGCCTGCGGGGCAGGGATCATCGATACGATGGTCGTCCAGAAACAGGCGACGGCCGTGGAATAGTTAGAAGTGTTCGGTCTTCAGCAAGAAGGTGAGCAGAGAGCACCCGTGGTTTGGTGAACGGTGTCATTCACCTTCTCGCTGGGCAGGATCGTCGCGGAAGCCGAGGACTCGGCGGATTTCGGCAGGGCTGGTAATGCCAGAGGCGAGTAGCTGTTCGGCTTGCGGCCAACGGGTAAGCATTCCGGCTCGGACGGCCCAGCTTTCGATGTCAGCGGAGGTGGCCGATTCCAAGGCCAGCTTGGCCAGGCGATGTTGGTGCGGCACCAACCATTCTGCCAGAAGAGTACGCCCCACGTAGCCAGTGCCACGGCAATCGGGACAACCGCGCGGCTGCTTCATTCCCGCGATAGAAAAACCGAAGCGGTTGTCGTCATCGCATGGGCTCGCACAGTGACAAAGCTTTCGCACCAAGCGTTGATGGAGCACACCCAGCAGGCCGCTTTGAATCATGTAGGGAGGAATCCCCATATCGATCAGCCGCCGCACTCCTTCGGCCGCACTGCCGCTATGAAATGTGCTAAGCACCAACTGCCCGGTCAGGCTGGCCTGCATTGCGGTTTCGGCTGTTTCCGGATCGCGGATCTCGCCAACCAGGATCACCTCGGGGTCTTGCCGCATGAGGCTACGCAGGCCGGTTGCGAAATCAAACCCAGCGTTGGGGCGGATGTTGCTTTGCGAGATGCCAGTAATCTCTGATTCGATCGGGTCTTCCAGGGTCACGACACTACGGGCGCCTTCATCCTGGGCATTGATATGCCGCAAGCAAGCATAGGCAGTGGTCGACTTGCCGCTACCTGCTGGCCCGGCAATTAGGATCATGCCTGATGACTCGCAAAGTAGTGCGGTCAGGTCTGCGGCAATGGCAGGGGGAAGCTGCAAGTCGCCAAGTTGTTGGAGCTCGACTTGTTGCCACAAAATTCGAATAACGACCCGCTCGCCATGCAGTGCCGGAAACGTGCTCACACGTATCTCTTGTCCCTGTGACATTTCTCCCACGCGACCTTCCTGGGGAATATCGGCCCGGTAGGTCAGCAGCCCGGCCATGATCTTCAGTCGGGCAGCGATGTCGGTTTTCTCGCCGTGGGGAAGCTTGCCCAGCAGTTGTAGCACGCCATCAATCCGAACTTTGACCAGAATGCCCTCGGATGTCGGTTGCAGATGAACATCGCTCGCTTGCAGGGCCAATGCCCCAGCAAGCAGTGTATCGACAACCTTCTCGGCGTAAGTTTCCGTGGCCGGGTTATGTGCCAGCAGACGCTGGTGAAGTTCAGGCAGTTGCATGAAAGCGGGCTATTGTGGGGATTGATCGGTTCGTTCGCATGCTTCCTCTCGATTCATTTTCCGAACCGAGAGGCACGAGGCAAGTTCCTAGCTCCCTATCCTCATCTGCCAGACGATCACAAACAAGCCGACCGCAAAGCACCACCACGCGAACCAGTGCAGACGACCGCGTTGGACCATTTTCAAAAGCAAAACCAGCGAGGCCCAGCCGACCGCAAAGCTGACGAGTGCCCCCAGAAGAAGCAGCCATGTCGGTATCCCGCTTTCCGATTCGCCGGCGTCCCCTAGCTTCTTCGCGGTTTCCAGGGTGATGGCTCCGAGGATCGCCGGAACCGCCATCAAAAACGAAAAGGTTGCGGCCCCTTCACGGGAAAGCCCCAGTGCCTGACCGCTGCAAATGGTCGAACCACTGCGGGAGATACCGGGCAAAATCGCAAGGGCCTGGGCACAGCCGATCCACCAAGCTTGCCACCACGTGGTTTCCGCGTACGACTCTTCCGTTTGGCTTAATTTCTGCGAGAGCAGCAGGATTGCTCCGGTAATTAAGAGGCATACGCCAGCCACCTTGGGCGATTCCAGGATCGCGTCGGCGTCGGTTGCTTTGAGTAAGACTGCCGCAATGACTGCCGGAACCGTGGCCAAGCCAAGCAAGACTAAAAGCCGCCAATCTTTGGTAAACGCCTCGTACAGCTGTTTGCGGTAGACAACCAAAATCGAGCCTAACGTTCCGGCATGCAGCACGATGTTCAGCTCGATCATGTCGAACTTTTCAGGGTCGGCACCCAAAAGCGTAGCCAGCACGACAAGGTGGCCGGAAGAACTGATCGGCAGGAACTCGGCAATTCCTTGCACGACGGCAAGCAAGATGATCTGCCAGGCTGGTACGTCCACGGAGCAATTTCCCAAATCGAGAGCAAAGCGATACTTTATTTTCCGCCGTGCCCAAGGGCGAGGTGTGAATCACGAAGCGGAAATGTTACCACGATTCAGGGAAGCTGGGGTTAATGCCGTAAGAATCGTTAGAACCAGCAGCAGGCCGCTTTTCGACAGCTAGTCGTTTGCTGGGGAGGCGGGCTCAGACACTGGGGGCGAGCCGACTTCAATGTATCGTACCAAGGTTCCTAACCGGCCAGAACCATGGGCATCGATCACCAAACGGTAACGGCCAGGCGTGGCAGGCAGTGTTACCGGAAGATTGACTTCGCCGTTGGCATTGGTTGTTAAGCGTGGTTGCCACAGAACGGATTGTGGCGCTGTTTGCTTGGGCTGGGCTTCCAGGGGGCTAATGGTAGCGGCCATGGATTTTGGGGCTGGGGAACCTGCGGCTGATTGGTTCTCCATTCCACTGTACCGGTCTGCTGCTTCAAATGGAGCAGGATTCGCGTTTCTTGATCGAGCAGCTCCCCCCAGCGAACGCTCGAGGTTCATGATTTCGGAGGTAGGGCCAGCACTCCGTAGTTGAGGCTGAGGGGGCGGAGCGTCGGCGTTACTTTCAGTCCATTGGCGATCCCGCAAAGCAGCGTCATCGGACGATGGCAGGGTATCTGCAACTGCCGAGCGGCCAGCGGCTAATTCGGTTTGTTGGCTTTTGGCTTCTTCGCTGACAGCAACCATTTGGGGTGAACTAGAAGCAGAAGGGGCAAGGGAATCGAAAGAGAGGCTGGCCGAGAACAGCCCCCACAAGATCGATCCGAACGCAACCACCAGACCTGGAAGCCAAACGGCCATTTTGCGGCGACCTTGAACCACCGCCAAGCCGATCAAGCCAACCGCGAGAATTCCAGCCCCACCGACCAGCATCCAACGCGAGGTCGTATGAACATCGTCCAGGCGGGCTTGCCACTGCTGATGGATAACGGCGAGCGCTTGTTGGTACTTCGATTGAATCGATTTCCGATTGGTGCGACGCACAACCGGAGGCTCGTTTGTTTCGACCGATTCCATGGCCAAATTGTCGCGAGACATGGCCATCAATTGCCCGCCGGTAGGCGCGGCGGTTTCGTTTTTCCAATCGGACAGCACTAGAACTTGGTCGAAGTAGTCACGGTCTTGTTCCAATTGGCGCACGTCTTCCGGCAAATTGTTGGCGGTCGAGGGAAGAGCCACTCGTTGGTTTAGTAGGAATTCTCCTTCCAGTCCCAACGGTAACTGCGTGGCTGGGGCTTCCGCAGGGAGGCGTTCCATTTGCACGCCCAGCGTGGCTTGGGCTGGATGGTTGTATTCGTCCTTGACGGCAACCTGCAGGCTAAGCTGTTCGCCGGGGGAAGCTTGGGAAGGTAAGCCCTGCACGTCGAGTTTGTACCGTTGCACTGGGATGCGATAGACAATCCGCTCGGCAATTAGTTCTGGCATTTGTTGGGAGTTGCCGGTTTCGTCGAACTGAAGGCTGTAAAGCCGCACACGCTGGGCGCCGGTAGCTTCCGTTGGCAAGTTCAGCTTGACGGGTTGCGTGATCGGCGCATTCACACCGACGTCCCACACGTTGTGGCCAATGGTCGCATAGTCGTCTCCGGCAATCAGGGCCATCGTGGTGTTCGGAATGGCCACGCGAACGTCGATTTCCAGCGGCTCGTTCGCCGGGGCGACCCCGTTGTTGATTCTTAGCGTAGCTGGCAACTTCTGTGCGACGAACGATTGCTGCAAGTCTGCTTGCTTCGGTTCTTCCAGCACTTCAACGGTATACTCTTCTGCCGATTGAGGAACGAAGTTGAAGACCCCGAACGCGGTTTCTTTCTCTTGCTGCTGTTTCGAGGGAACTTGAGCTTGATCGTCCGCCGAGCGAATCTGGGTTCGGGCAGGTGTATCGCCAGGAACTGCAACCTGGTTCGAGTAATACAATTGGTTCTCGACCCCAGCAACCAGATTGCCACCTTCCGGTTTCGCAGCAAACCGCGTTTTTTTCGTATCGTAGGCGTATGCCTTTTTGGGCGCCGCATAAGCCGCCGCTAAGGGGCGATTGGAGATCACCGGCACTTCGCGTTGGAATAAGTTGTTTTGTAGCTCGACGCTTTCGATCGTTAGTTCGAGGTTTTCCGGTGGTTCGGTCGCCGGGATCGTCATTTGTCCCTGGGCGACCCCTTTCAAAGTTGAACGCTCGGCGCTGGCAATTCGATTCAATGTCGGGTTATTTTGCATCGACCAGAGGAAGTCGACATTGGCCGAACGATCTTGCTGATTCTGAGGATCGATAACGACGGCGCGAAAGTTGACTGTTTCGCCTGGCTGAGCAGCCGTTCGATCGGTTTGCAGAATGGCGACCGGTTTGGGAGGTGCGGCTTTGACAGCAAGCCCCAGCGTGCTTTCCACATCGCCCCGCTTGGCAATGACTTCTAACTTGGCCGCGCTCGAGACTTCGTCGGCGGGAATCTGGCAAACGACCTGACCGTTCTTGGCTTCGGTAAGACCATAGTAAACGGTTTCGTTGGCAGGCGACTTGAACCAATACTCGACTTGTGCGTCGACCGGCTGGTTGGCTGCGTTCTCGACGGAAACCAAGAACTCGTTTCGCACCTCGGTCGCCATCAGCGAAGGGCCGGTGATCGAGAGCGAGAGATAATCGTCCGCCAAACTCTGGCTTTGCTGTTGCAGGGCCAGGGTCTGCTGTTGCGAATTCCAAGTCAGCTTGGGATACGCCAAGGCCGCGATCAAAAGGCAAGCTGCCAGGCCCGAAACCACTTGCAAACTACGTG
This sequence comes from Bremerella cremea, assembly GCF_003335505.1. Taxonomy (NCBI): domain Bacteria; kingdom Pseudomonadati; phylum Planctomycetota; class Planctomycetia; order Pirellulales; family Pirellulaceae; genus Bremerella; species Bremerella cremea. The sequence goes on from NZ_QPEX01000011.1 coordinate 426,192, forward strand.
TGACCCACCGCGATCTCGAAGGACGAGTGCCCACCGTGCGGCTAGGCATTGGCTGATCGTGCTCGTCTGCTTTACGTTTCCATTGGTCGTAGTTTGGAAGCGGAGAGGTGGCCTTGGTGACTTCGGCGAGCAGTTCGGTTCGCTCTTTGAGCTCCGCATATTCCCGCGCCAGCTGCCCGTCGGAACTGATACGTTCGACCAGCTCTGCGGACTCTTGGTCCGAGAGTAAGCCGTAGATCAGTTCCAGCATCTGCTGCTGGAGTTGTTCGCGGTTATCCATAGCTCGTTCAGTTCTGCCTAAAAGATGGGTACTGAAATTATAAAGGATTCTTTCCTGGCTTTTCGGTGGGGGCTAGGTGTTGTCTTAGGTTAGCCAAGGCCATACGCATCCTTGTTTTGACCGTGCCCAGGGGGATGGAAAGCGCTTCGGCGATTGCCTCGTAAGTGAGGTCTCCGTTCTGACGAAGTAGGAATACCTCCCGTTCTTCTTCGCGGAGCTTCGATACGGCAATCCGTAAATGTTCCATCTGTTCCGACCTTTGGGCGTGGTCACCTGGCGTAGCCTCTCCACTGGGGACAGATTGCTCTTCGTCGCCCAATGCTTGTCGCTTACGCCGCCAGGCGGTCATCCGCATATCGCGACCGGTATTCACCGCGATACGGAAGATCCATGCCCGCACATTCTCAATTTCGGGTAGTTGCTCTCGGTTGCGCCAACATTTGATAAAGGTCTCTTGTAAGGCATCGTGCGCATCCTCCATGTTGCCGAGCAAATGGTACAGCGTGCCCAATAGTTCCCCGTGAAGACCCGAAAAATGGGTCTCCAGCATTTTCCCTTCATCTGCTGAAGGGGGGGGGCTGCTGGCACGACGCGGATGCTCCACAATGGGGCCTTACGAAAACATAGACGAGGTAGTGGACTAAAACGATTCAGTATAAGCATCGATTTTTTAACAGAATGGGTGCGATTTAACACCAGATTGACCGGTTTTATGGGGTAACGATGAAAAGGAACCCTAGTAAATCGCGGGATTGGCTTGTTAAGCACCCCTCTGAATCGGAATAATATACTCTTATGTGGCCTGAAACCGACAAAACGCAGCAATTACTCGATGGTGCCCGGAATGGGGACACTTCTGCACGCGATGCGCTCCTTCAGCGGCATCGCGACTCGTTACGGCGAATGATCGAAATGCGCCTAGACCGTCGGATCCAACAACGAGTCGATGCCAGCGATATTGTCCAGGAAGTGCTTGTCGACGCCAATCGACGCTTAGTCGATTACCTGGAAAATCCCAAAATGCCGTTTCACTTGTGGCTGCGGCACATGGCGAAAGATCGCATTATCGATGCGCACCGGCGGCATCGTGTGAGCGGCAAACGAAGTGTCGATCGCGAGCAAAACTTGAATGTTGGTTTCAACATGGACCAATCGTCGGTCGATCTGGCGGCGCAGCTGTGTGACCACAACGCCACGCCGGGGGCGGCGGCCACCATGCAGGAACTGCATATCCGCTTTCAGGCCGCCATTGAAGAACTAGAAGATCAAGATCGCGAAGTGGTCATCATGCGACACTTCGAACAGCTCTCGAATCAGGACGTTGCTGCGGCGCTCGACCTCACTCCGGCTGCGGCCAGCATGCGATACCTGCGGGCCATTCGCCGCTTGCGTTCTTTGTTGGGCCCGACGGCCCACGACGACTAAACCTTCTGTGGGCACAAGTTCGGCATGCCTCTCGACCCTGATCAGCTTGACCAGCAACTGGCCGAATTGCTCGACGATTTGACTTTCCGTATCCAGCGAGGGGAAGCGGTCGACCTGGATGTCGTCGCCGCCGCGCACCCTCACTTGGCCAGCGAGCTACGCGAAGTTTGGGGAGCCGTAATGCTGGCCGACGCGGTCGCGCTGAACCTGTCGGTTACCAAACCAAGTACGCACGACGAAGAACTGCCCGAAAAGCTCTCGCAGTTGAAATTGCCCCTCAAGTTTGGCGACTATGAATTAATAGAGGAGATTGGTCGTGGCGGGATGGGGGTGGTATATAGGGCCCGTCAGATTAGCTTGAACCGCATCGTTGCGGTGAAGATGATCCTCAAGGCTCAGCTTGCCTCGGAGGACGATCTCAGCCGCTTTCTCGCCGAGGCGGAGTCGGCCGCCCGTTTGAGCCATCCTGGGATTGTGCCGGTTTACGAAGTCGGGCATCGCGATGGTCGCTACTACTTCAGCATGAAGTACATCGAAGGAGAAACCCTGGCCGAGCGTCTTGCGCGCGGCCCGATGCCAGCCCGGGAAGCGGCGCGAATGATGCGAACCGTTGCTAGTGCCGTTCACGAAGCCCACCAGCATGGAATTCTGCATCGCGATTTGAAGCCGTCGAACATTTTGATCGATAAATCAGGCTTGCCGGTAGTTACCGACTTTGGTTTAGCCAAACAGGTTACCGGCGATGTCGAAAGTATTACCCGCAGCGGGGCCATCTTAGGAACGCCAGCGTTTATGGCCCCGGAACAGGCCAGCGGCGACCGTGGCGCCGTCGGGCCGGCCAGCGATGTGTATGGCTTGGGCACGATTCTTTTCGCGATGCTAACCGGACAACCACCTTTTCAAGGGAAGAACCCGGTCCAGGTGCTGTTAAAAGTGCTTGAGCAGGACCCTCCGTTTCCGCATCAAGTGAACCCACGCGTCGATCGCGATTTAGAGATGATCACGTTGCGGTGCATGCAGAAACCGATCGATCTGCGTTATCGCGATGCCCAGTCGTTATGCGACGACTTCGAGGCCTACCTGAACGACGAAGCGATCTCGGCACGCAGCGGCCAGTTTCTGCAGGTGATCTCCCGTTTGTTCCGCGAAACACACAACGCTCAGGTACTCGAAAACTGGGGCGTGCTGTGGATGTGGCACAGCTTGGTGTTGCTGATTTGCTGTTTGGTAACGCAATATCTCGAATGGAACAACGACGGCGTGCGCTGGCACTATATTTTGATCTGGACGGTGATCTCAGGCATTTGGGCCGCATTTTTCTGGTACATGCGGCGGAGAATGGGGCCGGTGACGTTTGTCGAACGGCAAATCGCGCACGTGTGGGGCGCTGGCCTGATCGGGGTGGCGTGCCTATTTCCGATTGAGTGGCTGATGGGACTCAAGCCGCTAGAGCTTTCGCCATTGTTGGCGATCATTAGCGGGATGATCTTCTTGGTGAAGGGGGGAATTCTGACCGGTTGGTTCTACTTCCAGGCACTGGCGTTGTTTCTCTGTAGTATCCCGATGGCCCTGTGGCCACAAGCGGCGCACATGATTTTTGGAGTGGTGGCCGCTGCGAGTTTCTTTATCCCAGGGCTGCAATACTATCGCCAGCGTTTACGCACACGTAGCGAACTGGCGAAAATTGTCGCGCCATCTACTTTTGTAGAATGAGCTTGCCTGACTTGGTCTCGCACAGGCGATAAATAGCATCACCGTGCTGGATCCAAATCTCTTTATCACCTGCCAGGATGTCTTCCGAAGCAATCGTGCGTTTCTGAAGCGGTGCCGCACAGCTCTCCACAGGGGCCTGAGACGAAGTGGTCGAGGCTTGAGGATGGTCGTGAGAGGTATTCATACGAGGACTTCTCGATACTTTCAGATTCGATGGGAAGCTGAGGAAAAAATCGCTGATGTCCGTTGACACTGGCTAACGCTCTGTTAGGTTATAGCGATATTGATACTCGGTATCAACCTTGTGGGTGAAAAAACATGAGGTTGTGCCAGAATCGGCGTCAAGCTTGCCAGCTGCGAACTGCCAGCCAGCTTTAGATCACCCAACGTTGTGGGTGGCATCTTTTCTCTAGAGGGGATAAGTCTGGCATGCGTTCTTTACTACAAAGCAGATCGATGGCGGTCCTATGGTGGGAGCTTGGCTTTCGTGGGACCGCAAAGCTGGTTCAGCGAGTGTTCTGGCTTACGAGTCGAAACCCAGTTGAGGCCAGTCTCGTGCTTGTACTGGCCATGGCACTCGTGCTGATGTCTATGGCTGGCCACGGTGGAAGCTGAAACGTACGAGCAAAAAAGAATAAAACCCCGCATCAGGTCCCAGCGATGTCCTGATAGCGCCTAATACATCGACCGCCTGTTTCCTTAGGCGGTCTCAACGAGTCTCTCCAGCGAAAGCCGCAGGTGGACCCTTTGTCGCAGAAGGATCCCCTGCGGTTTTTTTGAGCTGGGTGATTCAATTAAGGAACGTTCTGTGTGGTTAATCGTTCTCGACCGGCGCTTCCCAGTCGTTGCCTTCTAAAGCGTCTGCAAGTTCCAAGAGCTTGATCGTCGCAAAGCAGGCATCCCCATTGCCTGCCATAACGCCTGCCCCGACGAACTTAAAAACAGAAGATCCGTTGGTGAGGCCAATATTCGCTTGGCTAGACCATGCTCCAACGTTTGCGGAGATACCATTCCCAGCCGAGAAGGCCCACGATTAAGATCAAGTTGATCCAGCTATCACGAGTTGATTCAGGCCAAGTCCATTTGGTTTGCACTTCGATCTCGGTTTCCGGCGGGCTGTTTTTGATTTGATCGAGGAGTTGCGGAAGCTCTTCCGGCGTCCAGGTTCGTCCACCAAACTCTTGCGTAATCGCTGAAAGGGCAGCCAGTTGCGAAGGGCGTGCCGAGGGATCGGCTAGTTCCAAGTCTTGATCAAAGACAAAGAAGCGACCTTGCCCGGTGCCAACTGGGGTACCGTCTTGGCTGGCGGTGACTTCGATGGTGTAGTCGCCGGTGACTTCAGCGGCATCGAAGCTGCCTTCAATCACATTCTCGCCAGGTAAGGTTCGCAGCGGCGAGCGGGTGCCGTCAGGGCTAATGAGTGTGGTCTCAAAGGTGACGTTCCGCAGTGGTTCGCCACTTTGTGAATTGGCCCCAGCGGAAAATCGAATCGGGGCACCAGGGACAAACCGCCGCTGACCAAGTTGCACCCATACGTCGCGTGTTTCTAGCCCGTCTTTCTTGGCCAACCAAAGAATGATCTGCCGCCAGAAGCGTTTATGGATTGCTTCCTTGCCGGCAAATCGCCATTGCCAGGTACTATCGGCTAAAAAAGCCAGCGTGCGGCCGAGGCCATATTCGCCTGCGACCAACAACGGGTCGTCATTCTGAGATTCGAGAACAACCATCGCACGAGGTTTCGGCCCGACGATTTTGTTCGCTCCTTTTAAGCTGGGCACCACCGATAAAGCGGGGCTGCCATCGGTATCGGTGCCTAACGAAGAAAGAAAGTGATTCCGCGAGGCGACGATTTCGAGAGGACCAGCAACGTGCATGTCGGTGCGAATTTCTGCCCCCAGATCCTGGCGATCGAAGCGGCTCATTTCGATCGGCAACACGTTCTGCAAGATCGTTGTCTGGTAGCCACCGGCGCCAAACGAGTTGAACCCGCCCAGCATGAGCATCCCTTTGCCGTCCTCTACTTCCTTGGCGATCGCTTCTAAGGTACCAGCGGTAAGTGCAGTCGAATCGAGATCACCGATAATGTAGACGTCGTACTTTTCTTTCTGAATGTCTTCGGTCAAGTCGATCGGCCAGGCATCGCGGCGGCGGCGATCGATCCAGCGAAAGTCAAGTTCCATATCGGCCGAGGAAGCAACCACGCGGCGAATGCCCATCTGTTCCGGGCGATCGACGGTGCGTCCTTCGAGATACAAAATCTTTAGGCCCCCGTCCAGCACATTGAGATAAGCGCTGAGGGTATTGTTTTTGGTGACCAGTTCCCCTTCCTGAGCCGGAACGACGACACTGAGCTTGTACTGGCCAGAGGTTTGGGGAGCGAATTGAAACGAAACATCAACTGTTTCCTGGACGTTGGAGGTCGAAGCATCCTTGGTTTCGATAATCGTTTTCTGCCCCTTGGCGTCTTCTAAAATCAACTGCACCGGCACCGGTAGGTTGGCCATGCCTTGAACGCGAATCGATGTCTTTACGGTCAGTTCGTTCTTGACGAAGACGGTGTAGTGATCGGCAAGGGTATCGACAGAAATATCGCGGGACTGAGTGGGATCGATCGATTTACCGAAGGGGATCGTATGGAGCGGTGTTTCGAGACGGGCCAGGTCGCGGGCCGCTTGTTGCATTTCGACCTGAGGCGAATAGACACGCTGGGCCCCGTCGGAAAGGAGCAAGACTCCGGCAATCTTCTTGCCGATGTTTTGCTGCATAACAGTGGCCAAGGAAGAACCGATGTCGGTGAAACGACCGTCGGGCTGGCTAGGAAATGGAATATGCCCATCGCTGAAGTCAACCCGCTTGGCTTCCTGATCGAACTGGTAGGCGACGACTTCGATGTTATCGCCGAGGCCAGCCAACTGAGGTTCGAGGCGTTTGATCGCCTGTTTTTGAGCATCCCACCGCGAACGGCCATCGCCGGCGTCGGGGACGGTCATGCTACGGCTGGTATCGAATAGCAGCACCAGCAACGAGGCCTGGGTTTCTTTTACTGTGCGAACCCACGTTGGCCGTAGCAGGGTGAGGGCCAGCAGGAAGATGATGCCCAAGCGAATCCCGGTTAGCGCCCAATGACGCTTTGTCGTCAACCCTTGAAACTGAGGGCGAATCGCCAACAGCGCAACCAACACGAAGACCAATATCCCCACCAGGAGATAGCTTTCGCCCAAAGGTTGCAGGTACCAGTACGACATCATTCGCTGTAGGGTGTTCTCAGGAGGGTCCGCTGTGCGGACCAGGTTCTTGGGATGTGATGTTTTTTTTCGGGTTCGCGATTGGGGAACCCTACGTGGTTTCGACTTGTTGGCGATAAAAACGGTTGGCCAGGAGATGCTCCAAGGCGAACACGATCACCACGATCAGCATCAACCAAGGAAACAGCGGCACACCTAAGCGGGCTTTGCCCTGTTCTCGCACGATTTGTTCCTGCTGCCGTGCCAAGCGATAACGGCCTGCTCCGAGCATTTCGTCGAGTTGGATCTCGTTTAGCTTTTCCATTCGCGTTGCGAAAGGAGGCAGATTCACGCTGAACCCCGTCGCCTTGCCGCCCCCCAAGGGACGAATCCGATAGGTGCCTAGGCTGCTGGTAAAGGGAATGGTGATGACTCCGTTCTCAGGAATTACTTCCTGAGGATCGATCCCGTTCGGGGTGAACAGCAAATGCGTTGCGGTTTCGTTGCCGGGCGAGGTTTGAATGGTGGCGACATCGCCGGCTGTGTAGTTGAAATGCTGGTCCCCCATCTGCACGGCGTACTTGGCCATTTGATTGCTCAGCACGAAGAAGGGCCACGATTGAAACCCGGTGAGCAACGAGTTCCAGGCCTCCTCCTTCGAATCGGAAATCGACGTCGTGAACGTTAGCACAACCCCTTTACCGATACGCTGTTCGACGAGGGCGGCGACTCCGTTGCTGTAAGGGATGACCGTGTTGGCATCTTCATCCATTTCGTTCAGCGACCAATGACGATCGACCGGAAAGTCACGCCAAGGAACGGACGTGCCAATGTCGCGGAAAGGGGAGAGGATGGTGTGTTGGTACTCTTGCGGTTCAAGGAACCAAAGCCGATCACCGGCTCGCCACTGGAGGGCCAGCTTGCCTGGCAGCACGCTTTGCGGGGCCTCTGTGTTGAAGGCTTCTTTCACGGCGGCACGCCCCAGAAAGATCATGAGCCCGCCACCACGCGTGACAAAACGTGAAAGGGCTTGCCAGTTGGCATCCGCCATCGGGCTCGGATCGAGCAAGACGACGGCCTGATGTCCTTCTAGCTTGGCAGCGGTGAGCTCGCTTTGCTTGATGACATCGATCTTAAAAGGAGCAGGATAGCCGGGCGGGGCCAGGGCGGTGACGATATCGTGGCTCTTGGCATTCTCCGATTCAACCACCAACAGCGACCAGGGAAGTCGCGCTTCGATAGTGAACCACCGTTTGTTGTCCGCTTCTAGACCGTCGTCTCCGACCAGGTCGATCCAGCCGTGATGGGTACCAGCAGTTAGCCCTGGCAAACGAAAGGTGATGCTCCGTGGCTGACCGTCCACCAGTTCAATCGTTTGTCGGTTGCGACGAGTTGCCTTGGGGGTGATCAGTTCGCCGTTCTCAACGATCGGCAGCTTGTCGTCGGGAGTCTCGATGAATAATTCAACGGTCTTCGGCTCATTGGAACCATCAGCCACGATCTCGGCTTGCAGCGTGACGTCGTTGTTTTCCGGAATCACCTCCGCCGACATTACCAGATCGCTGATCGCAATGTTGTGAATCTCGTCCGCGCCGACGTCGATGATATACAGCGGAATATCTGGCTGCTCGGCCAGCTTGGCTTTCAGGCGTTGGGCATCCTCTTGGTTCCAAGCGGGCGCGGCTAGGTCGGTAAGGACGTAGATCTCTTTGCGGGCCAGTTCGTTGGTTTCGAGCATGTCGAGCGCGCTCTCGGTTAGCTCGACAAGCGATTTGCCGCCGACTGCCACTTCCAGACGCTGAATTGCCTGACGGGCGGCGCCCCGATCAGGGGCAAAAATGGCAGTGCGGGCTCGCTGGTCGAGCACGGCCATCTCGCTATCTTCGGGCAATTGCGAAGTGAGCCAGGTGCCCAGCTCTTTCGCTTTCTCTAAACGTGTTTGGTTTTGGTAACGATAGAGCATGCGCGGGGAAGTGTCGCAGACAATCACCGCCGCGACAGGGGCCTCTTGTTCGCCGACAATGGGGCCGCTGCTGCTGCTTAAGGCCATCACGGCGGTAACGATCGTGCCGACACCGACCAGCGCCGTTAGGCCGGTTAGCACGTAAGCTAACGTGCGGTTAGAACCGGCCAGCCAAGCTGCTGCTGTGACGAATCCGCCAATTAAAAGAATGATGCCCAGCGAGCCAGAGAGAACCCATTTGCCTACCGCCGCCGAAGCAATTCCTGGGCGGGCCAAAGCCGCCACCAACGCGAGCACGGCCAGGCAACGCAGTGCCAGTAAAACCCAATGTTTCAATTGCAGGCGACGCGTGTTTTGGACGCTACGCTGCCGCACGAAACGGAGGGCGGGGAATTCCAATTGTTTCGGCTGCTGCCGCATCACCAAGTGCAAGATGATGGGCACGGCGACGAGCAGGCCTCCTAGCAGCAGGCCGACGTTGGCAAACTGCATTGGTTAAAACCTTGATTGGCGATTGACGAGATACTCGGTGAGGGCTTTGTCGAACTGCATGCTTGTATCGAGAGGCACGTAATCGACGCCTGCTTGAACGCAATCTTGCTGGTATTTATCTCGGTAGGCGTTCAGTTCTTTTTGATAGTCTTGGCGATAATTGTTGGCATCGATCTTCATCTTCTCTAACGTTTCTGGATCTTCTAGCTCGACCATCCCGTCAAACGGAAACGTGACTTCGGCTTCGTCCAGAATATGAAACAAGATCACGTCGTGGCTGCGATGCCGCAGTTGATACACGGCCCGCATGACTTCTGCCGGTTCGGCTAACAGGTCTGAAAAGATCATTACCACGCTGCGGTGCTTGAGCATGGCCGCTAATTGCGACAAGCTATGAGCGATGTCGGTTTCGCCGGTTGGTTTCAAGTTCGCCAGCAGCGAGAGAACGTCGCCGAGCTGTTTTCGCTTGGACTTAGGAGGAAGGCTCGCCCGAATCTTGGTATCGAAGGTGACTAGCCCGACGGGGTCTTGCTGATGGACCATCAAATAGCAAAGGGCGGCTGCCAGCGAGATGGCGTAGTCGAACTTGGTCATCTCTTGCCGATAGGTGTAGCCCATCGACCGGCTGAGGTCCATCACCAGGTAGCCGGTGATGTTGGTTTCGGCTTCGAACTTCTTGATGTAGTACCGATCGGTCTTGGCGAAGACGAGCCAGTCGATGTCTTTGGGGTCGTCCCCTTGTTCGTAGCGGCGGTGCTCGCTGAATTCGACCGAGAAGCCATGATATGGGCTGGCATGCAAGCCCTGCAGGAACCCTTTCACCACGAATTGAGCGCGCAAGTCGAGCCTTGAGATCTGGCGGATTACCTCAGGCTTCAAATAACTTTCGGCGGTGGTCAACGTTCAAACTTTTCGATTTTGGGTTCCGGAATTTCATTCAACAGCTTGGTGATCACGTCGACGTTCGTCATGCCTTCCGCTTGGGCTTGGAAGTTCGTGCCGATACGATGTCGCAAGACAGGGGTTGCGATCTTCTTGACGTCTTCGATGGCGACCGAGAAACGTCCTTCCATCGCGGCGATCGCCTTGCCGCCGTTAATCAGGTTTTGTCCGGCCCGTGGACCGGCGCCCCAGTCGACTAGTTCTTTGACGAACTGGGGGGATTCGCTGTCGCGAGGACGTGTGGCTCGAACCAAGCGGGCCACGTACTTAATGACGTATTCGCTCACTGCGACCGATTGGACAAGCTTCTGGATGTTAAGAATTGCCCGGCTGCTGAAGACCTTCCGCACTTCGACCTTTTCTTGCCGGGTGGTGGCCATCAAAATCTTTTCTTCTTCGGCCAGCGAAGGGTAGTCGATGATGATGTTGAACATAAAACGATCGAGCTGGGCTTCAGGCAGGGGGTAAGTCCCTTCCTGCTCGATCGGGTTTTGCGTGGCGATGGTGAAAAACGGGTCTGGCAGTTCCATCGTATCGCGGCCAACGGTCACTTCCCGCTCTTGCATCGCCTGCAACAAGGCGGCTTGCGTTTTAGGAGGTGTTCGGTTGATTTCATCCGCCAGCAAAATGTTGGTGAAGACAGGCCCTTCGACAAAGCGGAAGTTACGGCGGCCTTGTTCGTCTTCTTCCAGCACGTTGGTACCGGTGATGTCGGAAGGCATTAAGTCAGGCGTGAATTGAATCCGCTTGAACTGCATGTCGAGCACTTTGGCCAGCGTGCTGACCATCAACGTTTTCGCCAGGCCTGGTACCCCTTCCAGCAGGCAGTGTCCACGAGTAAAAATGGCCGCGAACAGTTGCTCGATGACTTCATCTTGCCCCACGATCACCTTTTGCAACTCTTGTTGCATGACGATCCGTTGTTGCTTGAATTCTTGGAGAACTTCGCCCAGGTTTCTGGTTTTGCCCACGATAGACGCCTTGTCTTGGCTGGGAATCGTCGATGTTGATAAGGAATCCGGCTGGATGGGGACGCCCTCGGTGGCGTACTCTTGCTTGGACAACAAGGGCCAGGGAGGCGGAATGTCCCATCCTTAAGTTATTCGTCGGGTAATTGTAAGTTACGTAAGGTAAAAGAGTTGGTTCTCTTGAAACAATTCCCGCAAACGCTGCCAAGTGATTGTAGGAGTGTACCCCTGAGGAAACAACGCAGGGACAATTTACTTGTGGCTTTCCTACACAAACCTAAGATGAAGGAAGCCAATGCGACGTGTACATGAGGAGAGAATGGGTTTGTCCCCACTTCGAATCACTAGCTGCTGGAGTTTGATTGTAGCGATCTTGCTGATTGCGCCCCCGCTTTGGGCGCAACCGATGGCCGCGCGCGGTGCTGTGACTCCTCAAGATGTGCGAAATGCCATGGAAAAGGCGATTCGTCTTCTGAAAAGCCAGCAAAAGCAAGATGGCAGTTGGCCAGACTATGCCGAATTTGACGCTGGCGTTACTTCGTTGGTCACCTTGGCTCTGTTAGAGGCCGGTGTTCCTAAAGACGACCCCACCATCCAGAAAGCGATGGCATCGCTGCGGAATTCTCGTCCCGACAAGACATACGCGTTATCGCTGCAGACCATGGTGCTGTGCGCCGTCGATCCGCAAAAAGATCTGCAATTGATTAAGGCAAATGCTGCCAAGCTGGAAAGTTTCCAGATTACCACCGGCGAGCGGACTGGGTTGTGGTCGTACGGTGCGCCGCGGGGCGGAGCTGCTGGGGGGGATAACAGCAATAGCCAATTCGCCTTGCTGGCCCTTGATGATGCCGCCGAGCATGGCGCCACCGTAAGCGAGCAAACTTGGCGCAGGGCTTTTCTCCGTTGGAGCACGATGCAGAACGGAAGTGGCTCGTGGGGGTATCTGCCGCACTCGCCTGGGACAGGAAGCATGACCTGTGCCGGGATCACTTCGATGCTGATCACGACAAAACGGCTAGAACAAGGGGATGCGGAAATTATTGGCGACAACGTCAACTGCTGCCTGCCCTTGAAACAAGAGTCGCACGTCGATCGTGGTTTCGACTGGCTGGCCCGAAATATGACCATGCGGACCAATCCGTCGGAAGGGGGCGGGGGGGGAAACTCGCTACTCTATTATTTGTACGGCGTTGAACGCGTCGGACGATTGAGTGGTCGGCGTTTTATCGGCACGCACGATTGGTATCGTGAAGGGGCCGAGCTGTTGGTGGCGTGGCAAGACTCGCTCGACGGAAGCTGGCGAGGAACCGGCGTTGTTGAGCAAAGTAACCCGTTGGTCTCGACTAGTTTCGCACTCCTTTTTCTGGCGAAAGGACGTCGCCCGGTTCTCGTTTCCAAGCTGCGTTACACGGCGAATCAGGATTGGAACCCGCACCGCCACGATTTGCATAACTTAAACCGCCATGTCGAAAGCCTCTGGCAGCAGAAGATGACTTGGCAGGTCATCGATGTCAACGCCGTGAAAAGTGCTGAGGATTTGCTCCAGGCACCGGTGCTGTGGATTAGCGGGAAAGATGGTTTTCAAATCGATGCTCGGCACGAAGAGTTGCTTAAACAGTATATCGAAGCTGGTGGGTTCATCTTCGCCGAGGCTGGCTGTGGCGGGGCAAAGTTCGATAAAGACTTCCGGGCGATGCTAAAGCGAATCTTGCCGGACAGCGATTTTCGTTTGCTTCCGCCAGATCACCCGGTGTGGTTTGCCGAGCAACCGGTCAACCCGGACTATGCGGTGCCACTGTGGGGGCTCGATGCGTGTTGCCGGACCAGCGTTGTTTATACGCCGGAAGATTTGAGTTGTTACTGGGAGCTATTCGGTAGCCGCAGTTTTCTGGACGATCAATCAATCTCGCAGAAGGTCCGCGACCAGGTCAAAGCCAGCAACGCGATTGGTGCGAACGTGTTGGCTTACGCTACCGGACGACAATTGAAAGACAAGCTAGAGCGAGTTGAATTAACCATCGACGCCGGAGTGAAAGATGAGCTCGACCGCAACGTGCTCAAGGTGGCCAAGATCCAGCATTTGGGAGGCTCCGACGACGCACCCGCTGCTTTGGCCAACATGCTTCGCGTGGCTGGCGAGCAATTGGATTTGCGGTTTTCGGTGGATAAGCCAATGGTCACGCTGAGCGACGATTCGCATCAGTTCTATCCCATTTTGTTCATGCACGGGCGTCGCGACTTTGGCTTCAATTCAAAGCAGCGCGAGAACCTCAAACTTTATTTAGAGCGAGGCGGGTTTCTGTTTGCCGATTCGATTTGTGCCAGTCCTCAGTTCACAGCCGCCTTTCGGCGTGAACTGGCGGCCATCTTCCCCGATGCCAAGTTGGAAGCGATCCCGATCGATCACCCAATGTTGAGCCCAGAATATGGCGGGTTCGATGTCACTAAGGTGGTACTTAACGATCCGCAAACACGCGCTGGCAACGAAGGGGGGCTAAAATCGATTCGCCGCGACACAAGCCCCACTTTAGAAGGGCTTTGGATCAACGACCGTTTGGCGGTTGTGTTTAGCCCCTACGATATGAGCTGCGCCATGGAAAGTGGCAGCTCGCTCCAATGCGAAGGCTACATCAAAGAAGACGCCGCTCGCATCGCGACGAATATCTTGCTTTACGCAATGCAGCAGTAGGGAAAACGGCTGTGCAGGGCACTCTATGGGGGTGTCTCTCCAGACCTTACATGCCCCCCAGTCTGGTTAATTTTGTGAGCCTGTTAACTATGTGTATTCACTACATATTGCCCCGCTTAAGTGTAGGCTGTTGTAGCTCTGAATGGGTATAAAAATATAAAAAATAAACTACTTGCACTTGGCATTTGTGGTTGTTACTATAAGTGAGGCAGTAAGGCGTCTTTTCTTTCTTTATTGGCGTTCTTGCCTGGTTTTCATTTCTTTTCTCATCTTTTGTTTTATGCGGAGGTATGTATGCCCACACGGCGATCTGGTTTCACGCTGGTGGAATTGCTTGTGGTGATTGCCATCATTGGTGTGCTTATCGCTTTGCTTTTGCCAGCTGTCCAGCAGGCGCGCGAAGCGGCACGTCGTATGGAGTGCACCAACAACCTGAAGCAATTCGGGCTTGGTATTCACAATTGGCACGATACTTATAAGAAAATTCCTCCGCTTGTTTTGCACTCCGGTCGCGCGAGCATGTTTGTGCAGATCTTGCCTCAGATGGAACAAGGGAACGCCTACGAAATCCTCAATGGTGGCAATCAAGATACCACTAACAAGACGTATCTCGGCATGCACATGGAGACGAACTGGGATCGTTTGAATCAGCGCGAACGAGAAGCGTTGGCTGGGATCAGCTACATGACCTGTCCTTCCCGCCGTACATCAACGGAAGCGATTCGTGATACTGGTACGGGACGTGGTCCGTTGTCGGACTATGCGATGGTTGCGATTCGTTACGATATCGCGTTGGTCAACGATACCTCGGACTCAACAGAAGCCGAGTGGTGGAACCACCACAATTCGAAGGATAATTATCACGTTACGATGTTAAAATCGGCCTTCGTCGTTGCAAAGCCAGATCTCTCGCAGGCGGTCGAGGATAATCAGTACGCAATGGCAAAGCCTCGTCACTCGTTTGCTCGCATTACCGATGGCCTAAGTAACACCGCTCTAGTGGGTGAAAAGGACGTCACCGCCAACGAGTTCGGACGTTGCTGCGGTGGTACGGACAACGCCGATGGTAGCTGGTTGTTCAACGATGGTAGCTGGCGCGAGTACAACGTCGCGCGAAACATTCGCCATCGCTTCGGCCGCGGCGCAAATGACACCGGCGATCAGACTGACCCGGATCGCGAGGTTGGTTTCGGTAGTTGGCACCCAGGTATCGTTCAGTTTCTTTTGGCTGATGGTTCGGTCACGAATCTGACGGTGAATACCCCGGAGTTGATCCGCCGACAATACGGGCACTGCAGTGACGGGACTGTTATTAGCCGGCAGTAGTCTGATGGCTGCTTGATTATGGGGATGCAGTTGTCCCCCTTTGCTGTCAAAACAAGATGAAACGCCAATTCGCGAATGAATTGGCGTTTCCTTTCTCTTCACCCCGGATTTTCTTACCGTCTTTACGGCGTTGATTGATAGGAAATAGTAATGTACCGAGCACTTGGTTTGGTGGCTGTTATTGCACTTCTACCCATATTTGGATGTGGTGGAAACGGTGGAAATAAGGTTATCGCAACCGTTAGCTATGAAGATGGTAGTCCGGTGCCGCTAGGGCAGGTTCGCTTTGTAAGCGATGACTATGAAACGTTCGGTAAGATCGAAAACGGTAAGGTCGATATTGGCAGCATGGATGGGGGGGTGCCTAATGGAACTTACAAGGTTGCCGTCCAAGCCACAGAGCAAGGGGGCGCCGAAGGTGGTACCTATGGCAAACCACTGGTTGACGCGAAGTATGGCAATCCCAATACTTCCGGCATCGAAATCAAAGTCGAAGAAAACAAAGACATCGAAATCGTTGTTGGAAAAAAGCCATAGTGTTTCAACATGGATTCAGGGGCACTTGCCGTATTGCAGTGCCCTTTCTTTTTTTTCTGATCATCCTTGGCGGATGTTCAGCGGAGAAGACCGATTCTGTCCGGGATAAATCGCAGCATTCATCCCCCAAGGTCACGACTCCGGATAACATACCCGATCGAGATACGGCGCTTCTGCCATCCGAATTACCGCGTGAACCTGTCACGCGAGATCCCCACGAAAGTGATTGGTTCGAGGAAGTTGCCCAGGCAAGCGGTGTTGACCACGTCTATCGCGCGGGTTTCGAGGCATCCTTGTACACACTTTTGGAAACGGTCGGCGGCGGAGTCTCGATGGTCGATTTTGATCGAGATGGAGACGTTGACTTGTTCATCAGCGGGGGAGGTGTCATCAAGAAGGGGCCTCCTGTGACAACCGAGGGATTGCCTTCGCGGCTGTTTCGCAACGAGGGGAACTGGACCTTTCGGGATGTTACCGACGAATTGAAGATCCCCACTCCAGGGTTCTACTCGCATGGCTGCAGTACGGCGGATTTCAATCGAGATGGCTGGCCTGATCTGTTGGTGGCAGGCTACGGCGGCGTGCAGTTGTTGAAGAACGACGAAGGAAAAGGCTTCGTCGACGTTACGTCCCAGGCCGGTTTGGGTGACTGTGCACGTTGGTACGTTCAGGGATGCTGGGTTGATTTCGATAACGATGGGCATCTCGATCTGTATCTGATGACCTATGCCGATTGGAGCCCAGATCCTTCGCGGATTTGCCATAACGAACAGAATCGCCGAGACGTCTGCGGTCCCACGCTTTTCGAAGGGCAAAGGGACATGCTCTTGCGAAATCAGCAAGACGGAACGTTCGCCGATGTCACGGAGAAAGCTGGGCTTGTCCCAGAGAATCGCGGTTTAGGGATTGTCTGCGCCGACTTCAATGGGGATAGAATCGCCGACATCTTCGTGGGCAATGACGTCCAGTTCAATCAACTCTATCTCAGCCAGGCCCAGTTGCCTTTTGTGGAAGAAGGGCTCTTGGCTGGAGTGGCCGTATCATCCCGAGGGGAACGGGAGGGAACGATGGGAGTCGCGGTCGGTGACTACAACCGAGATGGTCTACCCGATCTGTGGTACACCAACTTTGCCAACCAAGACAACTCTTTGTGCGAAAAAGAGAGTGCCGAAAGTGCGTCGTTTCAGAATGTCACGGTCAATCGCGGCCTGGCTGGTGTATCGCGTCCATGGGTCGGTTTTGGTACCATCCTGGCCGATTTTAATCACGATCGCTGGCTTGATATCTTCATCGCAAATGGGCATGTTGGTTACGAGCGACTGGAAAGCCCCTATTATCAGCCCCCGCAACTCTTCATGAACGAAGAGGGGAAGCACTTCCAAGAGAATTCTAAGAACGCTGGCCCCTATTTCCATGGCAAGTATTCCGGGCGTGGCGTGGCCGTCGGAGATTTGGACAACGACGGTGCTCTCGATCTGGTGGTCGTCCATCAAGATGATCCGGTGGCCATTTTGAGGAATCGGCTTCCTTGTCCCCATTGGATTCGCCTGCAATTGTTGGGAACCCAATCGAATACGGATGGCATTGGCGCGAAGGTCCGCTTGCTGAATCAAGACTTGCCGCTTTCGGCTTGGGTTACGGGGTCTGATAGTTATGCTTCTTCGTCGGACCGCCGTGTCTTGTTTTCGCTGGACGATGGTTCTCCGGTCGACGTTGAGGTAACCTGGATGTCTGGTATTACGGAAGTATTTTCACACCTTCAGCCGCAAGAAACGCATGAATTGGTCGAAGGACAAGGCCGCTCGCTTTGAGGACCAGTTGGCCTCAGACGAAGCTAGGCGATGGAAGCGAGCTTGGATCACCACTCTGGTGGCAGTTTTGCTGCTCGTTGCTGCGATTACGACATTGATCAGCTTAATGCGTGGTAATCCGCAGGATTTTCTGGAGACCGCGCGGCGAAAATTGGCAGCGGCAAACAATTCGGAAGAGCTTTCGACGAAGCTAGATTATGCAACTCAGGCCCGCGATGCGGCGGAACGAGCATCCGCTCTGTTGGGTGACTCTCCTACGGCCAGTCTTTTGATTGCGGGAGCTCTTGCTATTCGCAAAGATGACCCTCATTTCTTAGTCGACGAAACCTACGCCCTAAATGACGCGCGAAGCAAGATCGATCCCTCAAAATGCAAGACGTTCGATCTCTTGCAGGCAGGGACTGCTTTCTTCTATTCCGGCGATAATATTCTTGCTGATCAATTGCTGACAGAAGCTTTCGAGCGAGACGAACTGCGGGCCGAAGTCCTCAATCCATTGATTCAAGTCCGCTACGACCGGGGAGACGAAGATTCAGTCTTGGCATTAGGTGAGGAGCTCGCGAAGTTGGAGCCTGAGAATTGCCTGCCATGGGTCGCGATGTCGTATGTCTTTGAAGATCGGCAAGCCCTTGAGCAATTGATTGCCACCTACCGAGAACTTTTAAAACGGGACTGTGCCGAACAGGACTTAACGCGTTGGAAGCTGATCGAGCGACTGATTGAAGTAGGCTTGGCTGCCGAGGCTCAACAGGAATGGGATAAGCTTGCCGAATCCTTTCCTGAGGTTGCCAGTGCCAAAGGGGCTACCCTGGCCAAGTTGTTATTTCTTCAAGGGAAGATTGATGAGACGCAGGAAATCATTGAAGAAATCTTAAGAAAGAACCCTGAAAGTCTGGATGCTATTTTGCTGCGTGGTCAGATTGCGACGGCGAAGGACAAGCCGCTTGAGGCGATCCAAGACTTCGAAAAACTAAGAGAGGTCGATCCGACTCATCCGCAAGTGCATTATCTTCTTGGTCAGGCTTATGCGAAAGCTGGGATGCGCGAGGAGGCAACCCAGGAGTTGGCATTGCATGAAAAACTGTCGACTGCCCTGGTCACTCTTCACGGCATGGAGCGGTACGCAGCGAAAAATACAAACAACGCAGCTATCCGCTTGTCCATCGCGGCAAAGTACGAAGAGCTAGGTTTACTTAAGATTGCCGAATATTGGCGTCAGCAAGCTTCGGCAATTCAAAGCAAGTAAAAGCTTGTGTTTATGCCGGACGGGCTATTGGATGGCGCGTTGTTTTGATGTGAAAAAGGCCACCCAGGCAAATCCGCCGAAAAGGAGGACAGCCTGGATGGCCTTTTTCTGGAACACTTCAGAAGTTACGTCAACATTCTTGGAGGGAAATGTCTCGATGTAATGGATACGAGAGCGTTCGCTGGATGGTTCGTTGCGAGATCGATTTTCTTTGAAAAAACACTCGGTCTCGCCTTCGAAGCGAATATAAGACAGACTCTAAGTTGTTCTCTGATGGGATGAAACAGCCGGACAGCGAAGCGTTTGGGCAAAGGATAATAAGCATGACAGATCCTGGAGTGGTCGTGCAGTTAGCGGTGGGATTCCCCAAGGACTACGGTGACCCTGCGGCCACCGAGCCGATGGATAAAGCCTGGCGAACAGGTTTCTTCAAACAACCGGTCGCCGCAGCGGTTCGGCTGAACACGTTGGGCTTCGCGGGAGATGGCGTGGCCGATTCGGTGAATCATGGGGGGCCTGATAAAGCGGTGCTCTGTTACTCAGCTTGGCATTACCCCATTTGGCGGGAAGAGTTTCGCCAGATCGATTCTCTGGCCCAGCGGATCCCGCTCGACCAGTTTGGCCCAGGGGCGTTTGGCGAAAATCTGACCATCGAAGGGCAATCGGAAGAGAGCGTCTGCTTAGGGGACATTTACGAAGTAGGAACGGCTCGCATCCAGATTTCTCAGCCCCGGCAGCCGTGTTGGAAGCTAGGCCGCCGCTGGCGAGTGAAGCAGCTTACCGCTTTGGCGGTCTCGACGGGGCGAATGGGATGGTATGTCCGCATTCTCCGAGAGGGGGAAGTCTCGGTGGGGCAGGAAGTTCGTCTGGTCGAACGCCCGCTGGCAGATTGGCCGATTGCTCGTCTCAACGAGCTTTTTTATCACGACCGGCAAAATGTCCTCGATGCTCAAATAATGGCCGATTGCCATATTTTGGCAGAGGCCTGGCGAGATGAATTTCGAAATCAGATTGAAAAATTCTCGAGCTAGCAGCACGAATTTCAGGGTGTTTTCGCCGCGAGTTAAACGCCGTAATTCTCGCAAAACAAATTGGTGCCAGGATTTACTCAACCTAATGCCCAGTGACGGACGAACATATTCTTCGTGCTTCCGACCTACCCTCCGTTTAATTGCGAGGTAAAATAGGGGAGCAACACCAATACATTGGATCTAAGCCTTCGGCCTCCATCCGGCAGAGGGACCAATTTTTTGCGAATGCCCGTTTCACAAACGGCTAGTGCAAGTGCACGCTAAGAAACTCGCATTTCTCGCAGCGACTCCACTCGTCGCATTGGCCGAAGGTTTACTTACAAAAAACGCCCTGCTGAATAAGCAGGGCGTTTTTTGTTTCTTGCTCTAGGAAACGTTCTGCGATAACTGGTGCGAGGCCAAGCTAGGCCTTGGTCCCCTCCAGCGGAACCAAGTTCTCTTTCGACAGCCTTCGCAACTGCCCACAGGCCGCGTTGATCTTGTCTCCCTTGCGGTGCCGGAATTTCACCGTGATGCCGTAGTTCTCTAAGATCTCGCGAAATCGCTGCTGGGCATGGATCGAGGGGGTTTCGTATGGCAGGCCAGGGACCGGGTTGTAGGGAATTACGTTCAACAGGGCAGGGCGACCTTTAAGCAGCCTGGCCAACTGTTGGGCGTGTTCTGGGCGGTCGTTCAGTTCGGAAAGAAGCACATACTCGAACGTTAAGCGGCGGCCACTAACGTCGAAGTAGTGGTCGGCGGCTTCTAAGATGGCATCGATGCCGATGGTTTTGTTCACCGGGACAATCTGGGTACGAAGCTCATCGTTCGGGGCGTGCAGCGAAACGGCCAGGTGAAAGCGGGTATCGAGCTTAGCCAGCTTGTGAATTGCTGGCGGAAGGCCGACCGTGCTGATGGTGATGCGCCGGGCGCTAATACCCAGGCCATCTTCCGCCGTGGCGAAATTGAGGGCCTGGAGCAAGCGATCGACGTTGGCCAGAGGTTCGCCCATTCCCATCACGACAATATGACTCAGCCGTTCACCTTCCGGCAGAAGCATTTGCAGACGCAGCATTTGCTCGGTAATTTCGCCGGCAGTGAGGTTGCGCTCGACTCCGTCCAAGCCAGACGCACAAAAGACGCACCCCATCGCACAGCCGACCTGCGAACTGATGCAGATCGTGCGGCGGTCGCCGTCACGCAGCAAGACGCACTCGATGCGGCCGCCGTCGTGAAGCTGAATCAGCAATTTCTCGGTGCCGTCGTCTGCCGTGGTGTGTTTGGCGATGGTGGTCGTCCAGATACGACACGACTCGGCCAGCTTCTCGCGGAATTTCTTGGGCAGATTGGTCATCGCGTCGAACGAGTCGACACGCTGCTGGACAATCCATTCGCGCAGTTGTTTCGCACGGAATTTGGGCTGGCCCAATTCCTTGAGGGTGGCTTCTAGTTGGTGGCCGACAATTTGTTCAACAAGATCGATCATTTCAGCATGGTACTCAACACGCCGGTAAAACGTAGGGGGAAATAGGCCAGCCAGGGCAATTCCGCGGAGATCATCAGGCCGCTGGCGGTATTGGGGCTCCGGCTAGAGGAAAGCATTTTCAGTAAAAACATCTGCCCATAGTGAAAGTGGCCAAAATTCGTTATACTGGCGAAAATCACCATCAAGCGAAGTAGGGCGGATTCGGCAGACTCCTCTTTCAATAGATTCTCTATTTCGCTCGTACTTGGTCAACTTACCACAACGGCAAGATTGCACTATGGCCCGAAAAGTCGCTAATCGCAAAGAGTTGCGCGCTCAAGTGGAGGCTGCGGAAGCCGCCGAAGCTCAGGATGACGGAGCACCCAAGAAGAAAAAGGCGAAACGGAAGTCCCGCAGTAAGAAGACAACCGAAGTCCGGATGAAGATGTTCTGGGGTGTCTTCAATCAGTCGATGAAGCGGGTTGCGCTGTACGAATTCGACCAAAAGGAAGAAGCAGAGGCGAAAGCTGCAGACCTGAGCAAGGCCGGTAAGCCGCAGCACTTTGTGCAGAAAGTGAAAGAAACGATCGAAGAAGTTGTCGAGTAATCGAGGCTTTTAGTTTCCACGCGGCTTTTGGGGCCGCGTGAATCTTCGTAGTCGGTTCGTCCCAAGTACCAATATCTCAAGCTTTGGTTGAGTGCGGGAGTCCTGATGATGACGCTGCGAAACTATCTTACGGTATGCGCCCTGCTTTCTTTCGTGGCGCTGGGGTGTTCTACGGAATCCCCCACCCAGTCCCCTCGTGACGCGGTAACTAGCGATTCTGTGGCAAAAGAGTCCTCGTCTGCCCCTGCGGAAGCAAAGAAGTCGGCGATCTCATTAGCCCCGGCCGGTAATGATACTCCTCCACTCGATGGAGGCCGCGTGCAATCGGTCATGCCTCAAGGTTGGAAGTTTTTACCTCGTTCAAGCGATTATCTCTTCGCGGCTTACTTTCAGGAAAAGGGGGGCGTGCCTCGCTTGGTTTTACGAGAAACGGAAGCAGGTGACTTGCCGATGACCGATTCCGCCGAGACAGCCAAGCCGCTGGCGGAGCTTGTTCGAAAGGAGCTCCCCTCAAGCCAAGAGTCGCCACTCTCGGTGCTGAATGTCGGCGAGAACTGGTTTGTGCGTTACGAGAAGAAGATGTCCTTTCGCAGCTTGCCAGCCAGTGGTGTGTTTCTGGTGACCGTGCAAGGAGGAAAGCGTTTCACCTTGGAACTGCTGACCTACGCTGACAAGAAAGAGGAGTTTCTGCCGGCGCTCTACCGCTTTGCCGCAGATCTGAAAGTTGAGACAGAGTCGTCGCCATCCTCGGCCGAAGTTGGGGCTGATGGAGAAGAGGCAGATGAGTCACAAGTCGATTCTTCTGCGTCTCAATAGCTTGCCGGTTGATTGGTGAAAAGTTGCGAACCTTTCTCGTTCATTTTCCCTCCTTCCGGCATGAAATACTTCACGCTGAAATGGTGGCTTGGATTGCAAAAAGGGCGCGGTCCTGATCCGATCGAGGAATTTCAGGAGCACGTCGCGTCGATTCGCAGTGCTCTTCCTCCTGGCTTTCGCGAGTTGTACGAAAGCGTCGCGCTGCATGATGCTCATTTGCGGAAGATGGAATACGATGCCGCAGCACAATCGCTCGAGATGCAGCTCGATAGTTACGGCGAGCAGGGCCAGCGTCGTAGGGTCACGCTACGTTATTTACAGGTCGATTCTTTTCTTTCTACTGCCCATCCTGAGCTTGGGTTGCCTGGCCCGTTTGGTTACGGCGATTTAGGTTATGACGAGCCGTACGTCTTGCCTGGCGGCCTCTTCGAGCATCGGATCCTCTTTTCTTCCGGCATCGAGCTGCGGATTCGTTTTGGCGATTTTAAACTCGTGGTTTGAGCTGCGAAGATCTTATTCGTACTGCTGAAAACGAAAAAAGCGGCCTGGGTGAGGATGGATGTCACCGAGGCCGCTTAATGAAAAGGAAAGGGGGGATTTAAAGAAGAGAAAGGGGTGGAGTTCGTGTTAACCGAAGAGTGCCGTAACGGCTTCGGCCTTCACTAGCTCGCGGGGCTGATTAAGGTGGTTGTAAACAATGGTTTGTGGATCGATGCCGATCGCGTGGTACATCGTCGCGAGTAGCTCGATCGGATGCACAGGGTTGCTTTTGGGGGCAGAAGCCGTTTCGTCCGACTCGCCATAAACTTGGCCGCGAGCGATCCCAGCACCGGCAACACAGGCGGTGTAGCAGTAAGGCCAGTGATCGCGTCCATCGGCGCTGTTGTTGTTGCCGGAAGTGCTTACGCCACGTTGCGGGCTGCGGCCAAATTCGCCGACGGCCACGACCAATGTTTCGTCCAGCAGGCCACGCTCGTCCATGTCGCCAATCAGGGCGGCCAGGCCGGAATCGAGCATGGGGGCCGATTGATTCTTCATCCGTTTGGAAAGGTCGACGTGATGGTCCCAACTGTGGTTGTCCGAGTTGGCAACCTTCGGCCAAATCACTTCGACGACACGCGTGCCTGCTTCGACCAAGCGGCGAGCCAAGAGCAAGCTTTGGCCAAACGTATTGCGTCCGTAGGTGTCGCGTGTCTTGTCGGTTTCTTGGGAAAGATCAAAAGCGTCGCGAGCCCGACCGCTGGAGATCAGGTTCAAAGCCGTTTCGTAATACTTATCGAGGTCGTACGATTGAACAGCCTTGTCGAGCGCCGGCATGCCAGCATTGATCATGTCGCGCAGTTGGGCCCTACGCCCGAGGCGTGTGCTCGTGATTTCCGGCCTTAGTTTAAGGTCGTCGACATTGATTTTGTCCATCTTGTTCATGTCCATATCATCTCCAGGCGGGAAGAGATAATACGGATCGTAGGCGCGCCCGAGGAAGCCAGCGGTGCCTGATTTGTTGACCACGTTGCTTTCTTGCAGGGGGCGGGGCATCATCACGAACGGAAGCATGGGAACTTCCGGTGGCTTGAACTTGATGATGTTGCAGCCGAAGTTAGGGAAGTCTTTCGGCGTGGGTGGTTCTAGCTGGCCACTGGGACTGACTTTGTCCGCCGTGTATCCCGTGTGCATCTGATAGATGGCCGCCGTGTGGTTGAACAGGCCAACCGGCGTGTAGCTCATCGACCGGATCAGGCTGAGCTTGTCCGTTTGTTGAGCGAGCTTAGGCAGGTTCTCGGTCAGGTCCATGCCGGGGACTTTGCTGCCGATTCGTTTGAAAACGCTTTTAACGTTATCCGGCACATCGTCCTTAGGGTCCCACAAGTCAAGGTGGCTTGGTCCGCCTTGAAGGTAAACCAGGATAATGCTCTTCGCCTTACCGAAGTTTGGACCGTGAGATGCAATTTCCGCCGCTTGGGCTTGGTTCGATTGAAGATTGAGCAATTGCCCCAGGGACAGCCCTAGCATGGCCGAGCCACCAACCCGCAATAAATCGCGCCGAGTTGGCCCGAGGTGCGGATCGCAGACATCCTTTGCCTTGCTACCAGGGATGACGAGCATGGGGAATGCTCCTTTGTAAATGGGACGAACACCACCAGGCAAAACGCAAAGTGGATAACTTTGTGACCAGAGGTAGGTGCCAGAATCACAACGGTTTGTGTGATTGTTAGGTAAGGAAAGAACTCCTTCCTGGCATCCGGCGCTTACGGGGATAGCGCGGTCCTCGTCTCCATTGGTTGCTAGGAAAGCCCCCTAAATAGCAACCAGGGACGCAGTATAGAGGCTTTTTAATGCGAATGTCAAGCTTTTTCACGTCAGAACTAGCTAATGGGGAATTGCCGGACATTAAATGACTGTGCAAGCAGCTAGCGGAAAATTCGTAGGTGTTGCCCTTGCTGAAAAGAGCGGGTTTCTGGTATTCCACCCGTCCGTTTTTCTCTTAATAACGGAGGAGTGACACCATGCGACGTCGATTTTTGAAATGGATGACCGGCAGTTTTGCCGTGGGGACGCTTGCTGCGCTGGGGCATGGCTGGCTGTCACCACCTCAGGCAGCAGCCGCGAACACAGGGAACTTGCAAGAGATACTCGAGAAGGGGCTCTACGTTCGCCAGCAATCGCAATACGACTTCATTGCGAGCATTATCTTTTTAGTGGAGCATGATAAGCTATCACTTAAGTTGGTCTATTCTACCTTTAAGTGGGCAATGCAATACGACAAGGGAAGAAGGTACTACTATTTCGAGCTTGGCATGCGAAAACGCGCTTTACAACAGGGCGTTAAAATCTAAGCTCCGTAGATAATTCTTGATGGGTTTGTATCTTTCAAGCCAGCCGGCTAGGCTGTGAGCCTGTGGTTCGTGGTGACTCGGTTTGAGCCGGTGTGGGGATTTTCCTCGCGTATCGTCAATAAGCTTACGAATTACTTGACCTAGTTGAAGATTCAGTGAGAATCGTTGCGAGTGGACCGATACTTGCGAATTGGTGCGCGGTTTATGTCTATTAGCGGTAACCCCAACTTTTCTACCGCCCCCACGCAACAGAGCAGAGAACGATAAGGCAAGAGAATGACGGAGCAAACCCGGAAGAACATTACGCAGGTACTCCTCCCGGGGTTAATCCTGTTTGGTGTGCTTGGTGTTACTTATGGGCCGACGTATTTGCAGTCGATTCGCAATCATTGGCTTGCTTACAGCATGCAGCGAGATTCTCTTCTCGGGCCGGTTTGCTACGACGTTTGCTTGAAATCCGAGTTCGTCTCCGAGGTCGGGGAAAACTGGCGTGTATTTGTGGTTACCGATAAAGAACCCGCCGAGTCGGAAGCAAGTAATCGGCAAGAGTTGTTGTTAGTTAATGAATGGGGAAGTGTCGTCAAGCGTGATCTGCAAACCGATGTCGGCGCGATAAAAAGTACGCATCTCGTTCCGGAAGATGGCTATGCGATGTTAGAAGTGGTGCGGCACGTGCCAGGCGACAAGTTTGCCTCGGAGGTCGTCCACTACCAAGTCACCTCGCAGCAGATTGCCATGGTCGATAGCGAAACGAA
This sequence comes from Bremerella cremea, assembly GCF_003335505.1. Classification (NCBI taxonomy): domain Bacteria; kingdom Pseudomonadati; phylum Planctomycetota; class Planctomycetia; order Pirellulales; family Pirellulaceae; genus Bremerella; species Bremerella cremea. The sequence goes on from NZ_QPEX01000011.1 coordinate 452,295, forward strand.
GCGGTTTCAGCCTGGCTGGCCGTGGCGTTTTGGCCCGCCTCGCCATGGTCCCCCTTCTTCAGAAGGCGGGAGGCATCCTTGGTTTCGTCAGTGGCAGAAGCCAGGTGAAGGTAGTGGTGACGATCGGGCTGAAAGAGAAGGCCAAGAGCCAAAGTCGTGGCCTCGTGAGCCCAAGGACGTGGCACCTCGCAAGGAAGACGTGGCTCGGATTGGTGCCGACAAGTCCACGCCTACTGTTAAGCTGAACTCTCAGCTATCAAAGCACAAAGAAGACGTGCAACGATCGAGCCCCGTGGGCGCCAATGACGAGAGACTGCTCGATGTCGGCGGTCTTGGAGGGGCCTGAGACAAAGCAGCCGAATTGATTGGCCTGCCAAGATAGCTTCTGGTAGGCCTCGGCTAGGTTATTCACGATGACGTCTTCTACTTGTCCGCTCGGGCAATGCAGTACTAAGCCAACGTGCTGTGGTATGAAGAGGGCCACCCGATGACGAATTGCGGCATCGGTTACCCAGACGGCCCCGTTTTCGGCCACGGCGAATTCGCCTGGCAGAACTGCGAAGTCGACATCTTCCAGCGTATGCGGATCATCGACTCGGTCTAAGTCAACGTTGCCCATCAAGCCGTCGATGCAGCTAACTGTCTTCTTGGCTTCTACGTAAACGGGAAGATCGTTCAACGCTTCGGCCAGCCCATCAACGCCTTCTACGACCACGGCCGTGCCGCCAACGGCTGCCAGGACGTCGCCAAAGTGAGAGACCGCATCGTCGTACTGGATCCAGTCTTGTTGCAAGCTGGGAAGGTCGACCGACGGTACCAGTTGGTTACGAACTGCTTTCAGGATCTGTTCTTTGCTGCTCATTGCGGTTTGTTTTTCTTTGCTCGCTTGGCGTACTGCTGGCGGAAGCTTTCTGCGGGGGCCTCAGGCATTTCGCGGTTCTTGCCCCAAGGGTTCAGGGCGTTATAGATCATGAAACGCGGGAGGTTTCGGAGGAAGAACTTACCAACACTTCCCAGCCAGGCATACAGCTTCGGTCGCTGAAACACCCACGAGGTAATTCGCATGGGCATGGTCTTCGAGATGGGAAGCTGATTCTGATTCTTCACTTCGGTGCGTAGTGTGAGAAGCTGTTCGTGCAGGTTGATCTGGACAGGGCAAACGTCCGAACAGCTTCCGCAAAGGGTACACGCGAATGGTAAAGATTTGTGATGCTTGGCGTCGCGCAAGGGGTTCAAGATCGAACCAATCGGGCCAGGGACCGTCGCCGCGTAGCTGTGCCCGCCACTCCGCCGATAAACGGGACAAGTGTTCATGCACGCACCGCAGCGAATGCATTTGAGTGAGTTGCGATAGTCGTCGCTGTTCATCAAATTACTGCGACCGTTGTCGACCAAGATGATGTGTAACTCGCCCCCTTCTCGTGGACCGTGAAAATGCGAGGAGTAGGTCGTAATGGGTTGCCCGGTTGCGCTACGGGCCAGCAGCCGGAGGAAGATGCTCAGGTGGTCGACGGAAGGGATAAGCTTCTCGATGCCCATGCAGGCAATATGGACGTTAGGAAGCGATACGCCGAGGTCGGCGTTCCCTTCGTTGGTGCAAACCACAATGCCACCGGTATCGGCCAAGGCAAAATTGACGCCGGTGATACCAACATCGGCTTGCATAAACTTGTTGCGAAGATGCTGTCGGGCCGATTCGGTTAAGTAGTCGGGATTGCAGTTCCCCGCTTCGGTATGCAGATGCTCGTGGAACGTATCACTGACGTCCTCCTTTTTCAGGTGGATCGCCGGCATGACGATATGCGAGGGGCCTTCCTGCCGTAGTTGGACAATGCGTTCCCCGAGGTCCGTGTCGACAACCTCGATGCCGTTTTGTTCGAGAAACGGATTGAGGTGACACTCTTCGGTGAGCATCGATTTCGATTTGACAATGCGTTCAGCTTCGTGCTTTCGAAGAATTTCGAGAACGATGCGATTGTGCTCGTCGGCATCTTTGGCCCAGTGGACGGTTGCTCCACGAGCCTTGGCGTTTTTCTCGAACTCCTCCAGATAGTCCGCCAGCTTGCTGATCGTGTGAGCTTTGATCTGGGAAGCGCATTCCCGGAGCGTTTCCCACTCAGGCAAGCTCTTGGCCATGCGATCGCGTTTTTCGCGAATGAACCACAAGGCCGAGTCGTGCCAATGGGTGCGAGCCTGATCTTGGTTGAACTTTTTGGCGTTGGTCGGGTGGTCGAAGCTAGTTGTGCTGCTCATTGGGGAACCTCGTATCCGGCGAGGATTTCGGCGATGTGCATGACGCGGATGGGGTGCTTATCTCGTTGGATCAAGCCGGCCAGGTGCATCAAGCACGACATATCGCCGGCAGTTAAAACTTGGGTGCCAGCTTGCAGGTGATCGGCAATGCGGTCTCGTCCCATCGTGCAACTGACCGCTTCTTCTGCAACCGCAAACGTGCCGCCAAAGCCACAGCATTCGTCCTGCCGTTTCAGTTCGGCCAGTTGAACCCCTTCAATCATTTGCAAAAGCTGCTGCGGCTTGTTGAACTCGCACGTGTTCCGCTCGCTGTCGCTGGCCAGGCGTAATTCGCGAAGACCGTGGCAACTGGAATGGAGGCCGACCACGTAGGGAAAGTTGCCTGGCAGCGAGTCGACTTTTAAAACATCGACAAGAAACTCGCATAACTCGAAGATCTTGGTGCGGAGCTTTTCGTAGCGAGGATCACCGTGGACAATGTGTTCGTAATGGTTCTTGACCATCGAAACACAGCTTCCACTGGGGGCGACAATGGCATCGTAGTCGGCGAAGATTTCCAGAAAGCGTTCTGCCAGCGGGGCGGCATCGGTATCGCAGCCGCTGTTTAGCATAGGCTGTCCGCAGCATGTTTGCGCGGCAGGAAAATCGACGTCGCAACCTAATCGCTCAAGAAGGTCCAGGGTTGCCATTCCGACGCGTGGATAGAGTTGGTCAACATAGCAGGGGACAAACAAGGCAACGCGCATGGCAAGTGGGGTGTCATCTTTGGTTGGCGAGAATCGAGGAGTGCGAGCCCAACATTATAACCGCCCTTTGGCGATTTCCGACGTTGCTTAGCTGAAAGCTTGCGATTTTTCCCGGTTCCTTCGCTTGGGCATCGCACTGGCCAGCGGAAAAACGATTCGCAGAACTTGTCCGGAATCGGGCGTGACCTCCCTTTCGATATTACCCGCTAAAAAGTCTGCGCATTCACGGATTCTAGCCTCTCGGTCTTGGTCGCAAGGCGAGGGAGGGGGGCCGGAACCGTTGCTTGTGAGCGATAACTCCAGCAAATCTTCCTGCTGGCAGAGGTCGATTACGACGGAATCGGTGGTAGGGCATTGGCGTGCCCCGTCGAGAGCGTCCCGAACGAGTTGAACCACCACGCATTCTGCCAAGGGGGTCAAACGGTCGAATTCGATGTCGTGCCGGAAAGCGATGCTATCGATCCAGGTCTCGAACTGCTCGACTAAACGTTGGATTCCAGCCACAACCCCTTCGTCTTGGGTGAGGCAAGGGGAAAGGAGGTTCATCGTTTGCCGCGTGTTTCTGAGACTGGTCCGAATCATTTCGATCGGCGATTCCAGACATTCGTTCAGTACATGCGGACGATCGATTGCCGCCTCTAATTGCAGGAGCGACGAGGTCAGGTTGGGGAGTATCAAGTCATGCAAATCAAGGGCTAAGAGTTGCCGCTCGCGTTCTTGATTTGCCTTGAGAAATTGCAGAAATGCCTTGTCTTCGAGGAGTTCTCGGTTTTCCTGGCGGAGGTCTTCAAGCTCTTCTTGCAATTGGGAATGGTCGGCAGGCTCGACGGTGGGGGTGGGCTGGGAGGCTGGCGATGGTGAAATGGCTAACAAGACAATCGTTGCGATTCCTAGCCCAAACAGAAATATCGTCAAAATTGTGGTAGGGACGAGAAGTGGCGCAAGAGATGCAAGTAGGCCAGCGGCAACGGCAAGAAGTCCGATCGCGGCAAGGAGGGCACTGCTGTATCGAAATTCTTGCATAAAGAAGATGCTCCAAGAGTTTTTGCCGCGCCACCGCAGCGAGATCGCTCAAGCTTTTTTGATACCACCGCCAGACTTAAGAAACAGCCCCTCGCATAGGTTGGTTGAGGTAGTTATTGTTGTAATTTGCCTAAAATGCACAAGAACCTGATTTATCCTTAAAGTCGTAACCGCTAAAATCGCTTTTTGGCCAGCAACTTTCCAATGATTGACTTACAGTTTACGAGGCGTTGGTGATTAACGCTCGATTTTTGACACATTTTGCTTTGCTATAGTTTCTTGGGGGGAACTTACATGATGCTCCGCTCTGTATTAGTTTTGACAATGACCTTTATGATGTTTCCGCAACTTGCGGAAGCAGGACGGCATCGTTGCCGGACGGCCTGTGCGCCGTGTGTTGCATGTAGCGACAGCGCTGCTGGTTGCTCTTCGTGCGGTGAAGCCGCACCCGCTACCATGGTCGAAAAGACGATCATGGTTCCAACAACCGTGATGGAAACTCGTACCGTCACCAAGACCGTCTGCAAGCCGGAAACCCGCGAAAAGACCGTGAAGGTTGCCAAGTGCGTTGCAGAAACCAACTACGTCACGAAGCAGTACACGGTTAATGTCCCGACTTGGGAAACCAAGTCTGTGGAATACACCGTGTGCAAGCCGGTTTATGAAACCAAGACCGGTACGAAGACCGTGATGGTTCCGAAGTACGAAACCAAGTTGGTTGACTACACCGTTTGCAAGCCGGTTTACGAAACGAAGACCGGCACCAAGACCGTGATGGTCCCCACCTGGGAAACCAAGACGGTTGAGCAGACCATCTGCAAACCAGTCTACGAAACCAAGACCGGTACCAAGACGGTTATGGTTCCGACTTGGGAAACCAAAGTCGTCGATTACACCGTCAGTAAGCCAGTTTGGGAAACCAAGACCGGTACCAAGACCGTGATGGTTCCACACCAGGAAGAGCGTTCCGGTACCAAAACGGTTTGCAAGATGGTCCCTGAAACCGTCTCGAAGACCCGCTGCGTCGACAAAGGCTGCTGGCAAACCAAGACCAGCACCGATTGCTGCGGTTGCCCAACGACTTGCAAAGTGTGGGTTCCGAACGTCGTGCAGGAATCGTACGATTGCACCGTCATGAAGCCGGTTACCGAGCAAGTTCCGTACACCTATAGCGTGTGCGTGATGAAGCCGGAAACCAAGGAATACACCTACAAAACCTGCAAGACCGTCTGCGAAACCAAGCAGAAGGAAGTGAAGTACATGGTCTGCAAGCCAGAAACCAAAGAGTACACCTACCAAGTGTGCAAGATGGTTCCTGAAACGGTGACCAAGGAAGTGAAGCACATGGTCTGTAAGCCGGAAACCAAAGAGTACACCTACCAGGTGTGCAAGATGGTTCCTGAAACCAAGACCAAAGAAGTGAAGGTCAAAGTTTGTGTTCCAGAAACCAGAGAGTATACCTATCAGGTGTGCAAAATGGTTCCTGAAACCAAGACCAAGGAAGTGAAGCACATGGTCTGCAAGACCGAGACCCGCACCAAAGAAGTGCCGGTCACTTCCTACAAGACCGTCTACGAAGACAAGGTCTGCAGCTACACCGTAATGGTTCCGCACACCGTGACCGAAGAAGTTCAGGTTCCGGTTTGTAAGATGGTTCCTAAGACCATCCAGGTTCCTGCCGCCAACTGCGGTGGTTGTGCTCCGGCTTGCACCACTTGTGGTGGCTAGTCCGCAGCCAATAACGCATTGAAGAAACAAGAAGCCTGCGATCGATTCGGTCGCAGGCTTTTTCTATGCGCTTTCGCGGTGCAGAGGGCGATCCGAGCGGCTGAAAGCGGCTACGCCTCGCCAACGTAAGCAAATCGCGGGATCTCTTGGGCGTCGATGGTAACCGTTTCCTGAAACATCTTGAGCGGCCGCACCCACAAGCCACGTTCGCCGTAATCTTGGCGGTAGACCACAAGTTCTTCTTCGGTCTCACTATGGCGAGCCACGCCAAGCACGACGTATTCTGGACCTTTGTAGTGTCGGTAACGGCCCACGCGAAACGAAGAATTCATCGGGGCAGAATCGCCTCGCCAGAAGGCCTTCTGGGATTGGTTATCCCGCGAAGGCAAAAAAAGAAAAGGGTGGGTAGAGGGATTCGAACCCACGACCCCTGGAACCACAATCCAGTGCTCTAACCAACTGAGCTATACCCACCACAATTGAAGCGACTTAGTTTAAATTCCGGCGACCACCTCGTCAATTGGGTGGTCGGATCGAATTTTACAACCGCTGCCGCTGCAACGTCTTACGTCGCCTCGTCAACCACAAACGGGAACGTCTCGTCCAGCTGGGCGGCGGAAAGTTGGACCAGAAAAGGGGCTAGGCGGTTCACGATTAACTGCATCAATTGCTCTCCTTTTTCAGCACTGGCTTGGTGGGGATGCCCGGAACCGCTGTTGGTGGTCAACAGGTGCCAGGGGCGGGTGATAGAAACCCACCCTTTTTCCAACGCTTCGAATTGCATCGGTCTGGTCGCGCCGGAGTCAGCGTCGAGCGTCCCATCTGATCGCCTAGCGACCAGTTCAGGGCGATAGGCCAGAATCATCGAGGTTTCCATTTCACCAGCGTGATCTTCCATGTGCTGGAAAATCGAATGGTATTCCTCCGTGCTGAAGGCCTTGAACCAGTTGCAAAGGAAAACCTGGGCCTCGGTCTTGCCGTACAGTTCACGCAGCAGCGGCTTCATTTCGTTACCGCCGTGGCTATTCAGCAGAAGCACCTTCTTGATGCCGCTTTGCACGAGTGAAGCGATCAGATCGGTAACCACGGCGAATAAGGTGGACGGATCAAGGTTCATTGCCAGGGGGAACTCGCGCATGTTGGTCTCGGTGCCGTACGGAATCGTCGGCAGCAAGATAACCTTGGCTCCTTGGGCGTGGGCCGCTTCACAGATTCGCTCGCCAATGATGGTCCCTTCGTAATCGTCGGTACCGTACGGCAAGTGCAGGTTATGCGGCTCGGTTGCGCCCAAGGGAAGGACGGCTACTTCATACTGCGACTGCTTCACATGGGCATAGCTGACTTCTGAGAGTTTCCAAGGGCGAGGGGCAGGCATCGGTGTGGCTCCGGGTTGGAAGGAGGGGACGTGAAGGAGCTATCGATTCTAAAGAAGCCCCAACGCGGTTGCCATGCTACCGACGGCTAAAGATGAATCACAACTTGCGGCAGCGATTGCTTTAGTTGCTGGACGCCCTCTGGGGTGACCTTGGTTTGGCGGGCGTCGATCATTTCCAGATTCTTTAGTTTGGCCAACTGCAGCAGACCTGCGTCCGAGATTTGTGTGACCGCCAACCGTAGCACTTTCAGCTGTGAGAGCGAAGCGAGCTGCTGCAGTCCTTGATCCGAGATGGCCGTGCCGCTCAGATCGAGTTCTTCCAGCGTCGTCAGCTTTCCGATGGTTGCCAACGCGGTGTCGTCGATGTGGGTCGAAGCCACACTCAGATCACGCAGCGATTGGCAACCCTGCAGCGAGGCCACGCCGGCACTAGTAATCGGGGTGAATGTCAGGTCGAGCCATTGCAGTTGGGCAAACGTGCCAATCCGAGCGAGCGCACGGTCGTCGATCCCGCTGCATCTGCCCAGGGCCAAGTCGGTTGTGGGAGAATGTTCGGGTAATGCCAAGATCTGTTCGGTGGTTACGCCCAGGTAGGTCGCGTACTGCTGATCGAGCGGGCCTAGGCTCTTTTGTCCCAGCCGTGTCGCCAGGCTATGTTCGCGGTCTTTCCGCTGGTAGATGTCGACCAAGTACTGGATGAACGGCTCGCGTAGCTTTCGATCGTCGCCATCGAGAAAGAAATGTGCCAGGCCAGCCGATTCGCTATAGATCGCCCCAATGTCAGGGCTCTTCTGTAGTTGATTGCGTCCCATGGCAACCAGTTCGTCGAGCTTGATGAAGAAATCTCCCATCGTAAAACGATTCCTGGCGAACTGCAGCCGGGTGGCATCGATGCCGCCGAGGGTGACGTACCCGTCATGGATCCGTAGGGATTCCATGTACATTGCCACCGCTTCAATGGCCCAAGCGTTGGCGGTCTCGCCCACGTCTTTCGAGGCGGATCGATACTCTTGGAATAGTTGATGGGCGACTTCGTGGTGCCAGGTAGCATGGGCCTGATTGCTATCGTCGTGAAACAGAAAGACCATCTCTTCGTCGAACTGGTAGATGCCCAGCGTGATGCCGATGCGAGGCTGGGTTTTCTCTAAGTAGTTGACGTATTCTCCCCGGGTTTTGAACAGCACCACATCAAACTTCTTGCGCACCGGGCTGGGGGTGCCGCCGTTGAAGTAGCTGGCCAGTTGCCGTTCGTTGCTCCAGTACGAAAAGAACATCTGTTCCCAGGCCGAATAGACAATCTCTAGCCGCTTGCCCAGTTCCAGCCCGGCGGCCTCGCTTTCATTGGTCATGATTTGAAAGTGAGGCGTATCGATCTGCCAGAACGACTTCATCGGCCAGCCAAGTTTCGGATGATCGAACCTGGGCTGCTTGGCTCGGATGGTCACGCCAGGACGACGCCAAACGTCTCCGACCTTGTTGTAGCCCAGTATGCGCCGCGCATCGGCGTGGTCTGGGTTCTCACGTAAGACTTCGTGCAGTGTGCGATACGAGGCGGCTCCGTCTTGAGCTGCGAGCAGGGCCTGGGCGTGGTCGAACAAGGCATCGGCCTGAGCGTTACGCAGCGCGCGAAACTTCTGATACCAGAACTGCACCAACTGCGGAGCGTCTGCTTTGGGGACAAGCTGGGACGAATCGGGGACCAGGAATAAGACGTTTTCTTCCCCGTGCGGTTGGACAATCCACTCGCGCGTGATCTTGGCCTGAGCGGGCAAGCCAACTTCGTCGCATTTGGCTGCCAGTTGGGAAAGTTCGGATTGATACCGTTGGTCAATCTCGCTCCGCGACGGCGCAGCGACATCCATGGCAGCAGCAGAGACCAGCAAGATCGCAGTCGTGAAAAAATGCACAGGCAACTCAAACAGCGAGGCCGAAGCCTCTAGCTAAACAAGCGATAAGACCTTTCTATTCTAGTCTCCCAGACGTCGAAGTCCCCGCCGCTTGGCAAGGCATTTTGCCGGGGCGTTCACCGCGCAAGCAGCGTGCTGGTTGGTTTGTGATGTTTATACTCAAAATTCGTTGGAGGCCGCCGCCAGTGACAGGAAAGCGATTCTGGTTTCATACTCAAAACTAATTTGAGTACCCTGATTAGCTAAAAAACTGAAGCCATGGATGATGCAACTTGTTGTTTTTAAAAAGCTTACGAGATCTGGCTGTCACGGCTGAGCATGGAACCAACTTCATACTCATAACTCTGGACTCTCTTTTTGAGCCAGCCAGAGCGAGTTCACCAAGTGCGACAAGTTCATACTCAAAACTCCTTTGAGGCGGTTTTGAATGGTGCTGCTCGCCGATTTCGGTTTCATACTCAAAACTATTTCTCCTGCTCGGTGGGACAGTCTTGGTAGGGAACCGCGCAGCAAGCAACGCCAGGCCGACGGTCTGTTTTCTGACCATACGCTACGGCGAAAGTGTTCACCTAGCAAGCAACAGTTGGGCTGGTGGCTGCTAAGTGGCCGAGCGGACGCGGAATAAGTAGATCGCCCAGCCCAGCGTATCGCGGCCCCAGCGAAGATAGGCAGTTCTGCCTTGGTTAACCCTTTGGGGCACTTCGGCCAAGTCAGGGGCATCCGGGTGAGCGCGAGCATACTCCGAAGTCGCGTACCACTGCAGGCCTTCGTAGGTGTCCCAGTCGTCTTGGTTGCTGGCGAAGGTATGTACCAATTCCAAACCTAGTTTTTCTCCGGCTTCGGCATTGGAAGAGAAGCTGCCGAAATCTTCTCGCCTGCACCCGCATGCGGCCAGATATTCTTGGGTTGGTTCCTGCTTCCAAAAGGGCTCGCCCACAATGACCCAACCGCCGAGCTTTACCATTGAAGTTAACGCGGCAAGCGTGTTGGCGTGTCCTCCGAAGATCCAACTGGCACCCAGGCACGATGCGAGGTCTAAGCTGTGCTGGTCTGGCTTAAAATCGGCCCCATCGATTTGCTGGAAGGTGATATCCGCAGCGGGAGCTTGGGTTTGGAATCGCTGCTGGGCGGCGGCGATGAAGAAAGGAGAAATGTCGATGCCGGTGCCGCGAATTTCGTAAGCTTCGGCCATACGCATCAGAAACAGACCCTTGCCGCACGCAATATCTGCCACCTGGGCGTTGTTGGGCAGACGAAGAAGTTTCACCAACTGCGCCAGCTTGGCGTCGCTGGTCGGGTTGCAGATTTCATGTTCCCGGTGCGTGATATCGTAAAACTTCCAGGTGTCCATGGCTTCTGTACTTTCAATAGCTACCAGCAACGGAATGAGTTGTCGTAAGACACACGACACCAATGCCTGGTTCGCTTTTTAACGCATCGTTGCTGGAACCATTACGCGGGGAAAGTTACATTGTCGGACTGAATTGGCACCATCTGTCTCGGGGAAGAATCGGTTCGCGGCTATGATAACGGAAGATCACGCATCGCTGGACAGCGCGTCTCAGGCTGCTGCTGAGCAACAGCGGCCAGCTTCGCCTTCACGTTCTCGCGAAGTGTGGGTCGATGTCATTCGGGTGTTCGCTGTGTTTTGTGTTATTGTACTTCATGTCGCTGGGCCGCTTCTTTACGAGTACAACGAGCTTCCGCGGACGGATTGGTTGATCGCGAATCTCTACGACTCGTGCGTGCGGATGTGTGTGCCGTTGTTCTTTATGATTTCAGGCTATTTGCTGTTACAGAAAGACGAACCGCTGCTCGTCTTTTTTGCTAAGCGCTGTCAGAAGGTTGTTATCCCGCTGGTGGCTTGGACGGTGTTTTACGTGCTGTGGAATGTTGCCGTCGAAAAGCAGCCGTTCCCTGACGGGCGTTCACTGGCCGGGCTATTGATTTCCCCAGCTTATTTTCATTTGTGGTTTCTGTACGCACTGCTGGGCGTTTACTTGTGCGTTCCCTTTTTGCGGGCAATCGTTCATTCGACGCACCGATATTTGGTTGCCTACTTCGTGGTGCTTTGGCTTGTGGCGGTCGTCGCGATTCCGTTTTGGGAGTTGGTTACGGCAAGTCAAAGTGAAATCGACCTGAGTGTGGTTTCCGGCTACGCAGGTTACTTCATGCTGGGGTATCTCTTGGGTTGCCAGCGAACGACGATTCTTCACGCCGTGATGGGGGCGATTGGTTATGGCTGCAGCGTGGGTGTGACCTTCGCCGGAACGTGGTATCTGACCGCGAGCCAAGAGGGTGAATTCGCAGGCTACTTCTTCGAGAACTTCTCGGCGAACGTCGTAGTGATGTCCGCGTCGGCGTTTGTCCTGCTTAAGTTCGTGGGCCAGCATTCCACGATACTGATCAAGCCCAAAGCGATCCAAATTCTAGATGTCCTCAGCGGTGCCATTTTCGGCGTTTTCCTCATTCACCTGGCCGTGTTGCTGGCTCTGCATCACGGCTACCTGGGCGTAACACTTACGGGCAGCAGCGGCAATCCGGTTTACGCTATCCCACTGACGTCGATCGTCATCGGCTGCTTGTCGTTTCTGGCAGTGATGGGACTACGCAGGATGCCGATTTTAAAACGGATTGTGCCTTAACAGCCTGTTAAGAGGGAATTCGAGAATTGCTGCCAGGGTCGGCTGGCGTCTCGGGCTCAACGCTTGCTGCGTCTGGGCTGGGAAGTTCTAGAAAAGCTACCACCACGATTAAGTACACCGGCAGCGACCAAAACGTCATGTTACCAAGCAGGGACGAGAAGTCGAAGAAGTTTTGCTTGGCACTGGGAACGTGTTGGTCAGGCTGTGCCTGGTCGTATCTTCGATAAAACGGGAGTGGGAATCCGAAGGCCGTTTGGGGTGCGTATTCGAGATAGCGATCGGCTGGCGATGTGCTCACCATGTCGGGCGTAATTCGTCGCGGGATCGCATTCAGCCACACGGCATATCCGCTGGTGAGCATAATGGGAAGCAAAAACAATGTCTGAGAAAGCCGCTGCCAGGAGCGAACCTGCCGCAACCTGCGAAACGCCACCAGGGAGAAAGCAACTGTGCCAAGGATTAAGGGAAGGGAAACGATTGCAGCGAAGAGGTGACCAGTCCAAGTAAATTCGCTGTCCGATCTCCAGAATGCAAACGCCCCGGCACAGGCCACCAAAGGAAGCAGTGCCCAGCCCATGGCCAGTGCGATGCCGAGTTGACGTGCGTTCATTTCTTACGTGGGGGGGATCCATTTCGGGGGAAGCTAGTAGATAACCGCACGACACCTTTGGCCGATGGCCCAGCTAGTTGCCTGCGAATTCATTTTACGAAATTCGCGAAACTAAACTACAATGAAAGGCTGTTGGCGTTTCCGGTAGGTGCCTCGCCGAATCGGTACCGCTGCCGGCGAGCTTGGCTATTTAGCAAGTGCTGCGTTGATATGATTATTCCTATCCCCATTCCAATTGGCGAGAATCAGGTAGTCGCGGTCCAAGGTTCCGTTTGGAAGTTTGTTACCTGCACACAATGCCATCAAGATTTCGCCTACCTGTTGCAGTTGGAGGCCTTTGGCGAAGCCCACAACACATTCTACTTGGACAAAGAGGGCTCCCAGAAACTGGCTCACGTCCATGCGCAGCGGAACCTTGCCAAGATGTATGAGAACGTGGTGGTGCCTACTCCATGTCCATGTTGCGGTTACTATCAGGAAGAGATGGTCCGCATTCTCAAAGAGGAAGGAACAAGCGACCGGCTCTTCGGTGTCGGAATGGGCGTGACGGCTCTGTCATTTGTGCCGTTGGGCTTTAGTGTTCCGCATATCTGGATCGCAACCGCAACAGGCGTCTCGTTGGGCGTTGTCTTAATGGTTTACGCCGAATTCTTCTCTGGCCGCAAAGATCCGAATGCAGGCGATCCCGAACCAAGAAAACGCCTCGGCCAGAAACATACCTTGTGGGGAGAGAAGTTGGAAATTCTGCGTGAGGAACTGGCCAGGGCTGAAGCATCCGATATTGCTGAGACAGAGCTAGACCAGCAGAAGCAAGACTCCTTAGGCCGACTTTAGGCTACCGTGATTAGGATTCATCGTTTGGCCCCGTTGGGTTTGGGGGCTGCCATTGGGCTGGATCCGTAAAAAGGTCTGACGACGCGAGTTCTCGGGTTTCTCCTGAAAGCGTCACTTCCCACAAACTATAAATCGAGCGATTACTAGCATTGGATTCCGTTCCGGCGAGGAACACGATTCGTTGCCCGTCAGGGGTGAAGTCTGGGAAGCGGTTATGACGTGATTTGGAACCGACAAGGCCTCTGGGGTTGGCGTCGCCGGTTTTTACGCAGACATCATACCAAAACGGTTTTGTCCGATCAGAGCAAAAAACGATGGTACTGCCATCAGGGCTGACCATCGGATCGGCTGCCCATGCATGAATGTTCCTGTTGTGGGTGCCAGGCTCTGGAACGAGTTGAGTAGGTTTCACGTTCGGCGAAACCTTGTATAGGATGGCAGGATCTGCCGTCCCCAGCGAATCGGCCGCGTAAATAAAGTTTTCCTCTGAACTTGGAACGATGCGATCAATCTGGTAGTAGCCTTCCTCGGTCAGCCGGCTAAGCTCTGTGCCATCGTCGTTGATGAGACAAACGTCCCACTTGTCCCAGACCCAACCGCCCATACTGTACGGTCGGTGCTGGTAGGCACGAGCAAAGACAATTTGCTTACCATTTGGCGTAAAACGTGGCAGGATATCGCATTGTCCCTGCCCGTCGGTTACGGCGTGAATGGAATGATCGTCTAAGGTAAGCACATAGATTCGTGATGGTTCTGAAGCATTTTCCGTTGCCGCAAACGTAATCTGTTTGCCATCTGGCGAGAATGACGGATAGCTTTCGATGCGGTCGGTATCTGTCAGTCGTGTCACGGTCGAGGCTGCGATGTCGAAGAGGTAGAGATCGCCATCTGCAGAAGAAAAGACGAGCGTTTTACCATCGGGCGATAAATCAATGCAGACATTCCCATGCTCAACCGTAGCGTTTTTAATGCTCGGACAGCCAGGTACTAAGATTAGGAAAGTGATTGCGATGAGAGACGCAAGGCAATTCCTGGCGGAAGCTTGACGCGCGGAACTTGTGCAGGCAATGGCAAAGAGGCTACCGATTTCTTGGAAGCGGGTCATCATTAACTACGATTTGGAAAGTTTGAGCGCTTTTGGCAAAGCCATGGATGTCCGCGCCGGAAATCCAACATCGCAACCGGCCAATTTGCCACCAATCCGGGGCTTCCGACGGTCGCCCCTATTGGATTGGTGGCGTCGACTCCAATAAAGCCTGCAATTCCACGGTACAGGCGCGAATTGAAAAGATTTGCATACTCAAAATATTGTCGACAACACCTGTGCTGAAGGGAAGATGCTGCTCGGTATCTGAAAATGCTTTACGCGCGAAAACGAGTTACTTCACAGGTGTATAGCACACACGGAATGCTGCCCGATCTCTTGCTCTAGTGAACTTCCTGGACGTCGATGACTGCGACGGGGCTGCCATGGTAGTGAATGGCAACTGTCTTCAAGCCGCCGCCATACTTCGGATCAACGTAAGAAGCGAGAAGATCCGTGAGTTGCTGCGTCCAGTTCCCGGAAAGTGGAGTTACAACCAGATCAAGGATCAATTGGGAGGGATCGATACCCTGTGGTACTGCTGGTTTAAGGTCTGCTCTGTAGCCTGGCGTCGGCACGTTCACTTTACCTTTCACGCTGAGTGAGAAAGGTGCCGGAGGCTGCAAATTCGCGATTGCGGACCAACTGTGCGTTTGGAAAACAATACCGCGTCCAGTCCCATCGCTTTCAAGCATTGGAGGGCCCGGCGCGAAGAGGTTTTCTACGGTAAAATCGCTTGATCCGATCGCCTTGAGTGAGAATGAAATGTTAACCGTGTGTGGAATCTTGCGGCATGGGTCAGGCTGAGTCCGCATGAACGTGACTTGCGGTGGATTCGATTCTTTTACGATAAGATCAAAGTCTTCTCGGTCTGTGCAACCGTTGCTCGTAACAGCGATGGTCACTTCCGTTTCAGAAACTTTCAGGCCATGTAAAATCTCAGGTGTTGGTTCAGGCACGATTCTTTTCCCCATGAATAGATGAAAGTCAAAAACAAAAAGGCAAACGGTCCTTTTCCATTATTAGAACGCACAATGCCACGCCTTCTGGACGTGCAAAATTGGTAATGGCGGGGGATGTGAACTGCACGATTTGCCCTGTGAACGACTGCCGAATTTATTTGCAGCGGCTATTCATTAGCTTTACCGCCTCAGTTCGCCACAGAAGAGTCACAAAGGGCTCTCTCGCAAACCCTCTTGTCTAACGCGGAGCGCGAATTCTAAATCTTGAAAGTTCGCGACGTCTAAATGTCAGGAGCGAGCAAGTCGGTCGGAGTCGTGTTATCCAATCTCTAGCCCGTAGTCATCTTTTGAAAAGGGCCCTGATCCATGCTTACGCGATTCAACGTTGCCCGCTGCGTCGTGGTTCTTATGGGGTATATATAACCCTGCCAGAATGGCCAGGTCAAGTGTTTTATGCCAAAAACACAGTAAATCCAGTATTGTTTTTAATGGGAGGTATCACCTTATCTGGTTAACGATGGGATCTCTAACACAAAGGAGGCGGCGACCGTCTGGACTTATGTCATTCGTGTTCCTAAGGCATCTTCTCAACACATGTCGCATCAAAGACTTTTTGGTAACGAGCCGAGGTATGTGGCTCAATTTGTCCAAAGCTGCTCAACTTACCCCAGCGTGAACTGACCTTGGCGATTCTTCGATTACAAGATCGGAGTAACGACGCAACAAGTCTTGGTGACTGGTGATATCGCAATGGCGTACCGATTTGAGTTCCTCGCGCAGGCAAAGAGCCAGACCTGATTAGTCAGGCCTGGCTCTTTGGGGATTTATTTTCCAGCAACGTTTTGTCTTACTGCTTCTCTTTATCAAACGCCGAGTCGAAGGCTACATCGCTGGGGGCGAAGTCGATGCTGCGGACGAATTCGCACGACTCTTCGGCACCGTGCAGGCGGTCCATGCCGCTGTCTTCCCATTCGATGCTGAGTGGGCCGGTGTACTTGATGTCGTTCAGGGCTCGGATGATTTCTTCGAAGTTCACGCCGCCGTGGCCTGGGCTGCGGAAGTTCCAGCCGCGGCGATGATCGCCGAAGTCGATGTGGCTGCCGAGGATGCCGGTGCGGCCGTTAAGCGTGGTGATCGCGTCCTTGATGTGGACGTGGTAGATGCGATCCGGGAAGTAGCGGATGAACTCGACCGGATCGATTCCTTGCCACAGCAGGTGGCTGGGGTCGAAGTTGAAGCCGAACTCTTCGCGGTGGCCGATTGCATCGAGGGCCTTTTCGGCGCTGTAGATGTCGAAGGCGATTTCGGTGGGGTGAACTTCCAGGCCGAACTTAATACCGCACTCGCCGAACACGTCCATGATCGGGTTCCAGCGATCGGCGAACAGCTTGAAGCCATCGTCGATCATCTTGGGCGGAACCGGAGGGAAGCTGTACAAGAGGTGCCAAATGCTGGAACCAGTGAAACCGTTGACGACCGGCACGCCAAACTTTTGGGCGGCACGGGCAGCGTTCTTGACTGCTTCGGCGGCGCGATCGTTGACGCTAGCCGGGTCGCCATCGCCCCAGACCGATTCCGGCAAAATCGACTTGTGGCGTTCGTCGATGATATCGCACACGGCCTGACCGCACAGGTGGGTGCTGATCGCCCAGCAGCCAAGGTCGTATTTGTCGAGCTGTTCCCGTTTCTTGTCGCAGTAGTCGTCTTCGCTGACGGCTCGATCGACTTCAAAGTGGTCGCCCCAACAGGCCAACTCGAGACCGTCAAAACCAAACCCTTTCATGGTTTTGGCCATATCGTCCAGTTTCATATCCGCCCATTGGCCGGTGAACATCGTGACCGCTCGAGCCATGCTGTGCTCCTTACTCGGTAAAAAAACGCGTCGATGGAATGTGTGGTTAAGTTCAGGGGGGAACCTACAGAACCGGTATTTTGTCGCTTGAAGTGTCAGGATGCAACCAGACAGAGGCCGCCGGTAAAGGATTTCCAAGGGTAGTGATTTTTCCAATCCGGGGGTCTGGCCTGAATCGGGTGCTATATTGGTACAAGGATCCATGCAAAGGAGTTTTGAGGCAATGTACGCAATCCGAACCACCCTGGCCCTTGTCGCGGCCATCGCTTTCACCACGATCGCTGCCGCAGAGAACCGGGTCACGCTTGAGGTGATCACCGAAAAGGGAATCTCTATCACCGCACTGCAGTCGTGGAGCAAGCTGCTCAACGGCAAAGGGGCCGACAGTGTACAGGTGCGTGGCGGGCGCGACGGAGAGAAGGTTGGCGTCGAAGAAATCGGTTCTGGCCGCACCAAGACATTCGAGGTGACAGCGATTCTTTCTAAGAACGAAACGCTGCACATGCCCGATGGTAAACGCTTCACCAAACGCAACCTGGACGAACTGCCGGCGTGGTTCAACCGAATTAAAGTGGGAGGGGAAGAAGAACTCAAACGGAACCCAGGCCAAGACGGAATGACCGCTCAGGAACGTGACGACCTGCGCGCGAAGTTGGCTAAGAAGATCGATTTCGATACCAAAGGACAGCCGCTGGATGTGGTGCTAGGCGATATCGGACGCCATGTCGGTTTAGAATTTCGGGCCGCGCCTTCCACAATCGCCAAAGCCAAAACCGTGACGGCGGAAGACGACGTGAAGGGGATCAGCGGCGGGACGGCGCTGGCGATTCTATTGCGGGCACACGGTATGGTCATGGTGCCTAAACGCGAAGTCGGCGGGGCCATTCATTTGCATGTGTTGACGATGGGAGAACAAGAGGATGCCTGGCCAATCGGCCACGCGCCGCAGGGAAACCTCAGCCAAGTCTGCCCCGTATTGTTTCAGTTCATCGAGGTGGAAATCAATCGCAAGCCGCTTGAAGATGTCTTGGCGGCAATCTTGCCTCGCCTGAAAACACCCATGTTTCGCGATCACTACAAGATCGCCAAGGACAACTTGAACTTGAACGTCGATGTCCGTTTTCCGAAAGGGAAGACGTTCTATAAGAAGATCCTCGATCACGTGCTCTATCAGGCGATGCTCTCGCTGGAACTCAAAGTCGACGAAGCTGGTACGCCGTTTTTGTGGGTAACTTCGGCGAAACGGGGTTAACACAAAGCTGGTAAGTTGGCTGGTTTCGGTTAGAATTGTTTAAAATCGCGCAGCAATGTCGCCCGGCATTGTTGCTTTCGAAGCTCCCAACCACGCCTGCTTGGACGACTGCTTGCCATGAAGTCTCGCCTTTCTCTTTCGTTGCCACAGCCCTTTCTTCATCGCTTGACCCGCTGGGCTCTGTTTTGCTTGTTGCTGTTAAGTTGTGTTTCGATGGCTGAAGCCAACGAGATGGCGGCGTGGAAGAAGGAAGACCAGACTACCAGTTATTTCGTCGACCTGGGGGAAGGACGCTGGCTGGAAGTTGAGCCGACCGGCAAAGAGTTTCGCTTTGAAGAGCTAGATCGAAAAGACAAGCAGGTCGAACTGATCGATCGACGGCGGAACATCAAGATCAATCTATTGGCCGACTACGCCGAGTTGTCGGTCGGGGGCAAGCCGTACTCTCGCTGGCGAAAAGGTGGGTGGGTTAAAACGGAAGACTTGCCTGATTATGCCCAGATTTCTCCGATCGATCACAAGGTGCGACTGATTTATTTCGTGCCGACCGATCGAGAACCGACGGCCCACTATCGCGAGAAAATTAACACGTTGATGCACTTCGTCAACGAAACCTACAAGTACGAGTTTCGTCGTCGCGGCTTGCCTGACCGTGGCTTGGTGTTTGAGGCCGATGAGCAAGGCGTGCCAATCGTGCATTTGCTGCATGGTGAAAAGCCGGCCCAGTATTACAACGGAGCCCCCAACTACGATCCTTACTTTCAATTGCGACAGTTACAACCAGAGATTCCACGTAGCATCGGCAACGAGCAGACCCACTTGGTGGTTACCTTTCTAGAAACCTACGACTCTGGCCCCAATCAATATGAATGGCCCGGCGGGATTGCTTTAGGTGGCTGGCGATCCGCCGATGGAGGAACGGCCAACTTCTCGGCTTGGGTGCTGCAAGATATGTTCTGTGCGACCAACATCGAAGATCAGAAGAAGCTTTTTCAAGATCGCACGCCGATTGAAGGACGCACGGCGCTGGGGCATGGTCGTCAGAACTCGCCACGTTTCGAGTTTATCGAAGACGGCATGGGGGCGGTGATTCATGAAGTAGGTCACGCATTGGGCTTGCCGCACGATCAGCGCGACGATCGGCATTACATCATGGGGAACGGTTTCCGCAAGATGAGCGTGAATCTCGACGAGAAGACACCTGTCGAAAAGCGAGCCCGGTTCTCGGACGACAACGCTCGTATCTTGGCTCAGTCTCGGCTGCTCAATCCCAACGTTGATAAGGAGGATCACGAGTCGCCGAAGTTCGATTTGTCGGTAAGCAACACCGATCGCCCCAACATTTACAAAGTTCAAGTGAAGGCCACCGACGATAAAGGCTTGAAGGCAGTGCTGTACTTCGATGACGTGCGTGGGACGGTGGTCGGCGGCGACGATCTGGCAGGCAGTGCGGCTGAGAAGGATCTGGAACTAGAACTTCGCACCGATGAAAAGCAGAAAAGCGTGCGGGTCGAAGTGAAGGTTATTGATCAGGGGGGCAATATTTCGACTGCCCGCGCCACCCATAAAATACAGTAACGGATTTATGGATGTCTGCCCTCGAATTTCAGGGCGTTGGCCAAAAAACAAAACGCACCGCAGCCGGTAGGCCGTGGTGCGTTTTTGTGCATGATGGTGCGAGTTCAAACAGGGGGCTCGCTCCAGTCCTAGAATCCTACCCCAAAACTCGGTCCATAGCCATATCTTCCGTAACCCATTCCGCCGCCAATGCCATATCCACGGTAACCACCGTAATACAGGGGGGGATAGGTATTATAGAAAGGTGAGGTGTTCACCCGAGGACCGTAGTACCCTCGATAATAAGATGCTCGAACTGGATAAGAATTGTACGGTGCGTACCCATAGCCAGGACCATAACCACCGTAGCCTGGACCACAGCCCCAGCCAGCTTCCGCAGTGGAAGCCATCGCCAAGCCAAGCGTAAGTACCGTCAACAGTGCTAAAGAACGGATCATTTTCATCTCCTTAGAATTCGCGAATCGATTCGACCCTTCGTCCCCATCGAGCAAACGCCCTATCGGTATTATTCTCCGGTAGGCATTTTATGGAGGGGTATCTTCAGCAATTGCGGCTTGATGGCAGTTCACTTGCTGATGGACATTTAGTCGCCAGGTTAGGGCGGAAGAGGTTCAAGCCGAGGCTGAGGTCAATCTGGCTTCGGCTGAGAGGTTCCTCTTATGCGGGTTAGAAACCGAATCCAAAGCTAACGCCTGGACCATAACCAAAACCGCCATAAACGCCTGGGTAGCCGTAGCCACCGTAACCGCGTGGGCCATAGCCGCGATATTGGTAGAAGTTGGGTCGGTAATAGTTGCGATTGTAAGGCGTTCGATAGACCGAGACGCGTGGACCGTAGTTATAGCGGTTGTTCACCACCCCCGGTCGATAATAACGCCGCCAGCCAGCTTCCGCATTCGGTGTGGCAGTCAGCACAAAACCAGCGGCAACGACGGCAACGATTAATAACGTGCGAAACATGACTCTTCTCCTCGAAAACAGGGACAACGTTTCGTAGCCTCCTGCTACATGCATTCGCTGGAATGAACTGCACGCAGCGTGCCAAACGGCTGTTTCGAGAAGAAGAGTTCTTCAAATGCCTTCGCGAGCTTAACTGATATCGACAACCGGTTTGCCGAGCACATCCATGCGAGGTTGAATGCCGAGCCCTGGCTGGTCGGAGGCTTTCATGCGGCCATCGACACGCTGCGGGGCACCTTCCGCGATGCTGGTGGTGACGTAGCTGTTAAAGTCGGTTGATGTAAACAGGTGTTCGGTTGGCGTGCTATGAGCCAAGTGCGAAATCGCCGCAGTGACGATATCGCCTCCCCAGCTATCTTCGATGGTGACGGCCAGCCCTTGCGAGACAGCCAAGTCTCGGGCCAGCTTGGCCTTGGTGAGCCCGCCGAATTTGCTGATCTTGATGTTCACGGCATCGGCGGCGCGGTCGGCGATGCAGCGGACCAGCATGTCGTGCCCATCGATCACTTCATCGAGGACGAAGGGAAGGGAAGTCTTGGCGCGGATGACGCTGCACTCTTCGTAGGTTGCACACGGTTGTTCGATGTAGACATCGATATCGCGAACGGCATTAACCACGCGCAGTGCTTCGTGCGGCAGCCAACCGGTGTTGGCGTCGGCGATCAGCTTGTCGCCAGGTTCCAAGACATCGGCCACGGCACGAATCCGCGCGATGTCGTCGGCAGCATTGCCACCCACTTTCAGTTGAAAGCGGCGGTACCCTTCGGCCCGGTAACCAGCGACCTTGGCGGCCATTTGCTCAGGCGACTCTTGCGAGATCGCGCGATACAGCACGTGGTCTTCCCCGAAGCGGCCACCCAGTAGTTCGCACACCGGCAAACCAGCGACCTGACCCAAGATATCCCAACACGCGATATCGATGCCTGACTTTACGTACGGGTGACCCTTCAATAGGTAATCCATCCGTCGATTTAGCGGCGCGAGTCGCGTTGGATCTTGACCGAGTAACTGCGGCCCGATTTCTGCTAAACCAGTTCGCACACCGTTGGCATAGGCCGGCAAGTAAACCGGGCCCAACGGGCAAACTTCGCCATGCCCCACGATGCCACTATCGGTCTCGACCCGAACCACGGTGCTGTCAAATGTGGTGACCTGCTTGCCTTCGCTCCAGGCATAGTTGCCTTCGACAAGCGGAAGATCGACTTGGTAAGCGGAAATGCGTGTGATTTTCATGGTAATTATTTCAGGGCGGAAAATTCTCTGTATCGGAAGTCAGTAAGTATTGAGAAGGGCAGTCAATTCATGTTTTTGGCGATTAGTTGCAAGATCTATTAGTGTGCAGTGGTTTGTCGTATCGACCTCGTGCGGATTGGCTCCAGCAGCGACAAGAATTCGTACTAGTTCGCAGCTTTGTTGGTCGGTGAGATTATTTGAAAGTACAGCTGATTGCATCGTGCTGATACCCGCCGGCCCTGTAGCGTTAACATCTGCATTCGCTCGTACGAGTATCCTCACTGCTTCCGTTTGTCCCATTAAAATTGCCAATTGAAGCGCCGTATGTCCTTGTAGCTTTTCATTGATTCGGTCAGGTGACATCTCAATCGCTTGTCTCAGATCGGCGATTTTACCATCTCGGGCGCATATTGCGATTCCGTTGGGCGGGGGAACCACTTTGCCGTCGTCATGCAGTTCGTGGCGAATCTTTTCGGCATCGATTACCTGCATCCATACTTTCGTTTCACCTAATTGAGCATAGAAACCACCTTCCCCGAGGCCATCACTCATTTGTCCTTTGACGTAATTAGTTAGGATTGCGAGCGTTTCGGAGGGGAAGTTATTGGGAATCCAAAAAGTAATTTTGATTCCACCTTTCCGGGCATTAATCCAATATTCGGAGTGCCCACCCTGGATTCCTGCATCCGCTAGTTCGTCGTCGAAAAAGTCGGCAAGCACAACTTCACTCTCGGCAACAACACCGTCTAGATCTGGCGGTGGGATGATTGATGTAGCGGTGTCCTCCACGAAAAAATTACCGTCGACGTAATAGGTTAGTCGCATGATCGCCAGGAAGGTGTTGGGTGCTATTTCAAGAGGCGTTTCATCGCCGAGGCGACCCCCAGCGTGACTTGGGCCATCGTACCATAATTCAAAGTGTTTGGCGTATCGGTCGGTTCGTGGTAGTGCGGGTTACGCAGGAAGCTGGTATCGGTCAGCATCAGCGCTGGGTAGCCTTGATCCCAGAACGAACTGTTGTCGCTCATGCGGATTTCACGAATCGCTTCGGGCAAGGCGATCGAAAAGAGAGGCATTTTCGAACCACGTTTGAAGCCACGACGAAAATGGTACACCAACGGCCACGAACGAAGGTTCCCCACGGCAGCCAGGAAGTTGCCTCGTTTGGGGAACAAGCCACGTAGCCATTTCGGAATCGTTTTCGGGACGAGCTGGGTGCCAGGTTCGTCAAGAAAGTAGCCCACCATTTCCAGGCAAAGCATTCCGATGATGTTATCGCCACGCCGTTTGGCTTCGCGGGCATGATGTTGGCTTCCCATGGAGTCGACATGATAGTAGGGCGGCTCTTCGCAGGCGAATGCAACGTAACGCACCGTCCGTTTGCCGATGTGATCTTTCAGTAGACGAGCGACCTCCAGCAATACGGCAACCGCCGAGGCGTTGTCGTCCGCACCAGGCGTCTCGGGAACCGTGTCGTAGTGCGCCCCGAGTAAGACGATCTCTTGCGGGCGAAGGTTGCCAGGGATCTCGGCGATTAGATTTGTGGCGGTGTTCCCCAGGGCGTCGTAAGTTTCGTCGTTGACCGAATAGCCCGAGGCTTGCCATTGCCCGCGAATGTAACTGATGGCCGCGTTGATTGAGGTAGGCCGCTGAAGCGTGCGCGGCCCGATTAAACCTGCCAGACGATCGACATGCAGAAAGAGACGTTCTTCCAGGTCGAGCAGTTCGTGCGTGTCCATCAAGAGTCACCGCAGGTCAGGTTAAGGAATCGGATAGTCCTTTAGATCATAGAAAAACAAAACCACGGATAACAACGATGGGCACCGATATTTCATCCGGGCCCATCTGCGTAATCCGTGGTTCAAATGTTTTCAGAGGGTGGTCTGACTACAGCAAGTCGTCCAACTGATCGACCAGGTTCTCGAAATGATTCAAGGCCATGTCGACTGGTTTGGGGCTTTCCATGTCGACGCCAGCGTCTCGCAGCAGGTCGAGCGGGTATTTGGAGCAACCACCTTTAAGGAACGAGAGATAGTCGTCAAGTTCCTGCTTGCCACCGTTGAGCACTCGCATGCTCAGGGCGATTGCAGCCGACATGCCGGTGGCATACTTGTAAACGTAGAACGCCCGATAGAAGTGCGGGATACGCAGGCATTCCAATTGTAACTGCGGATCGATTTCAAACTCGGGACCGAAGTATTGTTCCAGCAGCTTCTTATAGGTTTCCTGCAGTGACTTGGAAGTGAGCGGCTCGCCTGCTTCGCACATCGCGTGAGTGATCTTCTCGAACTCGGCGAACATCGTCTGGCGGATGATCGTCCCTCGCATTGCGTCGAGATCACGGTTGATGAGGAAGGCCCGTTGCAAATCGCTGTCGGCGTTCTCTTGCAGATGTTGGCTTAGCAGTTGTTCGTTGAACGTGCTGGCCACTTCTGCGACGAAGATCGTGTAGTTGTAGTACTGGTACGGCTGCGTCTTGGAAGAGTAGTGGCTATGCATCGAGTGGCCAGCTTCGTGGGCCAGCGTGAAGACGTCGTCGAGCACGTCCGGCTTGAAGTTCATCATGATGAACGGTTCGGCGTCGAAACTGCCGCAACTGAACGCACCACTTTGCTTGCCGGCGTTGGGGTAGCGATCGCACCAACGGGCATTGGTTAGCCCTTTGTGCAGCACTTCGCCGTATTCGCTGCCCAGCGGAATCATGGCATCCATGATCACGTCGACCGCTTGATCCCAGGTATGCCGTGTCTTCAACTCGCTGAGGATTGGCACATAGGTATCGTAGTGGTGAATGTCCTTCAGCTTCATCTTGCGGCGGCGCAAATCGAAGTAGCGATGGACCGCTGGCAGGTGATTGTGGACCGACTCGATCAGGTTGTCGTAAACCGACTCGGGGATGTTGTCACCGTACATTGCCTGGTGCCGGGCACTTTCGTAGCCGCGCACTTTGGCGTAGTAGACATCTTTTTGGATCGAGCCAGATAGGGTCGCGGCCAGCGTGTTTTCGTGAGCTTCAAACTGGGAGTAGTACTGCTCGAATGCCTTCTTACGAACCTTGCGATCCGGAGAGAGGAGGAACTCCATAAACGTGGAGTTGGTCAGCTCCGACTCTTCTCCCTTTTCATCCTTGCAAGTGCCGAACTTCATATCGGCGTCTAACAGTTGGCGGAACGCTTTCGAGGCGGCTTGGGCCATTTCGCCTTGCATGGCCAGGATGCGTTCTTCTTTTTTGCCCAGCGTGTACTTCTTGTAACGCGTCATCCGTTCGAGGACGAGACGATATGGCTTAAGGACTTTCTCCTCCATCAGCTCTTGCAGCCGCTTGGCGGGAATGGCCTGGATTTCGGGAGCGATGTAGCTGGCGGCTTCGGCCAATTTGCTGGCGACCGATTGGAAGCGAGCCATGCGGCGCTGGGCTTCGTCGTTGGCCTGGTCTTCGGTGGTCTTCAGGAATGCGTAAACGCCCAGTCGTTCACCCAGGCGATCGACCTCGGTATCGAACTTCAAGCAGGCCAGAAGTTCCTTAGCACCTAACGCGAGCGTACCGCGAAATTTCTCGAAGCCAGCTTCCTTTTTGGCCAGCTTGGCGAAGTCCTTTTCCCAGGCTTCGGAATCGGGATAAAGGGACGATAGGTCCCATGTGTCCTCGACGGCCACTTGATCGCGGGTAAGAGCTTTCTTAACGGAATTCTTCGCGGCTTTGGCAGTCTTGGCCATGATGGTTCCTTACAGGCTTTATTCAGATCGCGGTATTCGAAGCCAATCGTACCGCCTAGCAGTGGTCGACGAAAGGTGAAGTCAACAAGCTGCCGCAACGACAGCCTCACCACCCTCTAACGTTCCGTATAAAGAGTAGGACACATTTTTGATGTCGACCGGCAGGAAGAGACATCATCCGTAAGGTGGTTCTCGCTGGCTAACCGGCCTCTTTACCACTGAAAAACAGTTGTGCCCCAGGACAAGCCAGCCCCGAAGCCGCACATCAGGATGCGGTCGCCGGAGTGGATTAGCCCCTTGCGAGCGGCCTCGTCCAGCACAATCGGTACGCTGCCAGCCGAGGTGTTGCCGTATTGGTCGAGGTTGACGATCATTTTCTCGCGGGGAAAGCCGAGGTTTTCGCAGGCCGCGTCAATGATACGGACGTTGGCTTGGTGGAGCAGCACCAGCGAGATGTCTTCCGGTTGCAGGTCAGCGTCGTCCAGAACGTCGCGGATTGAATCTTCAATTACCCGCACCGCCCATTTGAACACGCCGCGGCCATCCATTTGCAGATACTGCTTCCCCTCGGCCAAGTTCTCGGGCGTAAGGGGCTCTTTGGATCCACCGCCGGGGACGCACAGCATGTCGGCGCCTTCCCCTTCGCTTCCCAACGTGTACGAGACCATTCCTTGTTCGGCATTGCCAGGCCCCAGCACCACGGCCCCGGCTCCATCGCCAAACAGGGGATAAGTCTTTTTGTCGTGGGGGTTGGCGATGCGAGAAAGCAAGTCCGCACCGACCACCAAAGCACGTCGGCTGGTACCGGTTTTAACGAATTGCGCTGCCGTGATCATCGCATACAAAAAGCCAGCACAGGCCGCGCTCACGTCCATCGCGGCAGCCCGAATGCCGAGCCGCTGCTGCAGACGGCAAGCGGTGGAAGGAGTCAGCGAATCAGGCGTGAACGTACCGACCACAATTAAATCGATCTCGCTGGCATCGACGCCAGCCGACTCGAGGGCCGCGATGGCGGCTTGGTAAGCCATGTCACTGGTGGCGATATTCTCTGGCGCATGGCGGCGCTCGCGAATGCCGGTTCGCTGAATGATCCATTCTGGATCGCACCCTAGCGAGGAAAGGGCCTCGTTAGGAACCACGTTGTCCGGCACGTAGCTGCCGGTACCCAAGATCTGAAATCCAAGCAGCGAACGAAGGTGACTGCGACCAGATGGAACTGGACGCGTAGAAGAACTTTCGCTGCGGGGAGAGGAATTAGGATGCGCCGTCGCCATTCTGTCGTTTCATCGAGGAAGCGGTGCGGGAAAACCGACTAATGTACCAGATTTTCCTGCGGCTCTCACGTCTATTTCGGCTACTAGGGTATACGAGTTTACGAAATTGACGTGCTGGCGCTTACGAGAGTTCCGACCTCAGGGTGGTAGGTTCGATGAATACCGGACCGTCAAATGGGGTAGGAAACACGGCGACTTTCAGACGCATCCGCACTAATTTATCGACCCAACGATCTTTGAAACTCGATAGTTTGATCGACTTTGGGGAGTGTTGTCCCCACTTATCCTTGGCGCAGAGGCGGGCATGCTGCTCATCGGGCCAAACGACCAGTCCTTTCTTGCCGTCGCCATCGGCCTCTTCCGCCCAGCCGTCGACATACAAGCCCCAAAGCTCTTGGCTCTCTTTAACTTTGCGAATAAATAATTGCACGCGGTCTGGTCCACTCAAATCGACCGCACTCGTGAATTTCCCTGTGGACATACTTACCTCTCTCTTCGTTTGCTGTTCCGTGTTGCTAATCAGACATTAGTTGCTGAGACGTGATTGGTCTGCAG
Organism: Bremerella cremea; assembly: GCF_003335505.1. NCBI lineage: Bacteria > Pseudomonadati > Planctomycetota > Planctomycetia > Pirellulales > Pirellulaceae > Bremerella > Bremerella cremea. The sequence continues at coordinate 479,883 of NZ_QPEX01000011.1, forward strand.
ATAAGCTGGCTCTCGATTAGCAAGACCAGTCTGGTATATCGGCTTCCGAGCCATAAATCCAGGTGTAGTGTGTAGTATCATTCACCAATGGCCCGTTCGTGCCTGTTGGCAATGGGCGGCTCCAAGGGGTGGAATGTGCAATTTGCATCTTAGCCGATGTACTTCGAGGTTTCACTACCTTTAGGTTGTTTCTTCCTAGCTTTTGGTATGGTTGTTATAGACCGAGTGAGAGGCGGCTTGAGGGGACAAGGTGAAGATTGGGGTCTTGCCTATTTTGCCTAAGTTTAAGCGGTGCTGATTCGCGTTTCTAGAGAAGATTAAGTCTGCTGCTTGAGGCGGAAGCGATGTTTTTACAGTGAATACCTATTTTGCGCGATCAGAATTAGCCAGGGCCAACCCCTCTCTGGGCACCCCTAAAGGTAGCGAGAGTGGGCATTTATTAACCACTGATATGCTGTGGCCTCATTATGCCCTTTGGCAAAACTTGTTTTAACAAAAATTTAGGTACTAGGCCCCCATTAAAGGGTGTCCGAATGGGGAAAAAAGAATAGACTCAAGAGGATTAAATGAACCTTGGGGCGTGACCAGGGCACCAGATTTTCCATCCTCTAACCCCCGCTCTTTAGCAATATGTGCCTATTGGCAATTCAATACCGAAGCGTTCCGGAGGCCCCAATTCTTGTGGCGGCCAACCGGGAAGAATTTTACGATCGCCCAACCTCGGCACCCTCGATTCAATCGGGGAAACCGCGAGCATTGTGTGGCATTGATCAGCAAGCCGGGGGAACCTGGCTGGGCGTCAATCAGCACGGTCTTGTTGTCGGGTGTTGCAATCGTCGCAAAATGAAGCGACCGCCTGTTCCTCGCTCGCGAGGCATGCTGTGTCGCGAACTGCTCCGAGCCAGCTCGGCCCAGGCCGCCGTCGAAGTGGCCATGGAAGGGCTGATGTCCGAGCAGTATGACGGGGTCAATTTCATCATGGCCGATGCCGACAGCGGTTGGGTTGTGCATGGTGGGGATGACGTCAACGCTCAGCGTTTGGAAGATGGTTTGAACCTGATCGGTGGTATGGATCTGAACGACCAGCGTGATGAACGCGTTCAGTTGGCGCATCGGTTGATGACGCTGCAAACGCTCGATTCGGCCGTCAAGTTCCTGGCCGTTTCCAGCAAGGTGTTCGCTCGTCCGCCAGCTGCTCAGGGCCGCCCTGGCATGGTGATTGAAGGCAAGGAATGGGGCACGGTCAGCTCGACGCTGATCTCGCTGGGCAAAAAGCCACGCGACGCTATCTTCCAATACGCCGACGGCGCCCCGACCAAGGTTGGCTACGAAGATTACTCGCCGCTGTTGCGAGATATCCTTAGCCGTGGTCTTCGCGAAGCCCGCGCCACGCGAGCCGAAGCCTAGGTTCTAGACGGACCTCGGATCGATAAACTTAGAAGAGCATCTCACGATTGGGTGAGGTGCTCTTTTTTTTATTGCCCATCTATTTGATTACCGACGATGAACTCGAATCACTGGCAGCCGACCGCTTCGCTCGAACAACTCAAACACCGTAGTCAAATCACCCATGTGATTCGCCAGTTTTTCCTTGTCCGTGATTTCTGGGAGGTCGAAACGCCGCTACTCTCCCGAGATACGGTTGTCGATACACATCTCGATCCGGTGCCGGTTACGCTGGCCTGGGATCCGGCTAAGCCATGCTCGGGGGAGACGTATTATCTGCAAACGTCCCCGGAGTTCGCCATGAAGCGGCTCGTTGCCGCCGGAGCGGAAGCGATCTTTCAGGTTGCCAAGGCATTTCGTTTGGCTGAGGAGGGAGTCCAGCATAACGTAGAGTTTACGCTGGTCGAGTGGTACCGAATTGGCGACGATTTAGAGGCCGGTATGCAGCTTCTTTCCGACCTGGCGGAAGCGGTCTTAAATCGTGGACCTGCCGAACGTTGCACTTATCAGGGCTTGTTTCAGCAGCATTTAGGAATCGATCCTTTAGCGGCAACGCTGGCCGATTTGCAACTGGTGGCCCAGCAGCGGCAGATCGATGTGCCAGCTTCGTTTGGCGAAGAGGATCGCGACGGGCTACTCGAGATCTTGCTTTCTGAAGCGATCCAGCCGCAGCTAGGGAAAGAGCGGCCTCTGATTCTTTATCATTACCCTGCATCCCAGGCCGCATTGGCTCGGCTCGATGCAGAAGATCCCCGGGTGGCGTGCCGATTTGAGCTGTTTGTGGACGGAATGGAACTGGCCAACGGCTACGACGAGTTGCAAGACGCCGCCGTACTGGCCGCCAGGAACGAGGCCAACAATCAGGCCCGCGCCCGACTGGGCAAGCCGACCCTGCCCAGTGATAGCCAACTATTGCAGGCCATGCAAAGCGGGCTGCCAGCTTGCAGTGGCTGTGCGTTGGGATTAGATCGGCTCGTGATGGTCGCTTTGCGTGCCCGTTCGATTAGAGAAGTGATTCCGTTTCCCATTCGGCAGGCTTGAAACGGCTGATAAAAAGGAGTGTTCGTTCCATGAACCGTGAGGGAGTGATTCTGTCTATTGGATAGATAGTTTACTTGTCATCCAGACAGCCACTTCGGTGACTTAGCAGCTTGTTAAAGCAAATCGCATGTGTCAGTTCAACACAGCCACGATGTCCCCTGATGGGAATGAAGATCTCGTTCAAATCCTAGCTAGACAGGCACTTTTAAAGTGGGAGCCGATGGGCAATGCGTTTGTTGTCAGGCAATTGGAGCCGGGCGAGAAGTATTTTTTTACGACGTGGGGAATGTGTGATTGTGGATCAGAAGTTGGCAGTTCCCAGCGTGAAACGCCACCAACTGATGAGCTAGGCGATCTGAGCCGCGACCTGAAAAAGTTTCGCCAGAGTGGCTGGAGCGAAACGAAGATAGAGCGTTGGTTGGCACAGAAGAGACAGGATCGTGTCCGTAAGAAAGCGGAGTGGAAGACGCGTCATCAAACGATCGGAGAGGAGCTTGATCGTTGGATCGAATTCATGCGGTCTGTGATTGAGCAAGATGCAGCCAGATGGATTGGCGTGATGCATCACTTTTACAATCACGAGATCGAGTCGGCAAAGATCACCTTCACTCGGCAATGGGTTTCGCTCGATCTGATCTCGCCAAAGAGGCTGCAGACGCTTAAGCCGGACGTACTGCTGACCATTGCTAAGAAGGTGTGAGTGGACCGCGCATAAAAAGAGCGAACCGGAAATATGGTTCGCTCTTGAGGTCGCTTTTCTTTGAACTTTGCTAGTCGACCAGAACGTGGCTGACGGCTTCCCAGCGGCCCGAGCGTTCGCTGCGGAAGATGGCGTCGATCACTTCCATGTTGGCGACTGCGTCGGCAATGGGCGTAGGGACTTCGGTGTCGTTTAGGATTGCTTGCGACATCAGATCGCCTTGGCAGGTGTATTGATCGGCAGTCGGGATTTCGATCTCGGTGACCTCTTCTCCTTTTTGATGCCACAAGATGCACGGGCGATCTGGGGGAGCGTTGAAGGGGATTTGTAGTTCGACGCGCCCTTCGGTGCCATGAATATGAACGCTTTGATAAGGGGCCAGTTTCGTGCCGCAGGTGAACGTGGTGATTAGCCCACCGAAGTCGATCATGCAGGATGCAACCACGTCGGTTTTGAATTCAGGATCGCGCGTGATCGAGGCCATCACTTTTTCAGGCTCCCCTTCCAGAATGAAGCGGGAAACAGAAATCGGATAGCAGCCAATATCCATGATGCCGCCACCGCCCCATTCGGCATTGTTGCGGATGTCGCTCGGGTTGTTGTTGAAGTACGAGAAGAAGCTTTGAATGGTGACTGGTGTGCCGATTCCCCCTTCGCGGACGATCTCGCGAGCTTTGAGCCATTGTGGATGGTGACGATACATGAACGCCTCCATCACCTTGATTTCTGGGTGGCTATCGGCGATCTCTTGCAGGCGACGGGCTTCTTCCACGTTCAAGCCGACGGGCTTTTCGCACAGCACGTGTTTGCCAGCTTGAATGGCCTTGACTGCCCACGGGACATGCATGTGATTGGGCAGGGGAATGTAAACGGCGTCGATTTCAGGATCTTCCAACAGGGCTTCGTACGAACCGTACGCTTTGGGCATGCCCAGTTTGTCGGCGGCCGCTTGGGCGTTTTCGAGTGACCGTGACGCAATGCCCACCATGTCGCAGTAGGCACTCTTCTGCATGCCAGGGATGACCTTCACGGTGCCGATTTTCGCGGTGCTCAGTACACCCCAACGAACTTTACTCATCGGGACTAATCCTATCGTGTTCTTTGCATTGAGTATGAGGAAGAGAAGAAATCTGGCAGGTGTTGCTAGGGATATCTACATGGGAAATCAAAGTAGCTTTCCTGGGTACAAGAACTCCAGGAGATGAACTTTTCCCCCTGCGGAATTGTTGTTGCAGACGTCCATAGTGTAACGCCACCGTGCCCGATTCATGGCGTGGATGGTGAAATTTTGCAATAAAAAAGGTCGAAAACTGCGGCAATACTCACTTTTACTGAGTTATTTATTTGGCTTATTGAGTTTTGTTCCAATAGATTTTTACATTGTGGGTTTGTCGTCCGACTGCCACGATATCGGCCTGGCCATCGTTGTTTAAGTCGCCCACGGCCAGGTCTTCGATGGCGACTGCCCCGGGATCGACGATCGTTCGAGTGAACTTCGAGCCATCGGCGGCGATCGGGTCAAAAATCCGCAAGCCGCGACGGGTGCTCTCGCTTTCGTCGTCACGTACGCCGATTACCAACTCTTCGTCCGCGTCGTCGTCGAGATTGGCACACCAAACGGCATGGCCCCACCGCAACTGATCGTCGAGGACGTGCCGTTGCCATAGGCTACGTAACGGCTGGTCTTTGTCTTTCGTGTAGACAACCACTTTATTGCCATGCCAGGGTTCGATCGTGGCAATATATTTCTCTCCGCTGGCGAGTTTGCCGACCTTGATCTCGCTGGCCCCACGGCTGGGTTGCGACTTCTGGTCGCCGGTTCCCAGTTGCGTTTTTTGCCAAGTCCCGTCTGGCTGACGCTCGTGTAGGTGAACGCCTTCATAGCTGGCCGAAAGGATATCGGTTTGGCCGTTGCCGGTGAAATCGAGCGGCAGGAAGTTGTGCATAACCGGTAAGCTGTTATCGATCAGGTGAACCGGCCACGCTTCTGTTTCTGGTTTCTCGGGGATTTCCAAGGCAATCAGGCGAACGCCCGCTTCACGATCAGGTTGGCCGAAAAGTGGTGCGACGATTAGCTCCGGCTTATCATCCCCTAAGATGTTGGCAAAACGGATGCGATGCGTGGTTGGTTCGATACGAATGGGGTAGACGGCCCAGCGGTCGTTTTGGCCACCAGCGGAAGTGATCCACTGGATCGTGCCCCGTGGTGTCTGGCCGCCACCCCAACCAGCGGCCAAGGCAAAGTCGATCTGGCCATCGCCGTTGATGTCGTGCGGGGCGAAGGCGACGTTGTCGGCACTGGTTTGTCCCTCTCCCACGATCTCATGCTCGGTCCAGGTTGGGTTTTCCAGCCACAAGACACGCTTTTGGTCGACAATACAGATGTCGAGCTTGTCGTCGCCGTTCATATCGAGCAAGCGAACGGCATAGCCGACCCCTAGGTTCGTTTCGAGTTGTTCCCCTTCAAACTTCAACTCGTCGGCGAAAAGCTGGGAAGTGAAGAGGGAAACCAATAGCAGGAGGGCATAGCGCATGATGGGGACCTTCGTATTGGGCTGGATTAGGCGAGTAGTTTTTCCACCCGTTGTACCAACTGCAGGGTGAGGCCCCAAGGATCGCGGAGGAAGCAAACCAAATCGCCATTCGGTTGGGTGTTGATCGGACCTTCGGCTTGGGCGCCAGCTTCGATCAAGCGGGCTCGGTCTTGCTCTATGGTATCGCTGACGAAAGCCAGATGGAAATGCGCTGGCGGAACGTTGGCCTGATTGGGGACATCGAATTGATCGTTGTAATAGATTTCGATCAACATCTGGCCGCCGTCATCAGCGAGAAAGTGGGCGTAGGGAGCCTCTTTGCTGCCACGCTGAATCGTCATGCCTAGATGCACGACGTACCAACGGGCCATCGCAATTGGGTCGGCAACTTGAAGGGCAAAGTGTTCGATCTTCATCGCTAGGAATTTCCAGAGAAAAGCCTGAAGTAACTAAAAAAACGCCGCCGCCCAGGCCAGGCAGCGGCGTTTGGAATTTCAGCAAACATCGAAGCGAATTAACGACGAGCCACTTCGTGCTTCAGCGGCAGCCAGGCACCATCTTGGCTGCTGCTGGCGACGCACTGTTGGATGAAGTACATTCCTTCGACCCCGTCGTGGATGTTGGGGTAGATGGTGTCTTTCTTCTCGAAGTCTTTGCCGGTGGCTCGCAGTGCCATCGCATCGAACGCGGCGCGGTAGACGTTGGCGAAGGCTTCAAAGAACCCTTCTGGATGTCCGGAAGGAATGCGACAAGCGGCCGCGCCCGAGGCGTTCATGAACGGGGCGTTGGGATCGCGAGTATAGATCTTATGCGGCTCGCCGTTTTGACGAATGATCATCTCATTCGGGTTCTCTTGACGCCAAGTGAGGGCGGCCTTGGTGCCGTCGATTTCGATTGCTAAGTCGTTCTCACGGCCATGGCTGATTTGCGAAGCGGTGAGCGTACACAACGCGCCGTTTTCGTAGCGGATGACGGTCGTACCGTAATCGTCCAGCTTGCGTCCTTCGACAAACGTTGTCAGGTGAGCGCTCACTTTGTCTGGGAGCAAGCCGGTCATGTAGCGGCCTAAGTTGTAGGCGTGCGTGCCGATGTCGCCGTAGGCCCCAGCGGCGCCGCTCTTGGCTGGGTCGCTGCGCCAGGCGGCTTGCTTCTGGTCGGTGTCTTCCAGTTTGGTTCGCAGCCAACCTTGGATGTATTGCACGCGGATTGCGTTGATTTCGCCCAACTCTCCCCTAAGGATCATTTCGCGAGCCATGCGAATCAGCGGGTAGCCGGTGTAATTGTGCGAAACGGCGAACACGGCGCCCGACTTCTGCACCACTTCGTACAGCTCTTCCGCTTCGGCCAGGGTCAGCGTCATTGGCTTGTCGCAAATCACGTTGAAGCCAGCTTCCAGGGCCGCTTTGGCCACGGGGAAGTGCATGTGATTAGGAGTCGCTACCGAAACGAAGTCGATACGCTTGTCTTCCGGCAGGGCCAGCTCTTTCTCGATCAGCTCTTGATAACTGGTGTAGGCACGATCTTCGGGGATGTCGTAATCGGGGGCGGAAGCCTTGGCCCGCTCTGGGTTCGAGCTGAGAGCACCGGCGACCAATTCTGCTCGGTTGTCGAGCACAGCAGCGGTGGCATGGACGCGACCGATAAACGCGCCGGAACCGCCGCCAACCAAAGCCATTCGTAGTTTACGATTCAAGTCACCGTTGGTAGCCATGGGGGCAATGCTCCTCGCTTATGAGAACAGATCTAGCTTATGGGGTAAGTGCAATCGAGAAAGCTAGTTTTAGCACACCCAAGGTGCCCTGTCATTCGGTCACCCTCTCCCAGTGATTCTCAAATGTCCAGCGGACTTCCGGGCGGTGGAGAACGATTAGCCCCCAAATTGGCAAGGGAAAGACCACGCACCAAGTGAGATTAAAGATGGGGATCATCGCCATGATGAACCCTAGGCGAGCGAGATTAAAGTTTCTGGTTGTTCGGGCATTATTTAGGAAAACAATGGTTGCCACGTGGGCGAAGCTCATGGCCAACTCGCCGGCGAGTTTAAGGATTGTTTCCAGGTCTTGGCTCATACCGAAGGTCATTTTTAAGAGGTTGGCCAAGACTCCTAAAAAAATCAGGGCGGTCATCAACCCACAGATGACCATCAGACCTCCGGCGATAGTGGCAACAGTACGGCAAGAGCGCGCGGCGCTGACGTGGTCTATGTTGTCTAGTTCGTCGAATGATTGGTCGTTAGAAGCAACTGCTTCGCTTGAGTAAAGAGGTTCCTTGTGATCGGCGAAGGGATTGTTAGAGGGCGTTGAGTTGGGGGCAGGGTTGGCGCCGGGAGGGGAGTAGTGATTGGCCGCCGCTGTCTCGGTTGAGGTGCTAGGTGAATAGTCCGGTTCCCACCGCGACTCATATTTCCCTGCAATCCCCAGTGGATCTTCGCTTTCCTCTAATTCCGTAGGCTTATTGTCTTTGAAGCCTGGCTGACTGGGGGATTGAAACGGCACCAGCAAGATCGAGAAACAATCGGGGCAGCGCGTAAGTTTGCCTTCTGATCCATCCGGAACACGAATAGATCGCCGACAGGTTTCGCAGCGAAAGCTGAGCGGCATGGTGAGAGGCTTTCTGTTGAATGGGGGATGGCTAGGAAGTGCGGAAGGCGGCGCTGACCGAGGGGCTGCTGAGGACGACGATTCCCCAAATACAAAACGCGATCGCCGGGATACAACCGCAGCCAGCCGTACAGGGGATCATCCCCATAATAAACCCCGCCAGGACAAAACCATAATTGCGAACCGCAATTGCCCGAGTCATCGCGGCAATAATCACCAGGGAAAAGAGAATGATTAGCGGGTTAATGCCGTAAAGACCAATTAAAAACCAGACCTGTTCTTCCTCGTTGTCAATCTTGTTGGCCTCTAGCCAGCCTTGCAGATCGAGGGAAGCCAAGATCAGATTCAACGCGTGAAGCATCACGCCCAGACCGATGGCAACAATCACGCAGATCGCTGGCGGCATCAGCTTGTTACGTGCTGCCTCGCGCGAAAGGTGACTCGGGTATAGGTTCGGGGAAGAATAGGGATTGTTCGCCGGGGCGCCGAATGGATCGGGCTGGTCGGCATAAGGATTGGCGCTGACGGGGGAAGGCGAGGGTTCGTCGGCCAATGGAGCGACAATTGCCGTGGGAATACTTTGGATTTCCTGACAACTGGGGCATTGGGTCTTTTTGCCTTCCGTGCCATCAGGAACGCGAATGGGAGTTTGGCAGCGGCTGCAACGAAAGCTAATCGGCATGAGCTTCGGGCTTATCGAATCAAAGGGAAGGGGGGCTTGGGACTATGACGTGAACTGTCTTTGAACGCTGGCGTCCGACAAAACCATCATACCCCACACACTGATCGGGATCGTCAAAATGCAAAGAAGCGAGCACGGTAGCAGCGCGATAATGAACCCGGCCCAGGCCAGGCCGAAGTTCTTCAAGTCGCGGGCCTGAAACGCACCGTAAAGCGCCAGCCCTAGCATGGCGGTAGCAAACGCGATCACTACCGTTTGAATGCCAACCCAGATAGCCGCGTTTTCGGCATTGGGGGCCGAGAGGGTCGCGATGGTGGTGATTAGCAGGACGATCAGATTGCTGGCGATGCCTAAACCGGTCAAGATAACGCAGATCAGAGCCGGGGTTTGGATTTTTTCCAAAGCTTCGGCGCGGGCCGCGTTGGCACCTACTTGGCTTGAATAGGACGACGGAGCTTCGAAAGCGCTGCCTGCTTCTGGCGACTTGGGATCGTCAAACGAATTGCGTTCTACCGGCGGTTTCGCCTTCGAGGAAAGCGGGCCAAAGACATCGTCCAAGCTGCTGGAGGAAGATTTTGCTGGCGGCTTCTCCTCGAATTCCGATTCTTTCAAGCGGAACTCATCGTCGTGGCTAGAAGGAACCGGCTGAATCGCTTGACATTTGGGGCACTTGGTTCGCTTTCCTTCGGCGCCATCGGGAACACGAATTCGGTGCTTGCAAACAGCGCAATCGAAGTCAATCGGCATCTTGGAGTGGACTTTCTTTACGCGCGAATGTTCGTGAAAAGAGGAGTAAGCAGGATCGGTTTCCAGTCTATTCCAAATCATGGAGTCGCTCTAGCTTGGTTTGCCAGTTTTCCGCTTGTGGTGGGCAGTCGGCGCGAATCCCGATAGAGTGGAGGGTCGGTGAATGCACGCTTCCCACCTTTTGGCTGTATAAGACACGGATGGATAAACTGACCGTCAGCGATGTGCTTGGTCCTGAGGGACTTATTGCTCGTCGCTTGCAACAATACGAAGATCGCCCCGAGCAAATGGCGATGGCCGAAGCGGTTGGCCAGGCTCTAGCCAAAAATCGCCACTTGGTGGTCGAGGCCGGAACCGGTGTTGGCAAGAGCTTTGCCTATTTGGTCCCTTCGATTTTGTGGGCCTGCGGTCAGCAAGGAAACGGCGAAAAGTCGCGTCGAATCGTCATCTCGACGCACACGATTAGCTTACAAGAACAGCTATTGGCAAAAGATATTCCGTTGGTCAATGCGGCTGTTCCCTTGGAATTTACGGCCGTTTTGGCCAAGGGGCGAGGTAATTACGTGAGCTTGCGCCGGCTGGGCTCGGCGGCGCTACGCAGTGCGAGCCTATTTGCCAAGGATGAAGAAACCGAGCAGCTGCAAAAGCTAAAGCAGTGGTCGAAGGAAACAACCGATGGTTCGCTGAGCGATCTCGATTTTCGTCCGGCAGTGGGGGTATGGGACGAAATCGCCAGCGATAGTGGCAACTGCCTGGGGCGGAAGTGCCCGTCGTACGACGATTGTTTCTATTACAAAGCGCGCCGCCGGATGCAGAACGCCCAACTACTGATCGTGAATCATGCCCTGTTCTTCAGCGACCTGGCCCTCCGCCGGGGTGGTGTAAGCTTGTTGCCTTCGTACGATGCGGTCATCTTCGACGAAGCCCATACCTTGGAAGGGGTGGCTGGCGATCACCTGGGGATGTCGGTCACGTCGACGCAAATCGACTTTGCCCTGAACAAGCTGTTCAACGAGCGAACCCAAAAGGGGCTGTTGGTCCATCACGAGTGCGCCGACGCGATGAATCAGGTGGTGCATACGCGGTATCGGGCTCAGCAGTTCTTCAACGAGCTTGATAGCTGGCTGGAAGAGAACCCTGGCGGCAATGGCCGCGTGACGGTGCCTGAGTTGGTGCCGAATGTCCTTTCCCCAGCGCTGGCCAAGCTGGCTTCGATGGTCAAAGGGGAAGGAGATCGTTTTGAGGAAGAAAGTACCCGGCAAGATTTCCATAGCCTGTCTGACCGCATCTTTTTGATGGCCGACTCGATCGAGGCCTGGCGGATGCAGAAGATGGAACGGACCGTCTATTGGGTCGAAAGCAGCCAGCAGCGTGGGCCGTATCGCCGAGTGAAGCTCTTCGCCACGCCGATCGAAGTGGGACCGGTGCTGCGGGAAGAGCTCTTCCAAAAGGTGGACAGTGTGATTCTAACCAGTGCCACGCTTTCCGCTTCGCCTGATCAAGGGTTTGACTTCTTCCGCGATCGCATTGGCTTGATGCGGAACGACGCGCTGACGGTTGGTAGCCCGTTCAATTACAAGAAGAACGTAAAGCTGGTCCTGGTCAAAGGAATGCCTGATCCTGGCAATCGCCGCGACTACGATCAGGCTTTGGCCGAAATGGTGAAGCGGTACATCGAAAAAACCCAGGGGCACGCGTTTGTGCTGTTCACCAGCTACGACATGCTGCGGAACTGTGCCTCGCGGGTTTCTCGCTGGCTAACGCAAAACGGCTACACGCTGTTCAGCCAGTCCGATGGCATCCCACGCGGGCAAATGGTGCAAAAGTTCAAGCAGACGCCAGGCTCGGTCTTGTTCGGCACCGATAGCTTCTGGCAAGGGGTCGACGTCCCAGGCGATGCCCTGCAAAACGTGATCATCACCAAGCTCCCCTTCAGCGTGCCAGATCACCCGCTGCTGCAAGCTCGGCTGAATCAAATCAAAGAACGGGGCGGTCAACCGTTCTCGGAGTATCAATTACCGGAAGCAATCATCAAGCTCCGCCAAGGCTTCGGCCGCCTCATCCGCGGCCACGCCGACAAGGGAATGGTCGTGATCCTCGACCCACGAATAAGAACCAAAGGCTACGGGCGAGCCTTTCTGAAGGCGCTGCCCGAATGCCAACTGGTGGAAGACAGCTTCGCCGGAGCTGGCTCGGCTGGACCGCAGTGGGATGATTATATCTAAGCTTAGTGTTCCAGCAACTTCTTAACTTTACGTTGCAGGGTCACCTCGTCTCCCTTGTCGAAACCGTGGTGATAGTCGCGGATGACGCCTTGCCGGTCGAGGAAGAAGGTCATTGGATACGAAGTGACGGTGTACTGTTTTTGGGCGACTTCCTTCCCCATGGCGACGATTGGGTGCTCAAGCGAAAGCTGCTTGATGTTCTGGCGGATTGCTTCCGGCGACTCGTTGTAGCCGTTCACGGAAATTACCTTCACACCTTGGCCAGCGAATTGTTTTTGCAACGCGGTCAGGTGAGGAGCCTCGTGCTGGCAGGGGGCGCAGGCGATGCCAGAGAAGTTCAGCACGATGACGTTTCCTTGCGCGAACTCGTGCAGATCAACCTCTTGCTCGTCTTGGTTCTGGAGCTGAAAGTTGGGGGCCTTTTTCCCGAGGAGGTCTTCCAGGGCAATTCCCATGGTCCGTGTTTCAACGCGGCACTGTTTAAAACCAAGCTGAGCAGCGAACTGGTCGGCCGGTGAGGGGAGGGGGGCCCCGAAGGGATCGATGGGGTCCCACTTTCTGCTGCAAAACTCTTCGACGGTTTTTTGGCCATCCCGCGTGGTTTGGCAGCGTAGCAGAAGGCTTTCATGGGCCTGAGGGGCCAATTCGTCGACGATTTCTTTCAACTCGGCGACCACATTGGGCGGAAAGGCCTGAAAATCGCGCGTAATCGGTTCGTCAAGAATCACGAAGATGTCGGCCCCATAGGTCAAGCGGCGGGCAAGGGGCGAGGTCACGCGAAACGCCTCGAAGCCGTCGCCAGCCAGACGTAGGTCCGCGATGGTCTTCGCTGGTTGATTAGGCAAGGTGAAATCGGGCTTATCCGCGAAGCGAGTTCCGCCGCCTTCCAGAACGGTGCCTTTGAGGCGGAGCTTCGGCTCGAACGAGGTTTCCGCAAAACGCTTTTTCATCTGTTGTGTGAGTTTGCGAACATAGAAGTATTCGGTCACCGAAACTTTGACGTAGACGCGGGGAAATGTAAGCATCTGATCGTGGACGATTTTCCGTAAACGAGCTTGAACTTGTGCCCCCAGAACATATTCAGGCCGGACTATTTTGTCGGCAGAGATCGGATCGCCGTCGATTTCTAAGTAGATGTCCGCCTCGGTCGTTTGTAGTAACTTCTGTTGCAGCCCGGTTTCGATCGGAAAGGCAACGAACGACGGCGCGTCTTCTTCTGCGGCGAAGGCTTGGGCTGGCAAAAGCAGGATCGCGAGAAGGAGTAGGGACCGCATGGTGGGGTTTGCCTTTTCAAGAAGGGAAAATGGCGATTTCTTGGGACCAGCCTATCGTTCATTGGTGACCCAGGCAAGCAATATTCCTCATACGAACGATGCTGATCCGTACGAAGTGACGGACTGCATGTTCCGCTTCTGGTTCAGGTGGTTCCACCGTCAGAAGAGCGGGCACGGGTTGGGATCGCGAAAATAAGCAACACATAGAGATCTTTTCGATTGCCTAAGAAGAGATAAGGTTGACAACCAAAATAGAAAAAGCCGAAGCAGGTTGTGCGAACCCTGCTCCGGCTTATGTTGGTTGGCAGTTTAGAAGTCGACGATTACTTCTTCTTGCGTTCGACTAAATCGAAATCGAAGACGTTTTCCCCTGGTTCAACAACCGCGCTGAGGGTTGTTTCGCTGTTGTACTTGGGGGGCAAGATTTCCTTCTGCCAGCGAGACTCGCCGGTTTCCGGGTTTTCGATGCGGTCTTCGGTGGTGATAGCCACGCTATGTTGGCCAACCAAAGCTCCCAATTCTTGTCCCTTGAATTTCAGCGTGTACTCGCCTGATTCGTCGGTTTTGCCGTAGGAAGGACGCCCGCTTTCTGGTTGGAAGCGAACCGTGGCATGCGGCAGCGGTTTGCCTTCCAAGGTGACATGGCCTTTGACCTCACCAAATTGAAGGTCTGAATTGCCACCAAAACAACCGAGCATGGTCGCCAGGCAAACAGTGGCCAGTAGGCTAATGCGTTTCATGTGGATAGTCTCCATGAAGTAAGCGAACCGTCCGCTCTAATAATCACCCAGAATCTTGCCATCGGAGCGGTTGGACAGGTTCTGGTAGGTCGTCATGTCGATTGTTTCACTGAGGAAGTGAACGCTACCGTCGGCGAACGAGAACATCACGCCGCCAGGGTGCAAGCTGCGGAACCAGTGTCGGAATTGCCAATTGGTGTCTTCCCATTCGTTCATCGGGAAGCCTGTCGAGCCAGCGACTTCCAGCGAGCCGTAGTAGCCACTGTCGTCCATTTCAGCACTGGTGGTGCCTGCCCATAGGGTGTAGGTCTCGTTGACAAAGCCAGGGATTTTGTCGTGGCGTTCGCCGATGAGCATGGTGTTAGAGCTGCCGTCGGTGATATCGCGGAAGGAGTAACCTTTCACTCGATCGGTGAAAATACCGGAGGCATAATTCGTGGCACCTTGGTCGTAGTAATAGGCCCGTTGACCAGTTCCATTGACGGCAGGGTAGCTCGAAAGTCCCAGCTTGACGCCAGCCACGGCACGAGGAGATACCTCGCTCGCACGAGCGTCGGAGGGACAGGTGAATGCTTCCAGCGGCAGGCCGAGGATGTTCTTCCCGTTTGTGGTTCCGGCAGATGCGGTGAGGGTAAGCTTGCCAACTTGCAACGATTCATGAATGTTGCCTTGCTCGAGCATCGGCAAGATCAACGCGCTCCAAGCCCAAGCTGGAGTGGTTGTGGGATTGGGTTTTACGACCATCGGGGGAAAGCTGCCGAGGGAGTCGTGGTAGTTGTGCATTGCCAAGGCCAGCTGCTTTTGGTTATTCGAGCAGGACATGCGACGCGCTGCCTCGCGGGCTTGCTGCACCGCAGGCAATAGCAGGGCGATCAAAACGCCAATGATGGCAATAACCACCAACAGCTCGACCAGCGTAAAGGCAGACTGTTTTCGAGACGATTTCATAGGAATTAGTCCTTACTTGCAAGGATGGAAGATGGAAAGTGCGACAACACCAGAGGAGAACCAATAAGGGGGGTCTGCTTAGCGGGTCCTCGAAATAAAACTTATACATGATGCGATTCTGCGTTTTTATTGTAATGTAAACGCGGGATATCATCAGAGAAAATATCAAAAAATTGGTGGCTTTTTCTCCCGAGGCAAGGCTCGCCCCCCCGAAATCTGTGGAATTTGACAGCATAGGGAAGCGAGAGGTATAGATGTTATCGCAAATAAAAATAGATAGTTTGATAATTGTTTCCTTGGCTGACAGGGAAAGCTTGGCCGATGAATATCACAAGACTTGCGGTCAGGCTGGCTTCTTTTCTGTAAGGGGCAGTGCAGCTGCTGAGGTTAGTTGACCCTGTCGCTCGTCCGGCTTACAGTAGATTTGCCTTTCTTCGAGCCCTTTTCTGGGTTCGAGATTATCCTTGCAACTCTTTCTGAAAGCTGCGGTTAGCATCGATGTTGGCCAGCCGTGTGATACCGTGTTTGGACGTCAATCAAGGGCGTGTCGTCAAAGGAACGAACTTCGTTCAGCTGCGCGACGCCGGTGACCCCGTAGAAGTTGCTGCGCGATACGAGCAAGAAGGGGCGGACGAGCTTGTTTTTCTCGATATTACGGCCAGTCACGAACAGCGTGATATTATTCTAGATGTCGTAAGTCGAACCGCGGAGGTGGTTTTCATGCCGCTAACCGTCGGGGGTGGCATTCGGACGATGGAAGATATTCGCTCGCTACTGAATGCCGGGGCGGATAAGGTCTCGATCAATTCGGCGGCCTGTAAAGATCCCGATTTCGTCCGCCAAGCCGCCAAAAGGTTCGGCAGCCAGTGCATTGTGGTGAATATCGACCCCAAACGTGTGCAAAAAGATGGGCAGGAAGTTTGGGAAGTCCATATTCATGGAGGACGCACGCCGACGGGCCTTGAAGCGGTCAGTTGGGCGCAAAAAGTCGAAGAATTAGGCGCCGGCGAGATCGTGCTGACTAGTATGGATCGGGACGGCACAAAGGATGGCTACGATCTGGAGGTAACCCGCGCGGTCAGCGAGGCGGTATCAATCCCCGTGGTGGCCAGCGGCGGGGCAGGCAGCCCAGAGCATTTAGCCGCCGCGATCCTCGAAGGAAAGGCCGATGCGGCCCTGGCGGCCAGCATATTTCATTTTGGCCAGTACAGCATCCAAGAGACCAAGCAATTGATGCGAGACCGAGGAATTTGCGTAAGGCTTTGATTCCGAGGCCAAATCGAAGCAGAATAGAGGGCTTGCCCTTCAATCAGGAACCAAGGGAACAGAGATATGGCTGAAATCGACGAATCTATTGCCGATAAGTTTCTTAAGAAAGATGTCGAATATGAAGTCAACAAAATCTTCCGAGCCTTGGTGAAGTTGGAAGGTTCTGACTTGCATATGAAGGTCGGTCGTCCGCCGATCGTCCGCGTGCATGGTACCTTGAAGAACTTAAATCGTGGCCCGGTCGAAGCGGAAGAGATGTTGCGGCTGTTGTGGCCGCTGCTGGACGAGCGAAACGCCAGAATCTTCAAAGAGAACGGCGGGGCTGACTTTGCCCATACGGTTGATGTCGATGGAGAAACGTGGCGTTTTCGTGTGAACATGTTCACGCAGCTAGGCAACGTTGGCTTGGTCGCCCGTCGTATTAACAACTGGATTCCGAACTTCGAAGGGCTTAACCTGCCTCCGGTGATGGAGAGCTTGTGCAAATTCGACCAGGGAATGGTGCTGCTGGCTGGGGTGACGGGTTCTGGTAAAAGTACGACGATCGCGTCGATGCTGAACTGGATCAACCGGAACTACTCGAAGCACATTCTGACGCTGGAAGACCCGATAGAATTCGTCTATTCGGAAGAAAAATGCCTGATTAATCAGCGCGAGATTGGGCAGGACGTGAAGGACTTCGAGATCGCCATGGCGCATGCCGTGCGTGAAGACCCTGACATTATCCTGATTGGTGAAATGCGTGATCAGGAAACGTTCCTCACGGCGATTCACGCGGCGGAAACGGGGCACTTGGTGTTCGGAACGATCCACGCTTCTAGCTCTTCCAGCACGATTGGTCGTATTCTCGACTTGTTCCCCGAGGAAATGCATGGCGCGATTCGTAGTGCAATCGCGTTTAATATGAAGGGGATTGTCGCGCAGAAGCTTCTCAAGTCGATCAAGCCGGGTGTCGGTCGTGTGCCGACGGTCGAGATCATGACGATGAATCCCACCGTTCAGAAGTTGATTCTGGAAGGAAAAGACGCGAAGCTGCCTGACGCGATTCGTATCGGTAAAGATGACGGCATGCAAGACTTCACGATGAGCCTCAAGTCGCTGATTGACAAGGAATTGATCGACCGCGAAACGGCATTCGCAGTGGCTCCGAACGTGGAAGCTCTGAAGATGGCACTTAAAGGCATCAATGTGGCACAACCTGGGATGGTTTAATGCGAAGATTCGCTCTGTTGGTTTTTTGCCTTCTTCTGTTGGCGATCGGTTTCAATCTATTTGGTTTCGAGTCCTTGGCGTTTGCCCAAGGAGGGGATACGGCTGCGTCGAATCCTGAAAAGTACAAATGGACCACCGATGAATATGGCTACTTGAACCCTATCAAGTTGGCGGCCATGTTCCTGTTGTTCTTCCTGTGGGTGTGGACCACCGATTGGCTTGGCCAAGACTGCCCCGATCGTAAGTTGTCGGTCCCGGCATGGGTGATTCCGAACGTCCTGGTGTTCGGTTTGACGTTTTGGGTGGTTTCCGCTGCGATTCCATTTTTTCTCGGCTACATCCTAGCGGTCTTGGCGTGGGCAATCCCGCTGGGAATGTACATTAAAACCCGCAACAATCTGGTCGATCCGCACGAACGCGTCATGACGAAGGACCACCTGCGCTACGTCATGTCGAAGCTTTCTGGCGGGAAGGTCAAAGCCGAAATCAAATCGGGCTGGGAAGCTGGCCCGACGATGGAAATCCAAGCTCGCGGTGCCGACGAGACGAAAAATACCGAAAACCTATATAACGCCCGCAAGTTGCCGGACGCCTATGTATGGGTCAAGGAGTTGATCGTCGAGATGGTCCAGCGCCGAGCGACCAAGGTGATGATGGACTACACCAAAGATACCGTCGCGATGCGGTATCTGATCGATGGTGTTTGGCTGGCCGGTGAAAACCGTGATCGCGAATCAAGCGATCAGATGTTGGCGGTACTGAAACTGTTGTGCAATCTGAACCCGCAAGAACGACGTGCCCGGCAGTCAGGCGAGTTCTTCGTGAAGTACGACGGACGCAAGCTGAACTGCTCGGTAACCGCCCAAGGAACGCAAAGTGGCGAGCGGGTTATCTTCGTGGTACCGGTCGTCTCGACGAAGCTAGAGACACTTGAAGATCTGGGCATGCCGCCAGACACGATGCAGGAAGTCAAGACGCTGATGGGGCTGCCCAACGGCTTGTTTGTCTTTACCGCCAAGCCAGAAGGAGGCATGTCGACGCTCTATTACGCCGGTTTGAATTCAACCGACCGCCTGATGCGTGACTTCGCAGGGATCGAACCCAAGGGCTCGCGTGAGCCCGAGGTGATGAATATTGCCTTGCAATATTACGATGCCAGCAGCCGCAAGCCAGAAGAGATGCTGGCTGCGGTCATTCGCAACCAGCCTGATGCCGTGGTGGTTCGCCGCATTGATTCGCCAGCGATTTTCAATGTCTTGCTGGAACAAGCCAACGCCACGCGGCTGTGCTTTACCAGTGTCAACGTGAAAGATGACGCCGCAGAAGGTGTGCTGCGGCTTCTCTCGTTGAAGGTTCCTGCCGATAAATACGCCTCGGCTTTGGTGGGTGTGCTCAACATGCGATTATGTCGCCGGTTGTGCAAGAATTGCCGCGAAGAATTTCAGCCTAGCGTGCAATTGCTCAAGCGGTTGGGGCTACCGCCTGATAAGGTCGATAAGCTTTACAAGACACCAACCCCGCCAGGACCAGACGATCCGAAAAAGCCGCCGTGCGAGCATTGCGGTGGGATCGGCTACTATGGCCGCATTGGGATCTTCGAGTTGATGAAAGTCAACGACGGCATTCGCCGGTCAATTGTTAAGACACCGAAGCTGGAAGCGGTTCGCGCTGCCTCGAAAGCCGCCGGCAATCGTTCGTTGCAGGAAGAGGCAATCCGCCTCGTGGCAACCGGGGTCACGTCCATCGAGGAAATCAGCCGCGTTCTCAAAGAGTAATTCGAGACGATCCGAGTAGCTTTCCTTTTCAACTTCCATCAGGATCATCTGCCGTGGGCTTACATTTTTGGATATTCGTGGTCGGGCTTCCGGTCGTTATTTTTGCGGTGGCGTACAGCCAGTGTTTTTGGACGAACTTCCTGAACTGCTTGTTGATCATTTTGTGCAGTGCCCTGGCGTTTAACTACGCCCAGTTGCTAGCCAGTTTGCTGAACGAACAAGCTCCGGAGTGGAGCGCGTTCACCGAATTCGCGTGCATGTGGCTGGTGTTTATCATCACTTTTTTGATCTGCAAGCTGATTTGCAACCAACTTTCCAAGTTTCCCGTACGTATGGGAAGTAAGTATGACACCGCGTTCGATTGGGTCGGCTGCGGCCTGCAAACCGTTGTGTTGTACGGCTGGATTTGTTTTTCGTTGTTTGCATCTCCGGTCGGCGATGAAGGTTTCGTCAACATGATGAGAAGCGGGATTCCTTCCAGTGTCGCGCAAGCCTACGGCACGCTTGTGGTGGGTTTGCCTTCCACACAAGGCATGGGGGGCCAGCCGTTTGATGTGGGGAAGTACGCCAGTACGCGAACCCAGCGTGCTGCTGACGAAGTCAATCACGCCAAGAAGTAGATGTTGGTTCGCCTTAATTACGTTTTCCTTCTCGAACAGACGATCGTTTGAATCATGGTCGATTCCGCCCAGCAGCATACATCAGCCGGTTTTTCCGCCGAAAACGAAGACCTGATGCAATATCGCGAGATCAGCCGGTTGGCGATTAGCGGTTTAGTGTTGGGAATCCTTTCCGTCATGGCGGTCTTTACGTCCGTGCTGTGGATCGTGCCGGTCATTGCTATTGTTATCTGTTTGGTGGCCTACTATCACATTGGTCGCTCTGAACTTTTAACTGGGCAGGGGATGGCCTTAGCGGGTATGGGCTTAGCGGCAATTTGGTTGGGGCTGAGCATTACCCAAGTCCAGGTCAAGCAGTACGCTTTAGTAACCGCTTCGCGCGAGATGGCCGCCCAGTGGCTCGACTTGATACTGCAGAAGAAGTTTATGGAAGCGCATCAGATGAGCATGCACCCTTCCGCCCGACCTCCTGCCAAAACCGCGTTGCCCGCCTTCTACGCAGAAAATGAAATGCGGACCGAAGACCTACAAGGTTTTGAGTCACGCGATATTGTGAAGGCGATCGACCAATGGCAAGGAGGCCCGCTTGAGGCTACTTTCGTCCGCGATTTTGCCACCAGCGAATACGAAGGACTGCACTACGCAACCCACATCTTCCGTATTTCGGATAAGGAAAACGGTAAGCCCCTGTGGGATGTTAAAGTAACGCTCAAGCGGCAAAACGGAACCGGCGATAATGCCGGCTCGTTTGTCTGGATCGCCGATAGTATTTCTCTAGAGAAGGTTTATCACTAACGCCATTTTGGGGTTAGCTATAACGCAAACTTAAGCTGTGGCCTCGGCCACGCAGGCTTTCATCTTATCGAGCCCTTCCTGGGCGACTTCCAGGGCATCTCTCTTCCAGTATTCTGGATTGAATAGTTCAAGGGAGAAAACGCCAGCGAAACCGTTACCGATCAGTGTTTGAATCATCGGTTTCAGCGGAGCGATGCCATCCCCTGGGAACACGCGGGCACTGTCGTTAATCTTCTCGCGAGGCGGCTCGGCAGGGTAGTCGTTCATATGGAAGACTGGAATCGCGTGCCCGCTGATCGTCTGCAGGCCGCTAAAGTCGGAGCCACCTTTGTAGATGTGGTAGACATCCGGCATCATGCAGGCATCGGGATGGTTGGCCTCGACGACGACCATGGCAACTTCCCCCAGGCGAGATAGATTGGCCGAGAAGCCCCACAATTCCAGCTCTGGAACCACACCCGTTTGCTGACCGACTTCTAGCAGCGCGTGATAGCGCTGGGCGACTTCCAATAGATCGAGCTTAGGCCCGTTGGTCGCGCCTGCCGGGGGGGCTGCGATGCGGCTGCCACCGATTTGTGCCAAGAGGTCCATGTCGCGTTTGGCGTGTTCTAGCCCTTGCTTCCGTTTATCGGGATCTTCGACAATCCACTGGGCGAACCCGATCGCGCTTTCTACCTTCAGCCCGGAATCGGCGATCCTTTTTTTCAGGTCGGCCAGGCTCTTGCCTGACTTTTTATGGTCTTCAATCTTCGAGATCCACGGCTCGATCCCTTGGTAGCCTGCTTTGGCTGCGATATCGACTTCTTCTTCTATCGTTAGATTTTGGCCGCGAATTGTACTGGTATTAAAGCAATATCGAATCGTCGGCGAGGTCGGTTGGGCCGCATTCGCCGTGGGAAGCCCTTGCACTGCCAGGCCAGCCGACGTCAAAGCACCTGCTGCGGATAAAGAAAGCATTTGACGACGATCAAGAAGCATAGCCATGGGGCGAAATCCTTAGGTAGGTGTGGGACGCGAGTTGTCTATTTTGCTTGGCCGCCAAGTGGGATGCAACGGAGTGAAGGTTGCTTCTTCCGCAGCACGTTGGCGCAGCGGCATGGTTGTTGCAGTTAGCGTCGGTTATGATGCTGCAGTTCTTTTTGAGGGGAAGTGGGGGGAAACCGTATGTGGGAAGCATTCGTCGCAGTCATCGCTTTGTCCGCGATGGAAATTGTTCTAGGGATCGACAATATCGTCTTTATTGCGATCGTTTCGGCTCGCCTGCCGGAAGCACAACGTCCGAACGCGCGGCGGATGGGGCTGCTGGCCGCCTTGGTGATGCGAATTATTCTGCTGTGTACGATCTCGTGGGTGATGGGCTTGAAAGAGAACATTTTCGAGTTGTCCTGGCTTGTTGGCAACAACGAACTGCTGATCGAACACCCCGATATGAACGGTATCACCTGGAAAGACATCATCCTGTTTGTGGGCGGGCTCTTTCTGATTTGGAAAAGTGTCGGTGAAATCCACGAAAAGCTAGATGACGACGAGCACTCGGAAGAAGACGCGACGAAGGTTAAAGCAACTTTCAGTGGGGTCATTCTGCAGATTATGGCCCTCGACATCATTTTCTCTCTCGACTCGGTGATTACCGCCGTGGGAATGGTGAAGGAGCAAGTCGACGTCTTTGGCGCCCCCGTTTCCGGTATTTGGCTAATGGTGACCGCCGTGTTGATTTCCGTGGGGGTGATGATCACCTTCGCCAATACGATTTCGGACTTTGTCGAGCGGCATCCAACGCTCAAGATGCTGGCCCTCAGCTTTTTGATTTTGATTGGCGTGATGCTGGTCGCTGAAGGGGCTGGGGCTCATTTCGACAAGGGTTACGTCTACTTCGCCATGGCGTTCGCTCTGGGTGTGGAGCTGCTCAATATGCGAGTTCGATCGATGCGATTGACACCAATCGAGAAGAAAATTGCCGATAGCAAGCGAAAAAAGGCTCAGGGAGGTGCATCGAAATAGGCCCCTCTTGTGGAGGGCGTGTTGCTTGTCGGCTTGGTAAATAGACTTGGACCCAGCCCTGCCGGCACGGTACAATAGGGGGACACGTTT
Source organism: Bremerella cremea (assembly GCF_003335505.1). NCBI lineage: Bacteria > Pseudomonadati > Planctomycetota > Planctomycetia > Pirellulales > Pirellulaceae > Bremerella > Bremerella cremea. The sequence goes on from NZ_QPEX01000011.1 coordinate 502,582, forward strand.
ATGCGTGTTCCCGCCTTTTGTTCCTTCCTGCTCTCCCTCAGCGTATCATGCCCATGCGGATATTCGCGTTGCCCATCGCAGCGATGGTGTGCCTGCTGCCGTCGTTTGCGTTTGCCGAAAACAATTTTTCGCCAGAACACATCGAGTTCTTCGAGAAATCGGTGCGTCCGGTCTTCATTAAGCATTGCGTCGGTTGCCATGGTGCCGAGAAGCAAGAGGCCGGACTGCGTCTGGATGCTCGCTCGACGATCATCCAAGGTGCCGATTCCGGCAAGATCGTGGTCGAAGGGAAACCAGACGAAAGCGGCCTGATTCAGGCAATTCGTTACGAAACCTTCGAAATGCCCCCAGCCGGTCAGTTGTCTACGGAAGAGATCGCGGCGATTGAACAGTGGGTCAAGCTCGGCATGCCGTGGCCGAGCGAAGCAGAGCCGATTGCTCCGCTTTCGTTTGACGAGCGTCTGGTCAGCGACAAGCAGCAACATTGGGCTTACCAACCGATTCAAGATCCGCCTGCCCCGGAAGTGAAGGGGGATTTCGCCCAGAACGAGATCGACCATTTCGTGCAAAAGCGGCTGCTCGACAACGACATGACTCCGGCCAAGCTGGCCGATCGTCGTACGCTCATTCGCCGAGCTACCTTCGACCTGACCGGGCTCCCCCCGACCCAGGCCGAAGTCGATGCGTTTGTCAGCGACGAGAGCCCCGATGCCTACGAGAAGTTGATCGATCGCTTGTTGGCTTCGCCGCAATATGGAGTGAAGTGGGGGCGTATCTGGCTGGACGTGGCCCGCTATTCCGATACGCGTGGCTACTTGAACGACGGCCAAGATCGCCGCTTCCCGTATGCGCATGCCTATCGCGATTACGTCATCGATTCTTTTAACCGAGATACACCCTATAGCGAGTTCGTCAAAGAACAACTGGCCGCCGATTACTTTGCCGAAGAGGGAGATCGTCGCTTGGCCGGGCTAGGGCTAATTCGGATCGGGCGTCAATTTCTGAAGCATCAAGACACGATCGACGACCGTATCGATGTTGTCACCCGTGGCGTGTTGGGCCTGACCGTCGCGTGTGCCCGATGCCACGATCACAAGTACGATGCGATCAACATGGCCGATTACTACGGCCTGTATGGTGTGTTCGATCCGCTGAATGAAACCACCCCTCTGATCGGCGCGATCGATTCCGATCCTCGCTATCCGGAGTTTAAGCAGCGTTACGACGAGCTTCAGCAAGAGCTGAGCAATCACCACGCTAACGTTGAAAAATCGGTGCGAACCGAAGCGAGTACCTACTTCTTCGATCTGATGGTGCGAGCCGTCTCGCAGCAGCAAGAAGTCGATATTGCCAAGTACGAACAAAACGAGCAAGAGGCAAAAAACGTGCGGCCACACTTGGTCAACAAGTGGAAGGCATTCGCCGATCAGCAGTGGAAACCGGATCACCCGATTTGGGGCCCCTTGTTCGAAACGCGTGAATTGGGGGAAGAGAAATACGCCGCCGAGCACCAGGCACGAATTGCCAAGTGGACTGCGGAAGAGAGTAAGTTAAACCCAGCGGTGCGCGAAGCAATTGTCAGCAAGCAGCCAGCTACGTTACCGGCTTTGGTCGATACGTACGATGACCTACTAAAACCGGTAGGCAAGGCGTTTATCGAGGCTGGCTTCGATCATGCGTTTGTCGACAAGCTGGAAGGAACCCAGAAAGAGTTGGCACAAGCTCTCCTGCAAGGGAACTCGCCGCTGGCACTAGGGGACAACGATGTCCGCGCCGCGACGTTTACCAGTGAGCATGCCGTTCAAAAGCAGATTGAAGGAAAGATTCGCGGGCACGAGATTGATTCGCCGGGGGCACCTCCTCGGGCGATGGCGGTTACCGACCGCGAAAATGTTGGCCAGCCGGTCATCTTCTTGCGAGGCGACCCTGGCCGCCGTGGCGACAAAGTGCCACGGCAGTTTATTCGTGTGTTGAACGAAAGCGAAGCTTCTTCTTACACGCAAGGAAGCGGGCGGCTGGAACTGGCCGAAGACATCATCGCCGACGACAATCCGCTAACGGCCCGGGTGATTGCCAACCGCGTTTGGATGACGCACTTCGATCGGCCGTTGGTGCTTACTCCGGCAGACTTTGGGGTGCGGAGCGATCCGCCCACTTATCCTCTGCTGCTCGATCACTTGGCCAGTTATTTGAAGAAGAACGGCTGGTCGCTGAAGAAGCTGCACAAGCACATCATGCTTTCGGCAACCTATCAGCAATCGAGTAAGGATCGGCCTGAATTACGCGAGAAAGATCCCGAGAATCGTTTGTTGTGGAAGATGAATCGCCGTCGGCTGTCTTTCGAGGAAATGCGCGATGCAATGCTGGTTGCCAGCGGTGCACTCGACGATTCGCTAGGAGGAAGAGCGGTGAAAATTCTGCAAGATCCTTACCCGCCACGACGAACCGTGTACGGCTTTGTCGATCGCCAAGACTTGCCGAACTTATACCGGGCCTTCGATTACCCAAGCCCTGATGCCACCAGCCCGGAACGTTCCAAGACTAGTGTTCCGCAGCAAGCGCTGTACCTATTGAACAGCCCTTTCGTGGCTCGCCAGGCCGAATATTTGGCCGACCATGTTGATGAGCCAGGGTTAAGTGACCAAGAGAAACTGGCCGGACTGTTTCAGCGGATCTTGCAACGTGCCCCGACGGCGGACGAAGAGAAGTTGTTTTTGGAATACGTTACCAATGCACCATCAAGCGACAATTGGTCGGGCTGGAATAGTGTGGCCCAGGTGTTGTTGGTCTCGAACGAGTTCATGTTTGTCGATTAAGCAGCGGCTCGTTTTGCCTGCCCCCATTTGCCATCCCATGAGATACGAATCGGAAGTTTGTCATGAATAGCCAATACCCGCACCGACCGGAAGCTTGCCTCAATCGTCGCGATCTACTGACGCGGATGGGGACCGGCTTAGGGATGATGGGGCTTGCTGGTTTGTTAGGGGACGAGAAGTTGTTGGCGGCTGATGCCGAATCGGCTGCCCAGGCCGCTTCTTACCAGAACCCGCTGGCACCGAAGCCACCTCAGTTTCCCGCAAAAGCAAAGCATGTGATCCACCTGTTCATGACCGGTGGTCCTTCGCACGTCGATACCTTCGACCCTAAGCCGCTGCTCACCAAATACCACGGCAAGCCGCTGCCAGGGGGCGAGAATTTGCGAACGGAACGGAAAACGGGTGCGGCACTCGGTTCGCCGTTCAAGTTTCAGAAGTATGGGGAAAGCGGAATCGAAGTCAGCGAACTTTTTTCGCACACGGCCCAGCATATCGATGACATCGCGGTGATTCGTTCGATGCAAGCCGAAGTCCCCAATCACGAGCCCTCGTTAGGATTGATGAACTGCGGGGCCTCGGTTGCCGTTCGCCCAGCGTTTGGCAGTTGGCTGACGTACGGCATGGGAACCGACAATCAGAACTTGCCCGGTTATATCGTGATGTGCCCGCATGGCTATCCTACGAAGCAAACCCAAAATTGGCAGTCCGCTTTTCTGCCGGGCGTTTATCAGGGAACCTACGTTGATACTCGTTATACCGAAGTCGAAAAGCTGATCGAGAACGTGAAGAACTCGCATCTATCGCTGGAAGATCAACGCCGCCAAGTCGACCTGCTGCAGCAAATGAACGCTCAGCATCGTGAGCAACGTGGTTTCGATCCCGCCCTGGAATCGCGGGTGCAATCGTTCGAGTTGGCTTATCGCATGCAGATGGAAGCGACCGACGCATTCGATGTCTCGCGTGAACCGAAGAACGTGCTGGAAGCGTACGGCGACGGTATCCAGGCCCGGCAGATCTTGATTGCCCGTCGTCTGGTGGAAAGGGGCGTTCGCTTCGTGCAGGTCTTCCACGATCAAGGCCAACCGTGGGACAGCCACGACGACTTGGAAGTGAACCATCGTCGCTTGGCAGGGCAGTGTGACAAGGCAATCTCGGCTTTGATTACCGACTTAAAACGATTGGGTTTGTTTGAAGAAACCTTGATTCTGTGGGGAGGCGAGTTTGGCCGCACGCCAACGGTCGAACTGCCGAAACCGGGGTCGAATGCGGGCAAGGTTAACGGCCGCGACCATAATCATTACGGCTTTACCTGCTGGTTGGCTGGGGGCGGGATTAAGGGAGGTCAGGTCTACGGATCGACCGATGAAACCGGTTTCAAAGCGGAAGAAAACCCGGTCCCAGTCCACGACCTGCATGCGACGATGCTGCACGCATTGGGCTTCGATCACAAGAAGCTAACCTACCGCTACGCCGGTCGCGACTATCGCCTGACCGATGTTCACGGCAACGTGGTGCATGAACTGCTCTCGTAAGCAATTGCGAACCCAGTCGCTCTGCTTTGTGTCTGCCGGGGATTATCGAAGTCAGGCAGATCGATGAGGTGCCACGGCCATGCCCCAATGTGAATTATGCGGAGATGAAGCGTTCAACGAGCATCATCTCATTCCGCGGCATTGCCATCGCAAGGCATGGTTCAAAAATCGTTTCTCGAAAGCACAAATGCAGCACACGATCGATGTGTGCCAGATGTGCCACAAGATGATTCATCAACTGGTGCCGGACGAGAAGGAGTTGGGGCGGCATTACCATTCGGTCGAGACGCTGGCCGCCCATCCTCAATTAAACAATTACCTTCAGTGGAAACGAAAACGGGTTCGCACTTAACAGATGGTTAAGATACGAACCCGTTCTGGTTTTCTCTTTCCCCTCGGATGCATCGGGCAGGCGAAAGACGACTTTGACTGCCAGGAGATTACTCGGTCACGACGTTCGTGGTGGTCGTTTCCGTCGTTTCCTGGGGCACTTCCACATCGGGGAAGGCTTCGGCCAGTAACTCTTCCAGGCGTTCGCCGCGTGCTTCGGTATCGATGACGATTCCGTCCTGGCCAACGAAGATCATTTGCGGAATGGCGTTGATCCCGTAGTAGCGGGCGTTTTCGTCCGAGAAGCCTTGGTAATCGTCGCCATGAGCGTTGCAAATGATTGTCCAAGGAATTTCGCGGGCAGCAATGAACTGTTCGACGTCTGACTTAGAGTCGTCCAGGCTGATGCCGACGATCTCGAAACCGTGCTCGTGGTAGGTCTCGTACAGCTTCTTCATGCCTGGAAACTCGCTAATGCAGGGTCCGCACCACGTAGCCCAGAAGTCGACGAGTACGAATTTACCTTTGTACGAGGCCCAGTTGATGTCCGAGCCATCGAGCTTCTTGCCGACGACGCGCATGGTGTTGCCTTTTAAGTTTATTCGCCGGGCGTAGCCTTGCATGTCGGTGGCGATTTTTTGAATCGACTCGTCCGACGATTTCGCGAAGTGGCTGGCCAGGCTATCGGTCATCAGTGCGGCCTGATCTTTATCGGGAACGATTTCCAGGTTCTTAACTAAGGTCATGCCAAGCTTTGCTGAAAGGGGCCCGGTTTCCATGGCCTTAATTTCTTGGGCCTTCTCTTTCAATACCGCCAGTCGTTGCTGAGGTGGCTGCTGCCGCAGAAGCAGCATTTCGAGGGTGAGCCCGGCATTGACGGCTTCCGCAGAAACTTCGGCGTCTTCATGTTCGCTCGCCTTTTTTAGCTCGGCAGCTAAGAGGTCGAGGTTCTTCTCGTCGCCCATGCCTGCCAGCCCCATCCGCAGCGAGAATCGCATCCAGATAAGCTTCTTTTTGGGGGCCGCCGCCGAATCGAGTTGCCAAACCTGGTCGAGCATCTTGAGCCCTTGCTGCAAGCGATCTTGCGTTGAAACGCTTTTGTCAGATTGATCACGCAGGTAGGTTTCGACCTGAGTGAGACCTTCCTCGAAGGAGTTTGGCTGAAAGTCTTCGGCGGTAACCGTGGATGGGGGAGGCGTCTCTTCTTCGCCAAAAGCAGGCAAGCCGTGGCTGAGTCCGATGAGGAGCAGTGCTGCAATGTAAGTGAGCCAGCCTCGATGCATGTTATGTTCCTTGGATGCGAAATGAGAGAGCGGGCAAAAGGGGGTCCTGGCAAGCTGCGGATCAATATTGGCTTACCAGGACAGATGCGGATGGTCTCCTTTGCATTCTAAACCACAAAAAATGGCTGCCTATTTTCATAAGCAGCCATCTCGATTATCAAAATCGTGCAGCGAAGCAGGCTGGTCGCCAAGCTGCGATGGGAAGGGCAACTATTGGCCCGCTTTTTCTACCTTGGCTTCTGCTTCCGGCTTTTCTTCTTCCAACTTCACGTCGGGGTAGGCTTCGGCCAATAGCTTGTCGAGTTCGTGACCGCGAGCGGTGATCGAGACGACGTTTCCGTCTTTGCCGACGAAGATCATGGTCGGAATACCGGTGATGCCGTAGCGAACCGAGTTGACGTCGCTCCAGCCACGTTCGTCACCTTTGTCGTTCCAGACGATAGTCCAAGGGATTTCCCGTTCTTCGACGAACTTTTCGACGACTGGCTTGGTATCGTCCAGGCTGATGCCGATGATCTCGAAGCCATGTGGATGATAGGCTGCGTACAGCTTCTTCATGTTCGGGAATTCTGCGATGCAGGGACCGCACCAGGTCGCCCAGAAGTCGACAACGACGGTCTTGCCTTTGAACGCGGCGGGGAAGTTGAGGTCTTCGCCGTTCAGGGTCGTACCGGTCAGTTCGATCGGCTTGCCGGGCAAGCTCATACGTCGGGCCATGCCGATTAACGAAGCGGCGGCCTTCTCGACTTTTTCGTCGCCAGAGTCTTTAAAGTGATCGGCCAGATCGCCAATTTCCTTGGCAGACTCTTCCGACTTGAGCATGTACGACAAGCTGCTGGCAAACTGAGTCGCCAATGCAGCGGTTTTTTCCGTTGGTTTCTCTGCTAAGATCTCGCCTTTGATTTCGTCGATGGCGGCTTGCTGCTCTTCTGGCGGAAGGGAAGCAAGTTTGCTAATCCGGATGCTGAATATTAATTTTCTGGCTTGCACTGCGAGGGCTTCGTCGCTTCCTTCGCTGACGCTGGCGAGGAAGCTGTTCGCCTTTTGTCCGGCTTCCTTGTTCCCCATGCGATCAAGCGTCATCAGCAGTTGAAACTTCAGCATCATTAGTCGTTGGCTTTCGCCCTCGTCCCGGTCCATGTCCCACATCTTGTCGACCATCTCAACCGCTTTCGCGTAGCGATCTTTCGGGGCAAGCTTGGCTGGGCCGCCGGTACGAAGGAGCGAGGTGACTTCTGCGAGGCCTTTGTCAACCGAGGCTGGAGCAAATTCCTTGTCGGCTTCTGCTTCTTCCGCTTTTTCTTCCGTTGCTGCGGGTTTGTCTTCGGCGGCGGGGGCATCTTCTGCTGCCCAGGTTGGGCTGATGTTGCCAACGAGGCCCAATGCCAAGAATGCCGCTAAACCGATCTGCCAAGCGAACTTCATCGCTCTCTCCCTTATGTGGTGAATGGTGAACTGGGGGCTGCGCATGTCATCGTAGCCTGGTAGGCATTTTGCCAACGCTTGGCGGGGGATTGATTGGTGCCCCTGATTGCACGACAGCCCTCAAGCGATCCGCGCTATTTGATACGTATTGTAGACTTGTTTGGCGGCATCGAAAACCGAAATCTACAAGGCTGCGCTGAAGTAGCCAAAAGAAAACGGGTACTGATCACTTTGTGGCCAATACCCGTTGAATTCATCGGTTTTGATGTTGGAAGGCAACCTGGGAGGTGCCAATTCGCTTAGCCAGCGTTCACGCTTTCACATTCCGCTTTTGGCATCCGGCTTTCCGCCAGGGCGGTGTCGATGTCGAGTTGCATGACGACGCTCCAGCGACCTTCGGCATCGCCTTGGACCCACCAGTGTGGCATCAAGCAGACGCTTTGCTGGACGAGCTCGAAGCCGCCTTCTGATTGGCTAACGGTCGAGATCGGGAACGTCCAGACGCTCGTTGGCCGATCGGCGCTCCAGCGGCAATCGATTCCCAGCCATTCGTCTTTCAGACCCAAGTCTTGCACTTCATGCAGGTCCAATTGGGTGCCGAGGTGACCCAGCTTGTTGCCGTTGGCCTGGTGGAAGTAACGATCGTCGGCACCAGAGGGCAAACCGGCGAGGTTCATTTCCACGGCAAAGTGCAACGCTTGATCTTGCGGCAGACCTTCCAGCAGGTAGGCGATTTCGAGCACGCTGCTACCAGCGGTCATGGTCACGCCTTTGGTGATCGTCAGCGGAATGCCCCAGGCATTGCCGGCACGCGACATTTGTACTTGGATGCGATCTGGGTTGCGTCGCAGCTTAGCCTCGAACGGGGCTTCGACAAAGTCGCCACGCTCTAGGGCATTGTTGTGGGCCACTTGCTCCAACGAGGCATTGTTGTCGAAGAAGTGATCGACCAAGGCCTTGCGCTGGTAGTTATCGTACTGCAGCATCTTGTCGAGTCCTTCTTGCTTGAAGACGACTCGATCGTGAATCGAAGCGACCTCGCCACCGGCAGAGGAAGGACCAGCGAGCACCTTGCGGTGATACGCTTCTGGACGACGCGACAGCGTGGCCAGCAAGTTGTGGCAGATCGAACGGACGTCCAGTTCGTACAGCGTGCCGCCAGAGGCCGGAGCCAGTAAGGCGATCAGCTTTTCGTCTTCCAGGCGAACTTCCTGGCGGCCGTCGAGGTTGAAGTCGGCCACTTCGGCTTCGATGAACGAAGCTGGTTTGTGTTCGGCTTGATCCAGCAGGTTGTCTGCGGCGATTAAGTGGTTGTAGACGGCGTTACGTAGGTGAGGTAGGTAGGTGCCGCCGAACGCTCCGTGCCAGTAGCTGCAGTTGCACTGACCACGATAAAGCTCTCGCTTGGCCAGTTCCAACAGACGCGAATCGCAGCCGTTGGCTTCTGCGGCGGCCAGGCGATTGCTGATGTTCAGGGCGCGGCTGTACATCTCGTCCGTTTCGGGATAACGGATCTTGAAGTTTCGCCAGTACCCGCCACGGATGTAGCGTTTGATGTTTGCCCAGCGGCTGTCATGCTCCATGTCGTGGACCAGATCTTCGTAGTCCATCTGCTGCTGAGTTGGCATCGCCCACTCGGTCATTTCGCGGTAGCTACCTTCCGGGATGTAGGTCTTGCCGATTGGTGGCAAGGCTTCGGTGGCTTCGGCCAGGGTGGTGGTCAGCAGCCAATCTTTGTTGGCGGTCAGCAGTTCAAAGAACTGAGCCAGCCAGCCGCGATCGTAGACGTGTTCTTTGGTGTCGGGCCAGGTACCGAACTTTTCGCCGTCGTCACCAAACACAATGACCGAGTTGGGGAATTCGTCGGCGATGCCGCGCAGGTAGTCGATGGTATCTTGCGGCGGAGCAAACGGCAGAAGGTAACGCATCTTCTCGCTGCCGGGGAAGACCGAGAGCAGCTTGCCGTACTCTTCCGTAATGTAGTAACCGTACAGTTCGTCCTGTGTCAGACCGGCGTTCTTAAAGTGGAAGTCGTCCAGAATCGTGTACTGAATTCCGGCATCGGCGATATCGGCGGTCAGTTGTTGTTCCCACACGCGTTCCGGCATCCACATGCCTTGAACCTTGGCGCCCAGCCGATCGGTGAGCCACTTGGTGTAGCTGGCGATCTGGCCAACGCGATCGCGCGGCGGAATCATAGGCAGGATGGCTTCGTAGAAGACACCGCCGATGATCTCGATACGACCACTTTTGACGTGAGCGGCCAGGCGATCGAGGTATTCAGGATGATGTTCGTCCAGCCATTCCATCAGCGGCCCGCTGGTGTGCAAGCCAATTTTGATATCGGGATAGCAATCGAAGACATCCAGGAACGGAAGGTAACTATCCTGGTAGGCCTGCTCGAAGACGCCGTCAAAGTTGCCGATCGGTTGGTGGTTGTGCAGGACCAAGCACAGACGAATCGTGTTGCTCATGATTTTCTCGGGGGAGTAATCCTGGATTCCGGGGAGGTAATGCGGCGGTTGTCGCCTGGGAAGATACAGGACGAATCGGCAGAACCGGTACCCTTTAGCTAGCTTTTCCAAACGACTTTACTGAGAGGATGGCGGTGACCTGGCGGGTTATACCATCCGTACTGGTCACGCCGAATCGCGAAGGATTTGAGCGGCTCGTTCAGGAGAGAGGGGGTTCACATAGAGACCCGTCCCCCACTCGAATCCGGCCCTTACCGTTACGCGCGGCAAAACCTCTACATGCCAGTGATAGTGATCCGCGACCAATGTGTCAAACGGCATCGTGTGAATCAGGTAGTTATATGCCGGGAAATTTAATGCCTTTTCCACTCGTACCAGAAGCGAGCGTAACAATAGGGCAATCTGCTGTAACAGCGTAGAGTTTGCGTCCCCGAAATCGGCCTGGCCGTGGCGGGGTAAAACACACAGCTCAAACGGCATGCGCGAGGCGAATGGGCAGAACGCGACGAGGTTCTCGTCGGCATGCACAATCCGCGATCCTTCTGCCAGTTCGCTCGCGATCAGGTCGCTCCAAAACGACTTGCCGTGGGTGCGAAAGTAAGCTTCGCTGGCCTCAATTTCGTGTTGGACAATTGGGGGTATTAATCGCGTGGCCATGACTTGGCTGTGCGAGTGTTCCAACGACGCCCCAGCGGCGGGGCCGTTGTTTTTAAATATCTGCACATAGCGGCACTGTCCGGTCGCTCGAATCGCGTTGAGCCGTTGTTGGTAGGCCTGAAATGTGAGGATCGCATTGACATCGGGAAGCTGGGCGAAGGAAGTAAGATGCTGAGGCGATTCGATGATCACCTCTTGCAGTCCGCTGGCGGTGATCGACGGGTAGCGGGGGTTTTCTTCTGTGAAGACTTCGTCTGGGAAGTTGGGGGAAAGCGAAGGGAAGATGTTCGGTAGAACACGGACTTCCCATGGCATCTGATCGGTAGAACGGGGAAGATTGCCCGGTAGAGCGAGACGTTCGTGTGGGGTGGCATCTTCGTGGCCGCCACAGAAGGGACAACGCATCGCTGAAGGGGGAGGAATGCTTGGCTTCCACTGCTGCGGTCGGTCCTCGCGGCCTTCCGCAATCACGACCTGGAAGCCGAGAAGCGGGTCTCGGCGAAGCTGGTTGCCGGCGTTACGACTCACGGCGACTTCCTTGTCGGCGTTCGCCGCTTACATGCTGCGGCGAGCTTGGATCGTTTTCTCGTAGAATTCAACGTACTGCTTGGCACTGTGATCCCAAGACCAGTCTTGACTCATGCCCGTTTCGACAATCTGCTTCCATATTTCTGGGTTGTCTCGGTAGGTTACCAGAGCTTGTTCCAAAATATTTTGCAGAGCTTCGGCGGTGTATTCGCGGAAGATGAAGCCGTTGGCGGTCCCCATTTCCAAGGCCGCCGGCGTGGCGTTGGTGATGGTGTCGGCTAGGCCACCGGTCTCGCGTACGACCGGTACTGTACCGTATTTGAGGCTATAGAGCTGATTCAGACCGCAGGGCTCGTACAAGCTAGGCATCAGGAACATATCGGCGCCTGCTTCTACGCGGCGGGCCTTGCCTTCGCAGAACTCGACTTTTACCCCGATTCTGTTGGGGAACATCGAGCTAAGTTCTCGCAGCATCGCTTCGTGGTGCGGCTCACCGGTTCCGAGGATTACCCATTGGCAATCGCATGTCTTCGCTCGTTCGCGAATGACCTTGGCAACCAGGTCGAAGCCTTTTTGGTCGGCCATGCGTCCCACCATGCCGATGATCGGTGCTTTGGGGTTGGTGGGCAGATTGAATTCTTCTTGGAGGGCCTGTTTGCATTTGGGCTTATTGGTTTGCCAGTTGCTGCGGTCGTAAGTGGCAGCGATTGCGTCGTCGGTCGCTGGATTCCAGCGAGAGTAGTCAACTCCGTTCACAATGCCGGTCAAAACTTTGCTGCGTTCCCGCAAAGCACCTTCCAGGCCACAACCCATTGGTTGCGACTGGATTTCTTCGGCATAGCGTGGGCTGACGGTGGTGATCGCGTCGGCGAAGACAATTCCGGTCTTCAGGAAGTTCAGATGGCCGTAGAACTCCATCTGGTGCATGTTGAAGTATTTCCAGTCGAGCCCGGTCAGCAGCATGTCCCAGTGCCAGAAGTTGCCCTGGTAGGCCATGTTGTGAATGGTGAGAACGCTGGCGATGTTTTCGTAACCGCGTGTGGCCCGGTACTCGATGTTCAAGTAAGCGGGGATTAAACCGGTTTGCCAGTCGTTGCAGTGAACGAGATCGACCTGCAGGTCCAGCAAGCGAATTGCTTCTAAAACGCTGCGGCAGAAGAAGACGAATCGTTCGCAGTTGTCTTGGTAGTCGGTACCTGCTTCGCGATAGAGTTCTGGGCGATCGAAGTATTCGTCGTTCTTGACGAAGTAGATCGGAACATCGGAATTAGGTAGGTATGATTTCAGCAGTTGTCCAGAGGCGATGCGGCCGCCGACAGGCACATCGAAGTAGATCGGCAGCTCCTCGATAGGGAGGCCAGATTTGTAGATGTGTCGGAATGCGGGGAGGATTACCGTGACTTGGTCTACTAGCCCGCGTAAGGCGACCGGCAGAGCTCCGCCCACGTCCGCCAAACCTCCGGTCTTGGCGAATGGATAGATCTCACTGCTGGCAAAGAGAACGTTCAAGAGGGAGTCGCTCCGTGGCGTTGGCTATCTTCCGGTATTCAGCAAGGTTGCGTCAAATAATAACACACAGAAAGTGCGCCCGGGATAGCCTTGTGAAAAAAGGCGGTTTTCGTGGAATGTGGCGATTAGGATCTTTTGGCGATTGGGGCGCGCGCCCCTTTATTATCTCGCATTGCGGGAAGTTCGCACCCCACAAGGGGTTTGGCCTGTCAATCGAAAATCTTCAGGAAGAAGATTGAATTGAATTAATCCAACCATTCGGGTGGGGGATAGGTTCGTAACGAACCAATCTCAAATGGAATGGTTGGTAAACAGGAGGGGGTGGGGTGTTGGTAACGAGCTCATTCTATAGGAGGCTAACTGCAGCAACAAATACCGCAGAAGAAGGGGTGTTGGCGAAGTCTGGGGAGGTGTCAGGTTTGGTTACGGAGGTGCTCCAGCGAGGTTTGTTTGCCCACAACCAGCAGAAGTTGGTCGAGCCCCAGCGAGTAGCCACCATCGGGGAACATGGCCAACTTGCCGGTCATCGGATCTTTAACGCCGACAACCCAAACGCCGTACTGCTGACGAAGATTGAGGTTCATCAGCGACTTGCCGACCATATCATCGGGCACAGCGACTTCCATGAAGCTGTATTCAGGGTCGATCGGCAGGTAGTCGATGATGTTGGGCCAGGTCATGCGATCGGCTAAGGTTTCCGCGATTTCTGCTTCGGGGAAGATCACACGCTCGACACCTAGGCTCTTGAGCAGCTTGCCGTGGTCTTTGGTGACTCCTTTGACGATGATTCGTCTGGCACCTAGTTCTTTCGCATGCAGCGTGGCCAGAAGCGACGGCGTGATATCCTCGCCCATGCTGATGAAGACGCCGTTGGCTTCTTTCAGGTTCAAATGCTGTAGGGCTTCGTGCTCGGTTGCGTCGGCGATGATTGCTTCGTACAGGTCGTCTTTGATTTCTTCGACGTTTTCGCGCGAAAGGTCGACGCCTGTCACACGGCAGCCGTTTTTCTTCAGCCGCTTGGCCAATGCGCTCCCAAACGAGCCGAGCCCCAGGATATAAAAGTGTTTAACGGGTGGCATGGCGTGCTTATCCTATGAGCGGTTCTTCTTTGGGATATTCAACTGGCGTTTGGCGTTGGGTGCGGGAAAGGGCCACAAAGACCGAAATCGGGCCCAACCGGCCTAGGAACATCAGCATAATGATGATGATTTTACCTGCCGTGGAAAGCGAGGCAGTGAAGCCTGTCGAAAGGCCTACCGTTCCCAAAGCCGAAACCACCTCGAAGGCGGCGTCGAGGAACAGGCCTTGGCTTTTCGGGTGCGGAACGCTCGATTGCTCGAAGACCAGCAACGCGGTCAGGGCAGCTATGGCGATCACCGTGAACAGCAGGGCCGTGGCGGTAGCTTGTTGCGTGACAATCTCGGGGATGGTTCGGCGGGCGAAGTTGACACGGGTCATGCCGTGGAAGGTTTTCCAGGCGTGAACGGCCATTACCATCACGGTCGAAACCTTAAAACCGCCCCCGGTCGAACAGGGCCCGGCTCCGATAAGCATCAACAGCATCGAGATGAAAAGAGTCGCGTTGGTCAGCGAAGACAACTCGATCGTGTTAAAGCCCGCCGTCCGGCAGGTGACGGAATGAAAGCCGGAAACCAACAGCTTCTTCCAGAGCGGCATCTCGGCAAGCACGCCGTCCCATTCCAGCATCAGGGTCCCGACGAAGCCGCCCAGCAAAAGGCATGTCGTTCCGATCAGCATGAACTTAGAGTGAATGTGTAAGCTTGCCCATCCTTCGAGCAACCCTTTCCGCCAGTTTTTGTTCAAGTCGAGCATCACGGGAAAGCCGATTCCGCCAACGATGATCAGGGCCGCGATCGTCAGGTTGACGACAATGTCGCCCTGAAAGCCAACCAGGCTGTCGTTATGCAGGGCGAAGCCAGCGTTGCAGAACGCCGAGATCGAATGGAATAACGCGTGCCAGGCCGATTCAACGAAGCTGTCGTAGAGATAGAGGTTGCGTACCAGCAGAATCAAAAAGCCAGCACCTTCGCTTAGTACCGTGACTAGCAGAACGTGCCGCAAAATCCATTTCAGGTCGGCGTCATCGCTGGCCCCGAGGGTCTCGGTTAAGATCGCACGGGCTCGGAGACTTGGTTTATTGCCCAGATTGAACAACGTGTAGGTGGTGATCGTCATGATGCCGATTCCACCAATCTGAATCAGAATCAGGATGATCAATTGGCCGATAAAGCTGAAGTCGTCCGGCGTCGAGCGAACCGCCAAGCCTGTCACACAACTGGCACTCGTCGCCGTGAAACAGGCATCCAGGCGCGAAATGGCTTCCGCCCCTTCGCCTCGGCTGAACGGAAGCGTCAGCAGAACGGTTCCAATCAAGATAAGAGCCAGGTACCAAACGACCAGGTTACGGGCCGGATACTTGACGATCGAGCCAGTCAATTGTGGCATAGCGGCAATGCCCAGTAGAGGCGAATCTTCGTGACGCAGAGCTTTGGGGCGATCACTTTATCAGGCACCAGTCCGTTGCCGTCAACGGGGAACGGTCGACTAACGCGAGGACGCTTGCTCCGGGTTAGAGATCCACTCATCTCGCATTGTCGTTGGAATCGCCAACTTTAACATGGCCGGGCTGAACAAGATTGCGGAGTAGAAAATGGTGCCCATAAACATGTTACGGAAGAATGGGATCGCCATTATATAGCACTGAACGAAGCCGTTGAGGTCTTTGCTGTACTCGGGCAGGGTGATCCAACTGAAGAAGTTCGTCACCACGAAATAACCGACACTAGCGATCATGCCCATGGTGACTGCTCCGGCCCAGGTTCCCCCTTCACGCATCAGGTATCCCAGTACCACTACGCCCAAGATGCAGCAGTACATCACTGGCAGGCTCGGATAGAACGCCCAATTAAAGTGGCCGCTGATGGCCCAGATGCCTAAGTCACTAAGCAGCATCGAAGCCAGCACGACCCCGCAAGCCGCCCAGCGATTGCCAAGCATCGCTCCAGCAAACAGGCAGACCGCCAAGTAGGGGGTAAACGACCAGAGATAGCTTTGCGAATACCACTCGGCTTGAACTCCGGCGGCAGTCAGTAAGTAGGGGAGTAGCTTCACCCCCACCGCAAATGCCAAGCATAAACCAACGATCGTCCAGATACGTGGCGAGTGAATTCGGTTGGTCGAAGTTTGGGTTGCGTCGGACATGCTATTACTTTGTGGCATCCACGTGTGGGGTTAATTATCTATTCAAGTATCGCCCCGAAGCATCCTAAACGTCAACCGCGTCACCTGTTCAATTAAAAAGCGGCCTAAAATGTAAGACTTTAGGCCGCTTAATTGGCAAATTTAACCGTTTCAGCCCACCCGTTTAGCGGATGCGGTAGACCTTCCCTCGAAGCTTGATTACCAATGTTTCTTGGTCATTTTGCTGCGAGAGAACCGCGTTTTCAGCCTTGTTGTTGTGGGCGACCAGGTCGAAATAGGCGTCACTAAAACGTTTCACATCGACGTAGTTTGGCTGCGGCTTCTTGGCTTCCGCGACCGCTTCTTCATCGATCCAGGTCTTATCGCGATAGTACAACGTGCGGTTGCCCACAATTCGCACTGTGTCAACAACGTGGACTTCGTCGGTCTCGGTATCGGCGACCGTTACCCCATTGGCCGCTTCGGCTCCGTTGCCTCCACCACCAAAGCCACCTCCTCCGAAACCGCCTCCTCCAAAGCCGCCACCCCCAAAACCACCCATGCCACCACTGCGTCCCCGGTTTCTGCGACTAGAAGAAGTGGCGATACGACCAGGGGCGGGCTGCGCTTGGGGGAGGTTTTGAGCATTTTGATAACGGGATTTGGCGTCACGCTGCGAGAACGCCGAACGCCCTGAGGTTTCGCCCAATTTCCTGGCTAGTTCCCGCGATTGCTCGGCGCTCATTTGTCCGCCAAATCGATTGGCCGCCAACGAGTCCAAAGATTGATTTTCGTCGGCCAGGAACGATGTGTAGGGCGTCAAAATCCCGTGATCAGTCGACAGGCGAACCAGCTCTTCGATGAGTTCGTCGTTCTTGCCGTGCAGGTCCATTTCGTCGATGATTTCGCCAATGCGGCGAATAGCCCACAGTTTCTCAACGAATGCGTTCGATTGGTCGTCGCTCTTGTGGACAAACTCCGCAGGAAAATCGAACCTCTCGGTTTCGCCGTTTACCTTGCCGCTGACGATGATCTTGGCGTCTCCCCAGGCCTTGTAACGGCCCACAAGGACCAACTGTTCTCCTTCAAACAGGTCGACCACTTCTTTCGGCAACACGCGATTCACGGCTTTCGATCCGCCACGTTCCAGATCGAACTTGATCTTCACATCGGTCATCAGTGGGGCGTTAATTTTGCGATAAAGCCGGGCCACGTGTTCTTCCAAGTCTTCGTCGGGACGCACGTATTGGCTTTGCCCTTTAAGCTCGCTAGAAAGGCGATCCATCAAGCGGCTGTTCACATCGTAGCCGACGCCAACATTGATCATGCGGGCATGATGGGCGTTTTGTTTTTTGGCGTGTTCAACAATTTTCATCTCGTTGGTTTCGCCATGCGTGGGACGCCCGTCCGAGAGAAACAAGATATAGCAGGGGCGATCGTCATCTTGCACCATCTTCATCGCGGTGGATAAGGCCCCGTCGATATTGGTGCTGCCGCCAGCGTACAGGTCGTCGACAAAGCCAATCGCTTCCTCCACGCTTTTCTTATTTGCTTTTTGCAGTTCCGGCTGAAAGCTTTCGACGTCGCTATCGTAGGCGATGATGTTGAACAAGTCTTGCTCGTTCAAATGGTTCAATACGTACTTAGCAGCTTGTCGCGCTTGCACGAACTTCTCGCCTGCCATGCTGCCGGAGCGATCGACGACAAACAGGACCGTCTTCTTTGGCGGCTCTTGCATGGCCTCTTGCGGCGGAGGTGTGGCCAGCAACAGGAAAAAGCCTTCCTCGTCTTTATCGGGCCGATAACTTAGGACGCTGGCAGCCAGTTTGTTGTTGCTGCTTTCAAAGAACAAACGAAAGTCACTATCAGGAATGACGTTGTCCGCTTCGTACTTCACGATGGCCCGCTTGTTGCCGTTGCGCTCGATATCGACATTGTGCGTGGGGCTATAGATACTTTTCAGCTTTTCGCTGCCTTCCAAAGACAGACGTACTTTCAGCTTCTCGACCGGTCGATCGGTGTATTTGGCGGTAGAAAGAGGGAACAAAAAGTCGGTTAGCCGGCCATCTTTCTTCAGCAGTTGGCTGTAAGTGATCGTTACCTCGCGCGAGGCCCCGGCAGGCACCGGGAAAACGCTGGTCTGAAACATGCCGGTGCCGGCCCATTCCAACAGGGCTGGGTCTTTGTTTTGGCGGACGATCGAGTTGTAGATCTCGCGGGCCTTCTCTTTTTCGAGCAGCTTGGCCGGGAACTCTTTGCCGTCGACCATCAAAGTCAAGCTATCGATTGCCCCATCGTACGGCAGCGGAAAGAGGAACGAGACTTCCATCTGGCGGCTGCCGGTGTTTTGAAACTGTTGAGCCACTTGAACTTGCGCGACCTGATCTTTGACCTTCGCGTTGACCTCTAGCTTGGTGATCTTGTACGACTCGGTCGGATGCTGCGAGGCAGGGCGGGGAATCGGCCGCGGAAGTGGTACCGGTCGCTCAGGATGGTGAATCACGATTAAGGCCTGAGCGGTCGCCCCGCTCGCCAAAAGCAGCGTGCAAAGTGTGGCCAGAAAAGAAGTTGCAAGATGAGCTGTCCGAGTCATGGGGGATCTCCCGTCCGCTGATAGGGCAAAGCGTGTCTACGGATATGACGAATGAGTTGGGCCAGCGGTTTTGTGCCGCAGGAAAAAATTTGGCCTCGGGATTGCTGGCCCAGTTTTGATGTTTTCAGTGTCCAGTTTTCAGACGCAGAGGAGCGGGAAGCAGTTTGCCAGTTTCATACTCAAAACTCCTGTAGGGTACGCTTGGCGTACCGGAACCTGAGAAATGCCTTCACCTTACGACCGACCGCTTTCACGTTTCGCAACGAAACCGTTTCATACTCAAAACTCCCTGGCCAACGTTCAAAGCCCCGAAAGGGGCGGCATGGCTATCTACGAAAGAATCGCACACAGCTACCACGCTAGCGAAAATACGTATTCCCAGCAACGAAAAGGGCGCCTAAATCAAAACGCCTTACGCGGCGCGGCGAGCTGTTTTCTGGTAGAGAATAGAATTGCCTTCCTTGCCGACAACGCCCAAGGCTCCTGTTTTTCGCAGGGTATAAACCATCTTCTGGGCGATCCAGCGGGGGCGAGCCAGTTTTTCGGCGAGTAGGGCAGTGTGGAACTGGCGAGGGAGATCACGAGGAAGCAGCTTCACCAAGTCCGAGGCTTTGCGAAAGCGATGGGACGAGACGATCTCGGTGAGCGTTTGGTCTTCGACGACGAAATCGTTTTCTCGCCGACGTCGCCGCTTGCCGTGCCCTGGGTAGCGGATTTCTTCGATCTCGATCAGCGGAATCTCGAGCGTTAGATTGGCGTGCGGAAAGACATTGGTGAAATGGACCAGCTCTTCAAACACGCTGAACACATCACCCCGCTTCGGGCTATAACGCGCCGAAACGATCTCGCCCCCTTTTTTATCGCGGCGAACGACCTTCTTGCGGGCGACTATCGGCTTCACAACCCGCACCTTGTGCGAATCGCACAACTCCCGAATCTTGTCCCGAATCGCCGCCAGGCCAGACCACTGCACCTCGATCAACTGCCCGCGCGAGACGGCATCAATAATATACCGCCCCAACCGAACCTCCGTCTCGGCCTTCTTCCCGGCGTAATGTTCCTTCAGAGCTTTGTGGAGTGAGGTTTCCATGAGGGCGAGCAGGTTTTCAATTCAAGATTGTTTACGAAGAAGGCACCTTTTACAGAGTTTCGACAGAATGGGGTAGATGAATCCACAGATCGGAAAGGATTGGCTGGCTAAGTAGTCCACTTGGGGAATCCTGTTGATGGATCACTGCGCGGCTAAGCGAACTGGGGTGAACAACGAAAGTCCTGGAATTCAAATGTATCGATTTCAATTAAGTGGGCAGAATCAATGATGGCTCTGCTCTGTAATAGCCGTCCGAACTCGCGCCCCGATGCGGTAGCTCGCTCCGATGCTAAACAGGAACAGAGCCGTCGAGATTAGCAAGACGGGGAAAATCACTGGAAGAGGCACGCTGAGGATACCGGCTATAAGAAAAGCTGAGGCGCAGAAGTAGCAGATCGTTGCGTTGGCTTTGAGTCGATCGCACTCGGTTGTTGGGGGACGAGGCTGGTTGTCGAGAGGGATCTCGGTGGTTTGATCGGGAAGCAGAGTGATCTTGGTAACGGCGAACCCCTTCCAGTCGGCGTAGGCCCGCACGGCGGCTTCGTCGGGGAAGTCGACAACCTGGCTGACAGGCTTGCCATCGGAACCGGTGCCGGTGAGTGAGTATTTCAATGGGGCCCTTTCTTAGGGGAAACGTGGTGGACTAGCTGACTTGCTTCTCTTCAATCGCCGCCACAATGCTCGCACCCACGCTGTACAACGCTCCGAGCGGGAATAGGAAGAAGGCCAGCGAGATCAACACCGCGGCAAGAGGTGGAATGATAAACGCAATCAAGCCTCCGACTAAGAGGATCCACGCCCAGATGAAGAGAGTGCTTGAAATCGTCCGCATGCGTTCGGAACGGGGATTATTGTGCCGTGGCGTATTGGCGATCGGGACAATGGCACTTTGATCTTCCAGCGGACGAATGCTGGTGAGCGTGATCCCTTTCGCATCGGCGTAGGCCCGAACGGCGGCTTCGTCGGGGAAGTCGACAAGCTGGCTGACAGGCGTTCCGTTGGAGGCGGTACCGGTGATGGAGTATTTCATAGTGGGTGATTCGCTGAGTTGCGGTGATTATTCCGCTTTCTTTTGTTTGACTGCTTCGGCGACGATCTCTCCGGCTCCGTAAATCGCCCCGATGATGAACAAGAGGAACGACACGGAAAACAGGATTAACGCCAGTGCCGGGATGATGCAAAGGGAGAGTACGCCTCCGCCCAAGAGGAACCAGCCCCAGGTAAAACAAGTGCTCGCGGTCGAGCGAAGTCGATATTCCGGACTGTCTGGCACGCCTTGGTTTTGATTGGCGGCGCAGCGAATGCTTTTGACGGTAATTCCGTTCTCTTGGGCATAGGCTTGCACGGCGGCTTCGTCGGGAAGGTCGACCAGGCGACTGACGGGCATCCCATTGGACGCGGTGCCTGATAAAGAGAATTTCACGGTTTTTTCCTTGCGAGACGAACGCTCTGTTCCTGTATTGCTGGCAGGCGTTCCTAAGGTAACCTGTGCCGCTGAGCCGAGCAACAACTGACTGTCGATTCGCTTTGCGGCGGTTGGTGCGGTATTTTGTAGAGATGTCTACCAACACGCCATCTCGCTTTCGCTTGCCTGGACCGGTATTCGTCTCGGCGGGCATTTTGCTGGTCCTGGCGTTGCTCGTGCCGTTGCCGTGGGTTTCGTGGGGGAGCGAGGTCGATATCCATTCTGGTCAAGTGCGACGGTCGGTGTGGGTGATTGGCATGTTGGTCAGCCGCCGCGTGGAGGAAACCTGGGTTTCGACCGCAACCAGTCCACTCGGCGAACCGGAGTGGCGTTACGCAGTGACCGATGGCTGGTGGGGAGGCGGGCATCCGCACTGGCAATACCACAGCGCGGTGCACCAAATTGAAAGCGTGGAGAAGTTGTGGGAGGAATTCCCCAGGGACGACGCAGCCTGTCAAGAGGCGGCAGAGGAAATTCTCAAGCGGTGGCAAACCGGCGACGACACGGAAGCGGTCAAGTATGTGATGGCGCTGTTGAATCGCGATAGCGAAGCAAGCACGATGCGGCAGGAAGATTTGTCGAATTCTAACGCTGACACACCCTGAAATCGGCGGAAAACGTCGTCGTTTCTCTCCAAGAATCGCCCACCTAAAGCGAATACCTGTTTAATGAAACCCGTTTGGGGGAATCGCTTTTGGCCCTTACGAATCCGATGAAGATCGTCCCGCTGAATTGTTGCCAATGTAGTGCCCTGTTGAACGCGTCTGAGGAGGTGCGGCAGGTGCTGTGCCAGCACTGTGGCTCGCAGCTTGCCGTATTGCACGAAGGGTCTGCCGCCTACACCGAGAGCCGCGAGCCAAAGCCAATGGAAGTGGCGATCGAACAACTGCTTGAGGAAAGCGAGCAACAACGCGAACTCGCTGTGCTAGATCGCCAGTGGCAGAAAGAGCGTCGGCAATACATGGTGATCGTTTACGACGGAACCGCCCGCGTGCCTAGTTCGAGTATTGCGAACGATACGGTAATTACTTCCTTCGTCGGTGGCTTGTTGTTTGTCTTTATTGCTTGGTTGTTCAGCGACAACTTGTTGTCGTTCGTTGGAGGCTGCCTATTGATTGGCTTGTTCGTCGTCATCGGCCTTGGGCTTAGTCGCTTGCAGCATCAAAGATCTGCAGCCTACCAGGAGGCCGAAAGATGTTACCGTCGGCGACGGCTTGATTTGATCGAGAAGCCTGAAGCGTTTCCATCCAAGGGGTGGGGATAGGACCAATCAGGCGACTTGTTGTGGTTGTTTGACCTGACTTGAAGTGGTTGTCATGAAACTAATCCCTTTGAACTGTCGCCAGTGCGGCGCCCCGCTCAGTGTGCCGGAAGACGTGCGGCATGTGACCTGCCTGCACTGCGGTACGCAGTTAGCCGTGGTGCGTGAAGGGGCAGCGGCGTATACCGAAATTCTGCAGCAGCTTGATCGGCGAACGAGTGTGGTAGAGGAGAAAGTTGGCCACTTGGATCAGCGGCAGCAGCTGTTCGAACTGGATCAAGAGTGGGCTCGGCAGCGTGAGGCCTTCTATGTCCACGCGAAGGATGGTTCGTCTCGGTTACCGTCGAAAAAGGATGCCAGGATGACCGGCGCTACGGCCGGGGTGGGCTTGGTTATTCTCTGCGGGGTTACTTTGCTTTCTGGTCTTCCGTCGGAAGGTATTGTCGTTGTGATTCCGTTTATACTGCTGTTCGGCGCGATTGGTGGCGTGGTCAGTATGCGGCAGTACGCCAAGGCGAGAGACTATGAATTTGCCAAACGTCGTTATCAACGTCGACGCGCCAAGCTGACCAAGGGCGACTGGCCGATCATGACCAAATAGGAAAGCGTTGAAGAGCTGGTTGTCATGAAACTAATCCCTTTGAACTGTCGCCAGTGCGGCGCCCCGCTTAGCGTGCCGGAAGACGTGCGGCATGTGACCTGCCTGCACTGCGGTACGCAGTTAGCTGTGGTGCGGGAAGGGGCAGCGGCGTATACCGAGATTCTGGAGCAGCTAGAACGCCGGACGACCAACGTCGAAGTTAGGCTCGACGCGCTGCAGCGGCAGCATCTGGTGAATCAGTTGGACCAAGATTGGTATGAAGACCGCGAGCAGTATTACGTTCGCACCAAGGAGGGAAGAACTTATCTGCCATCGAAAATTGAAGCGGTTTTTTATGCCGGAGGTGCGCTGGTTGTTGCGGTTATCGTTGCGGCCATTTTCATCACGATGGACGACCCTACCGGAAGAGCCCGAGGATTTGGAATTCTTGCTTCGTTGTTTTTAGGAGTGGTTGGCTTGGGAGGCAGTGCGTTGCTTTATCGAAAGCGGGCTGCCTATGACGAGGCGGAGAAGCACTATCTTCTCCGCCGGGCGGAATTGACGGGAGAAGGCTAAGCGAGCGTTACTCCCCGCCGCCAGCCATCTCGGTGTCTTTCGCCCCTAGCACGCGTATTGTGGTGCTGAGGTAGAAGGGGACTTTGTCGTGGCTGTAGGTCACCTCGGCAAAGGCAGCGCGGTAGCCGCTTTCGGGGCGGGCGATCTCGCTGAGGGCGTTGCCAGCTTCGCTGCGAGGGACAACTTGACTGGTCCACTTCGACTCGCGGAAGTCGCGCGTGGGGGCATCGGCCGTCCACAACTTGACCATGGCCGCTTTCTCGTTTGGGTTGACATCAAGCTTCAGCGGCTGATCGCCAGAGGCTTCGGTGTATTTCCAATCGAGGTTCGGCAGTGGCTGCAAGTCGTCGACGTGGCGGCGCAGGGCGCGGAGGCCGCCGAAAATGCGAAGCCAATCGTTGGCTAGACCGTGCCCAGCGTTAGGGACGTACACCACGTACTTCTGGCCTTTCAGATCGTCCCAGTACAGGTTCAGCGAATCAACCGTCCAGTAGGCATCGTTTGTGCCGAGGAAGATCAGCTTCGGCTGGGTGATTTGATCGCGGTAGCTGTACGGATCGACAATCGTTCGCAGGTTCGTCCCTTCTTCCGTGGCCAGACGGCGATGCAAGTCGAGCTCGGTGTAGTCTTCGATCTGCTGCGAGGGCTTACCGTACGAAGCAATTTGATGCTTGAGTTGGGCTTCCATGTTCAGTGTGTCGATCACCATGGGGGCCAGGCCTTTCACACGCGGATCAACCGCCGAGACCAGCCAGGTGGTCCAGCCACGTTTTGAGGCCCCGGTGACCGTAAAGCCATCGATCTTGATGTCGAGCTTCTGGGCGGCGAACTCTTGCATGGCGTCCATCGCACGGACGGCGCTTTTGACCATCGGCAACAGCAGCGGCCAATCGCTCTCGCCGGTCTTCAAGTACTTGTCGAAGGTAAGGGCAATGATTTCGTCTTCGCGCTTTCCGTCGAAGATCGGCTGGCGGGGGACGTTCAGCAGCACTGCCACCGGGCAGCCGATTTGCTGGGCGTACACAGACAACAGCGTGGCTTCTTTGGGCAACGAGGTTTCGCCGTCGGCAGCGTCGTCGGCGTATTCTTCTTTCCACGATCCCCCGCCGATCACCAGCACGGCATCGGTTTCTTTGGCAACCCCTTCCGGCACGATCACAAACATCCGATGCTGCCAAACCAGGTCGCGCCAGGTTTGCGAGGTGAGGATCAACTCGCTGACCGAACAGGTACCAATCTTCGTCTGGGAACGGACTTTCCAGCCGTAGCTGTCGTCTGCCTGGTGGACGTAGGCCGCTAACGCCTCGGTCGGCTCGACCGCTTGGGCGAAATTAGCCAACAGAGAAACGGCCACGCAGCAAAAGCAGCCAACCAGCAGACGGGTAAGCGAAGAGGAGAGGGTCAAGGTCTGTTCTCCGAATGAAGAAGGGGCTTAGGAGCAAGTCAAGGCTTTTGAGAATACCTTGGCCCAAGGGGTTAGGTTTCAAGATTCTATACGATTATTTTTGCGCAGGGCGTAGCCGGTTTCAAGCAAGAACGTCGTCGCACGAGAGGAATTCTGCGTTAACTGGCTGTTAAGAGTTCGCCTTGTCGACAGGAATGACGAGCGCCCAGGCAGGCAATTTCTAGAAACGCCAGCCGATACCCGCGTTGCTGAAGAAGTTGGGGGCTTGCTCGTTGAGTCCCCAGCCGACGCGGACACCGATTTCGAAATTAGGGGTCATTGTGTAATGCAGGCCAGGGCTGAAGAAGTGCTGAGTGCTTTCCTCTTCGCGTCCTTCCGAGAAAATGCCGAAGTATTCGGCATGGGCATTCCAGTGTTTGCCGATCGGAATTTTGATGACCGTGGAAGGGGCCCAGGCGTTAAAGTGGTCTTGCTTCTCGCTGCCGGTGCTATACCTCAGGGCCGAATCCCAGATCCAGCCGTTCGGTAAGGTCCAGCCGGCAACGTAGGTGGCCGAGAGGTTGCTGTCGTTGACGTCGCCACTGGTCGGGGTGAAGCCCTGCAGAATGAACGAGCTTTCCGGCACCCGGCCTTGCTGCTCGGTCAGATAGAACTTGCCGCCGTACAAGATCTTGCTTTCTGGGGTTAGGTCGACTTCTTCATCTTCCGAGACGTTGCCCGTAATGGGATTGCTGGCTCCGCCAACTTCCCAGTTCCAGCCAATATGTAGTTCGATGTTCTCGGTCACCCCATAGCGCGTGATCATCTCCGGGACGCTATGCGTTTCGGCGATATGGCGGTTGTCGATAAACGAGTAGGCCGACTCGATGATGGTCAGCCGATAGCCAACCACCGAGGTGGCCGGCGTGAACGAGTCTCGGTCGGTGACCAGTTCGTCCTCTTCTTCCGCCAAGGCATTCTCAGGGATGCCGCCAAACGGAAAGAACTGCGCATACGCCACGCTGGGGATGGCTAGCAGGCAAAGCAGCACAATGGACCTGAGCAGAACAGAACGCGACATCAAACCGTGTTTGGGTGGTTGGCTCGAAAGTAAGTATGGAACTCAATTTCGGTCTGACCAAGACGTCGCGTGAGGAGAACTGCTATCGCACGCAAAGTCGCGGTAATCGAAGCGTCAGAGGTTGTTCTGCTAGCAGTTTAGAACGGAATCAGGTAGTACATCCAGGCTTTTATCCGAACGGTAACTTTGCTGATGATATGGAAGGGAGAGCCGGTGTTCGTATAGACACTGCACATTCCGGCCGTTCCCATGGGAATGGTCTCGTTAAGCTTTGGGTCGTCTAGCTTGATCTTCACGGCGAACTTGCCGCTAGAGTGGATGCTGTCGGCAGAAACTAGTTTGCCTGAGGTGACGAACTGGCCTTCCCCGGTTGCCGCGATGATCGAGTCGACCGTGCCCGTTATTATTTGGCCTGGGTAAGCTTTCAAAGCGAATTCGACCGGATCGCCTGGTTGAATATTCTTGGTCACGTTCTGGCTGAAGATTGCCACGACATCGACATGCGAAGTGTCGATGAAAGTGCCCATCGGAGACAAGGGGAGAGGCACCGCCATCGAGCCTTCGCGGACTTGCCAATTGGTGACAAAGCCGTCGGCTGGGGCATAGACAGTACATTGGCTGAGGTCGAATTTCGCTTTGTCGAGGTTGGCTTGTGCCTGACCAACGTTTTGCTTGGCGATTTCCAACGCGACCACCGATTCGTCGCGAGTGGCTTTCGACTTTGCGACGGTGGCCTGGGCGGCGTCATACTTGTCGGTGAGTTGGATGATTTGAATTTTGCTAACCGCGCCGGGGGATTTTTCGTTGGTCTCGTTCTTGGCGTCGAGTTCCGACTTGATTGCTGCGGCATTGGCGACCGCTTCGGTGACGGTGGCGTCAGCGACTTTGATGGCTGCTTCCGATTGGCTGACGGTGCTTTTGGCGGCACCCAAAGCGGCTTCGCTTTGCCGAACCGCAATTTGGTAAAGATCCTTTTGAATCTCGAAAAGGATGTCTTTGTCTTTTTTGAGGGGCTCGTTCGGTTTCGCGTTCAAGCTGACGATCGGCCCTTGAACCTGCGGCACGATTTGGATGGTGTATCGCGAGACGACCAGTTGACCGGAAGTTGGGGCCGAGAATTGCCACAGAATGACAATCGTGCCGACGGCCACAAAGCCGATGACGGCGGCGACGGCCAAGTTGATTGGATTGGGTTTGACCTTCAGCTGAATATAAAACAGCCAAATTCCAGCAACATAAAGAATGACAAACAAGGCGATCATCCGAGCAGCTTTCTAAGCGGTATGACTCGTTAGGTCGATTGTGCGAGTTGCTTCTTCAGCGAGTCGACTTCCGCTTGCAAAGCGGCAACTTGCTGAGACAACGATTCCGAACTGCCTGTCGATGTGGTTGGCGAAGCTTGGCCGCAGGGGACCAAAGCCCAGACAAAAGCAATCGCCCAGCCGATGCCACCAAATATCAAGCCCAGCCAACTGGCGACATTAATCGCGGCGGCATGAGGGTGATTGCTTTGGCGGGCAATACGCCCCGGCAGCGAGCCGAGCGCGACAACCGCCGCTACGATTACCGCAAATAAGATGATGAGAACGAACCACGCAAACAGAGTGGCGAAATCGACCATCTGCAAATCCCTTTCAGTGAATACCTCGCTTGCATGCCTAAGCAGAAGGTGGAGGTGCTTGCCGACCTACGACCACAAATATGAAGAGCCGGAACGCCTACCCTGGGAGCGGCGTTCCGGCCTCTATTGTCGCATGTTCTCGCTCTAGTGCTAACTGCCGGATGCGGCTGCTTCGATTTGCTTCTGGATTTTTTCCAGATTAAACGAACCAGGGGACTGGCTCGGCGGGTATTCTGCCATCGATTGCAGGAACTTACCGGCGATTTGCTGCATCGGCACTAAAACGAAAGCACGATCGAGGAACCAATCATCGTACGTGTTGGCGTTGTGCTGAGCTTTCTCGAAAGGATCACGCCGCAGATTGAACAGAAGCG
Organism: Bremerella cremea; assembly: GCF_003335505.1. Taxonomy (NCBI): domain Bacteria; kingdom Pseudomonadati; phylum Planctomycetota; class Planctomycetia; order Pirellulales; family Pirellulaceae; genus Bremerella; species Bremerella cremea. Next base: position 530,362 of record NZ_QPEX01000011.1, read on the forward strand.
GCACGCGCAACTCGGTGAACGGCTCGCGCCAGACACCAAAGGCCTGGCCACGGTTTTCTAGGAACACGGCTTTCCAGGGGCCCAGTCGCAGTGCCACGACTTGGCCGTCATCATTCACATAGAAGAATTCTTTGCGGGGCGATTGCTCTGCTTTGCCCGAGAAATAGTCGAGCATGTTGTAGCCGTCTGGATGGTTATGATACTCTCGGCCATTCAGTTCGACTCCTTTCATCAGCTTTTCTTTGATATCTGGGGCACCGGCGGCCGCGGCAAAAGTAACCAGCCAGTCTTCGTGCGCCACAACGCCGTTGAGGGTTTTGCCGGCAGGGAACTTGCCTGGCCAGCGAACGAAAGCAGGCACCCGGTAGGCACCTTCCCAGTTCGAGTTTTTCTCGCTACGAAACGGCGTGGTGCCGGCATCGGGCCAAGTATTGTAGTGCGGGCCGTTGTCGGTCGAGTAGAAGACAATCGTGTTGTCGGCGATCTTCAGTTCGTCGACCAGGTCCAGTAGTTCGCCCACCATCATGTCGTGTTCGACCATGCCGTCGTGGTACTCGTCGCCGGTTGGGCCAGAGATTCCTTTGTGTTCTTCCTTAACATGCGTGCGAAAGTGCATGCGTGTGGCATTCCACCAGCAGAAGAACGGTTTGTCGGCTTTCACCTGACGTTGGATGAACTCTTTGGCGGCGGCATTGGTTTCTTCGTCGATCGTTTCCATCCGCTTTTTGGTGAGCGGCCCGGTGTTTTCAATGGTTTGGGTGCCGTCTCCATTGGCCTTGCACTTCAGCACACCCCGCGGGCCGTACTGCTCGCGAAAGGTCTTACCGCTCGGAAGCACGAGGTCGTTGGGGTAGTCGCGGTTTTCAGGTTCTTCCTCGGCGTTTAAGTGATAGAGGTTGCCAAAGAACTCGTCGAAGCCGTGCATTGTGGGCAAATGTTCATCGAGATCGCCAAAGTGGTTCTTACCAAATTGGCCGGTCGCATACCCCTGGCTTTTCAAAATGGTGGCGATGGTGACGTCGGTCTTCTGCCAACCCTCTTTGGCTCCGGGCAGGCCCACTTTGGTCATGCCGGTCCGAACCGGAACCGTGCCTCCCATGAATGCCGCACGGCCAGCGGTGCAGCTTTGTTGGCCGTAATAATCGGTAAAGTAAAGTCCTTCTTTAGCGATTCGATCGATGTTCGGCGTTTGATAACCCATCATGCCGCGGCTGACGTGGCTGATGTTCCAGAGCCCGATATCATCCCCCCAGATAACAAGAATATTCGGCTGCTCAGCAGCTTGAGAGGTTACTGCAGTAACCAAGGTGCATACAAACGCAAGCAAACAACGTGACCAAGACATGATGTGAGCCTTCAATGTGGGGTAAGCAAAAGACTAGGTAGATCATTCCGACAAAACAGTACCGTGCCTAACGCAAGGCAAAGTATGCGAGCAATGTGAAATTATGAGAAAGAAAAGGAGCGAGGAGGTGATTTATGCAGAAGAGGGCATTTTCACAAGCTTATAGCGATTTTGGGGGGATTGCAAATGTCTGCTCGCGATTTCAATGGCAATGCGCATAGGTGGCAAATGCCACATTTTCACTGGCAAAAAGGCAGAACTAAAGCCATGTGGAACGCGCGAGCTATTTGGCTTTCGCACGCGGAATAAGCACGCGGCCTTGGTAGACGACCTCGAATCCCTTGGCAAAGGCCATCTCTGGCAGCGCTAGAATGCGCTGCATCAGTAAGTGAACGCGTTCGTCGGGGAAATCGTTGTGGTGGCGAAATTCAATGTGCCCTGGTTTAACGATCCCGGCGATCGCATTTCCTTGCGAATCTGGCACGTAGTGAATGTCCTCTTCGCTGATCTCCTCATGTTCGGTTTCGCGCGGGAAGAGGATCACGCCGTGATCGTTGGCGGTGATCTTGAAGAGGTAGCTTTTTTCGTGGAGTAACGGCTTAATCGATTCGCGACCATAGACGTGCATGGTATTTTCTCGGAGTTCTTCTGTCAGGAAATGATAAGATGAAATCAGGGTGCAAGCTCAGTAGGGCGTTTCATCTAACTAGGGGGCGAGCTTTCGCCGCAAAGGTGTCGATTGATGGGCGATTTGAAATCTCCGACGTTGATCTATCTGAAAGGCTTTCTCTTTCTCGTGCTGGGACTGTTCGCCGCCGGGATACTCTTGGCAAAGGTTGGTAGTATCCAAGTTGCCTTGTTATTGGGGATTGTTATTTGGTCGTTTTGTCGTGCGTACTATTTTGTTTTCTATGTCATTCAACACTATGTCGACCCACAATATAAATTCGCCGGAATCGGTTCATTTTTGGCTTATTTATGGGGAAAACGCAATCCTAAGACAACCCCATCGAAGTAGTTGCTTGCAATAAGAAGCACCCCCGGTCGGCGCACCGATCTGACCTTAGCTCGGGCCATTTTGGCGGCAATCGCTAGGTGGGGTGCCGTGGTTTCCGCCATGCCTAGAGAGCTGCTGGCTTTCGTTTCTTCTCTCTGCCACCCTGAAAGAAGCGGTTCTCGTCTTCTCGGCGATTGATTACGATAGACCGTATCCCGCCTGTTTTCCTGCCTTTGCTATGAAAGTCGTCCATGTCGGCACGTCTGCTGCTTGCCCTTAGTGCGAGCCTGTGGTGTAGTTTCTCTGCCTTGGCCCAAGAGCGTTTGCCCGAGTTCCGTATCCCGGGAAAGGAAACGCTCACGCAACCTTTAGAGGCCATGTTTCAGCGGCATCATAGTGCCCGCACGAATTGCTCGTTGTGGGATGCTTGGCTGCCGATGTCGACCTTGTGGCCAGCGATTGGCGAAAAGCCTTCGGCGGACGACTGTCGCGATTTCTATCGTCGTGTCTACTTGGCTCGCGAGATCGATCCCAGCGGCTACGTCACCATGAATCAGCATCGTGGCCACGGTCACCCAGGCGGCTGGCCGTTTCCTTTGTGGGAGCAAGCTGGCGGAGCTGGTTGGCACTTTACCGTGCAGGGAGACCCGTACGCCGAAATGATGAAGATGCGAAAAATGGATGCCGAAGCGGCGGTGTTCGTCGGGGCTGAAGACATCAAGCAAGCAGACCAGTATGGCATGCGATTAACTACCAGTGGCGAGAGCACCTCGCTAACTCTGCCGGTGCGGCCATTCGATAGCTTTGTGGCCCCGTTTGTGGTGATTGAATGGTCGAGCGATAAGCTGCCAGAGGATGCCGCAGTGCAGCTTCAATGGCGAGGCAAAGCGGACCAGCAATTCGATGCCGATCGTAGCATTGATGTGGCCAAGGATAGCGGCGTGGGGGAGCAATACGGAGCCGGATTGAAGCTAAGCGTCGTGCCGACTTTCACGCATCCAAATTGGAAAGGCCAGATTGAGCAATTGCGTCTGACGTGGACCAACGGCGAGTCGCAGCGAATGACGATTCGCAACATTCATACGGCGACCGACACTCGTCATCCGATTACCAATGCCCTCTATCTGCGCGGGTGCTGCGACTATTTCGGTTGGACACACGATGTAGATTTTCTGCAGAAGAACATCGAACGGATGCGCACGGCAATTGCGTATGGCCTCCGCGAATTTCAGGTACAGGAAGAAGGGGCCATGCTGGTCACGTGGCCTGGGCATGACGGGCGAGCCGGCTTCACCCGTACTGCCGACGGAAACAAGCAGCTGCATCATGGGCGTGGTGTGGGAAACAACTATTGGGATTTGCTGCCGTTTGGGCATTACGACTGCTATGCCTCGATGATCGAGTACGACACCTTGCGTGCGATGGCTCAGCTAGAGCAAACAATTGCCGCTCACCCGGAATGGAAAATTACTGCCCCAGTGTTGTCTGGCGAGAAATTGAACCAGATAGCCAGCGACTTGAAGAGCAGAGCAGGAGAGCGTTTTTGGGATGCGGAAAAAGGACGTTTCGTGGCTTGTATCGATGCCGATGGGGTGTCGCATGACTATGGGTTCACGTTCTTGAACCTGGAGGCAATTTACTACGATTTTGCCACGCCTGAGCAAGCGAAGCAGATTTTGAGCTGGGTGGATGGAGAGCGGATCATTGAAGGAGATACTTCGACCGGAGACGATATCTATCACTGGCGATTCGCTCCGCGGGCAACCACCAAACGCAACCTCGATTGGTACTGCTGGGTGTGGAACAACCCCGATGTGCTGGCCTGGGGAGATCAGGTACAAGATGGTGGTGCAGTGCTTGGCTTTTCGTACCACGACCTGATGGCCCGGCTACGTGTGCTGGGGCCAGATAACGCAGCGGCCAGGTTGAGCGAGATTGCTCGCTGGTATGCCGAGGTCGAGGCGGAAGGGGGCTACCGCGCCTACTACGCCCAGCCAGGACGTGGTTCGCTGCAAGGGGGCGGCACGCCGGGCGGGCTAGGTTTGGATCACGAGTTCTTTGAATCGGTTTTAGTGCCCCAAGTGATGCTCTACGGCTTTCTCGGCTTTCAGCCAAACAGCGAAGGATTTTCGCTTAATCCTCAATTGCCCGCCGATTGGCCGAGCTTGGAGATAACACGGATTGCGGCTGCCGATTATGTGATCGACGTGAAGGCGGACCCCAAGGCGATCGAAGTTGGTTTCCAACAGATCGGTAGCCAGCCACTCAAGCTACGTTTGCCAGAGGGCAATTGGAAACTGGCTACCGGCGACGCGAAGCTTGATGGGCGAACGCTTGTGATTGAGCCGAGTCAGACGCTGCAGCGAATTCGAGTCGAGCGAGAATAGGCGCAATAAGCGACGGGACGGCGCATAAAAAAAGGGTGACAGACCCTGCCAGGTCAGTCACCCCTGTCCGTGTGAATGGCGTACGATTTATTTATTGGTCGACATTCCTTCAGGAATTTTGCCATCTTTTGTCAAAGCGAAATCAAACGTGGTGTTGTCTGGGCTGATATCGATTCGCAGTTTCGAGGCGTTGTTGTAAGCCGCCGGAATGATTTCACGACGTTCGGTATCGAGGCCGCGTTCGACCTGTTCCTTGGTGGGATGGGGGAGCTGAATGATCTCGTGCCCTCGAATCTGAACGGCCATTTCGCCCGGGGCCGCTCGTGTCGAGAACGTCCCGTTTTCAAAAGTACCGCCACCAACTTTGCTGCTGCCATCTACCGGAGTGATGGTGATCGATCCTGCCTCGACCGGCTTGCCATCCATGGTGATGGTGCCGTTGATATTCAGCATGCCATCGCTGGGGCCGCAACCGACCAAAGCGACGCAGGCGGTAAGGATCACAAGGCCAGGGAATCGCTTGGCCAATTGCGAGGAAAGCATACGGGAATTCTCCACCGGGTGTTGTAGGTTAAGGGTAACGCCGCGGCATGTGGCAGTTAGTTGTTGTTAATCACTTCGCCACCGTTGGTGGAGGTGCGTGCACGCCAGGTCCAAATATCGATCGTTTCAGGAACGAAGGTAACCGAAGCGTCGAAGTTAGCGGCGTTCACACCGCCTGGGTGCATGCTGAAAGCGGCAAAGGTGGCGCTACGCCAGTTATCGCCACTGTTGTGGCAAGGGATTTTCTGAATGTAGTCTTTCGAATCCCAGCAACGACGTCCCCCGTCGACCGACGATCGGGTGTTGGGGCCAAGGTAACCAGTGAAACCAGCACCGGAAGCGTAAACCCCGGCAGCGTACATGCCTTGCCAACCTTGATCGTTGGTGTTCATCGGCAGTTCAGAAGCCATGATGGTGTTGCTGGTGCCGTCGGTGACGATGTTCAGACCGAAGATCTCGTAGCCCATCTTGAAGGCAGATCCACCGTTTTTGTAGGTCCACAAGCCATCCCAGTTGTTGGCATCCTGTTGGGCATAATTGGTGTTACCCACGCACAGACCATAGCTGTAGCGTTGATGCGACCAGTGATGATTGCCGCTGTTCGATTCACCCAAGGTGACGGTTTCCGACGGGCACGAGTAGACGTTGAGCGGGGTTGTGCGGTAAAGCGTGTTGCGTCCGTCGTTTGCCCGAACGTGCGTGAAGTCAAGCGTCTCGTACAAAGCGTTCTGCTCGATAAACGGCAAGATGCGTCCGAAGGCTGAGATGGTGTCGCCGCTGTAATCATCGAAGCCGAGGTAGGGGAGCTTCTGATAAGTATCGTGATAATTGTGCAACGCCAGCCCAATATTCTTCAGGTTATTGGTGCACTGCATTCGCCGTGCTGCTTCACGGGCTTGTTGCACAGCTGGAAGTAGCAGGGCAATCAAAACACCGATGATGGCAATCACCACCAGCAATTCAACGAGCGTAAACCCACGACGTGGGGGAGAAACAGGTTCAGAGGGGGACGGACACATTTTCATGAAGGTGCCTTTCACCGCCACGCGGCAGTCGATGGGATGAGTGTGAATAAGACTATTGGGGGTAATAGAGTACGAATAGCTAAAACCATTTTCTATACTTTTTTAGGCAAAGTTAATGAGAGGCAGCGTTTACTTTTTGAGAAGTGTTTCGTTTGCCGTCCGTTCACGGAACCATAATGACAATTAGAACTAATGAATAATGAGACGTAATGCTCCTATATCTCGGATGTACCAAAGGGGGAGGTGTTTGGAGTATTGTTGCTTATAGATTGGTTTTAAAGGGATAGAGCTTGATGTTGGGGCGGCTGAAAGCCTGTCTAATGGTTGTGAAACGCACCATGGAATCGAGTGGGAGCGTTCGTTGGACAGAAAGAGCGACGAGAAGCGATTGAGAAGCTTACCGTCATCGAGGTCTATTTTTTCAGCGTAAACCTCGCCCAGAGATGGCATGACCAAAGTGGAATAGAGATGCGAAGACTTTCCCTAGAAAATGAGGTTTGCAAGGGATACTGGGCTTCTTTAATAGGTTATTTAACTGGCTTATTTGCTATAGTCGGACTATTTGCTGTAGTCATACTGCACCTATGGGGTATGCGCGCTAAGTGCGGTACTCGCAAGGGGTTTGGAAAGCTGCTTCTCGCCCTTTCGTGGGGATTTGGAAAAAATGGAGGTTAGTATTTGGCCATTCTGGTTTGACATGATGTTGACGAGACGTAGATAGCTTCGAGACTTTGCTCGACTGCTTCTACAGTTGGGGTTCGGATAGGTCAGCAGGTCTTGCTGTTTCAGTTCGCTAACCTTGCAATTTATTGGCCGGAGATTTTCCAATGCCGAATACCGCAACGCTCGAAGCTCCTAGTAAGACAACCAAATCAACCAGCACCAAGAGCCCTGCCAATCGTCGAAGCTCGGCCGAAGAAACGCTACGGCACGAGATTGACTTGCTCAAGGCTGAAAACGCGGCAATCAATCGATCTCAAGCGGTGATCGAATTTTCGCCCGACGGGACGATCTTGACTGCCAACAACAACTTCTTGAATGCCGTGGGGTATTCTTTGGATGAAATTCAGGGACAGCATCATCGGATGTTTGTCGAACCTGCCTACGCCAACAGTGCCGAGTACCGCCGGTTTTGGGATAAGCTTGCCTCGGGAAGCTTTGAAGCAGGCCAATTTAAGCGTTTAGGAAAGGGTGGCAAGGAAATCTGGATTCAAGCCAGCTACAACCCGATCTTGGATGACCACGGCAAAACGATCAAGGTCGTCAAATACGCCACCGACGTGACCGAACAAAAGTTGGCCGAAGCTAATCTCGAAGGCCAGTTGGAAGCGATTGACAAGGTCCAGGCGGTCATCGAGTTCGCCATGGATGGCACGGTCATCACGGCCAACGAGAACTTTCTTAACACGCTTGGCTATTCGTTGAATGAAATCCAGGGACAGCATCATCAGATGTTCGTCGAAGCGGAATTTGCCCGCAGCCCCGAGTATCGCCGGTTCTGGGAGAAGCTCAACCGTGGTGAATACGAAGCGAAGGAGTACAAGCGAATTGGCAAGGGAGGGAAGGAAGTTTGGATTCAAGCCTCCTACAACCCAATCTTAGATCCCAACGGCAAGCCTTACAAAGTCGTCAAATTTGCTACTGACGTTACCGAAGTCAAGTTGAAGAACGCGGATTACTCTGGCCAATTGGAAGCGATCAACAAGGCACAAGCCGTGATCGAGTTCAACATGGACGGCACCGTTCGCACGGCCAACGATAATTTCCTGCAAACGCTCGGCTACACGCTGGGCGAAATTCAGGGACGTCATCATCAAATCTTTGTGGAAAACGACTTCGCGGCTAGTGCCGAGTACCGTGAATTTTGGGCGAAGCTCAATCGCGGTGAATACGAAGCGAAGGAGTACAAGCGAATTGGTAAGGGGGGCAAAGAAGTCTGGATTCAAGCCTCGTACAACCCAATTCTCGACCTGAACGGCAAGCCGTACAAAGTGGTGAAGTATGCCACCGACGTCACTCGTCAGGTTCGTATGCGGATGGAAATGGCGGAACTGATTGCCAACGTCAACGAAAGTGCCAATCAGTTCACCGACAGTGCCACGACGGTCAGCGAAGCTTCGCAAACATTGGCTGAAGGGGCTCAAACGCAAAGTGCCGCAGTCGAAGAAATCAGCGCATCGGCACAAGAGCTGACCCGCTCCATTCAAGGGGTCCGTGACCGTGCCAACGAAACCGATAAGCTGGCTACCGAGACCAGTCGAATCGCCGTCGATGGTGGCCATGCGGTTACCAAGTCGGGCGAGGCGATGGACTTGATTAAAGCTTCTTCCGAACAGATCGGTGACATCATTCAGGTGATCAGCGAGATTGCCAGCCAGACCAACTTGCTCGCTTTGAATGCAGCGATCGAGGCAGCTCGGGCCGGTGAACATGGCCTGGGATTTGCCGTGGTGGCGGACGAAGTGCGAAAGTTGGCCGAACGAGCCAGCGATGCAGCCAAGGACGTTTCCGCGTTGATCAAGGAATCGACCGCTCGTGTTGCCAACGGTGTGGAACTGAGTTCTCAAGCCGGATCGGCCTTAGAGAAGATTGTTGCCGCCGTCGAATCGACGTCGAGCAAGATCGCCGAGATCGCTGCGGCGACCGACGAGCAGATCAGCATGGCTCAAGAGGTTTACAGCTCGGTCCAGCAAGTGGCTGGGGTTACCGAACAGTCAACCGCTTCCAGCGAAGAAATGGCCGCCAGTGCCGAAGAGCTTGGAGCTCAAGCTCAGTCGCTGAAAGAGCTGGTCGAAAGCTTCGATATGCACGGCTAAGCCGAACGCAGCGAAGTAAGTACGCTTGAAAACAATTGGGGGCTGACGCACTATCGCTCAGTCTTGGGTGGCAGGGGCCTATCTTTTAAAGATGGTTGCCCCTTTCGCCGATTCTTGTCCGTCCGATGCCGGACTTGCTTGAAGTGCAGGGGGGAAAGCATTATTCTTAATTGCGTAAGAATGTTGGCATTCTCTTAAACACTCTCTCCATCGGCAGGGCTTTCGTTATGACGACCACTACTCCCAAGATTCGATTTGTCATGATCGGTGGTTTTTTGGGAGCAGGCAAAACCACCACGATTGGCCGTTTGGCCAAGGCTTATCAAGACCAAGGGCTGAAGGTGGGTGTCGTGACAAATGATCAGGCCGCCGATCTTGTGGATACCAACTTGCTACGGTCTCAAGGGCTGCAAGTGGGCGAAGTCGCTGGGGCCTGCTTCTGTTGCAACTTCAACGAACTGACTTCCACCGTCGAGAAGCTGTCGGCGGAAGAGCGACCAGATGTGGTGATCGCCGAGCCGGTCGGGAGTTGTACCGATCTGGTTGCAACGGTGATTCAACCGCTGATGCGTTTGTTTAAAGCCCAGTTCGATGTCGCACCGTATGGGGTTATTTTGAAACCGTCGCACGGTTTGCGAATTTTGCGGCAGGAGGCCAATGCTGGGTTTTCGCCGAAGGCTGCTTACATCTTTGAGAAGCAGCTTGAAGAAGCAGACTTTCTAATCGTTAATCGAATTGATGAACTCAGTGCCGAGCAGGTTGAGGAGCTTGTGGGGCTCATTCAGAAGTTTGCACCTGGGACACCGATTTTACGCCAGTCTGCTAAAACAGGAGAGGGCTTCGCTGGCTTGATCGACATGCTCGACCAACGCGGTGCATTTGGGCAGAAGATTTTAGAACTGGACTACGATGTCTATGCGGAAGGGGAAGCTGAGCTTGGCTGGCTGAACGGCAGCATGAAGGTGACCGCCGACAAGGCCTTTGCGTTGGATGAAGTGTTGCTCGGAATTGTGGAAGGGCTGCGCAGCGAACTGGCGAACGCCCAGGCCGAGACCGCTCACTTGAAGACAATTGGCTTGTGGGAAGGTGCTTATGGTGTGGCCAACCTGGTGAGCAGCGATACGCCGGCGGTCATGTCCCTAGAATCAAATTGCCAAACCAAAACCGCCGAGATCGTGGTGAACGCACGGGTCGCGATCGATCCTGAAACATTGCAAGCCGAGGTCGAAAAGGTGGTCCAGGCCGTTGCCGACAAGCACGGCCTGAAGGTTGAATTCCATCAAACGCAAAGCTTCCGGCCTGGTCGCCCGGTGCCGACGCATCGCTTTACTCAGCCACTCTAGCCGCTGTTTTTTTCGACAAAGGAAACAGCGGCTGAGGTCGCCGGTTTAAGCCGCCTGCATTAGTGGGTCAGTTCGTACGAAAGCAGGGCATTGATCCCTGGTCCGTCGCTGCCGGAGCCATGCACGCGGTACTGTTCGTCGAAGATGTTTTCGACGTTCAGTGAGACGCGCTGGCGGGGCGAGATCATCCGGCCGTAGCGAAAGTTCAAAGTCGCGAAACCGGGCGTGCCCCCAGGCGGGATACGATTGGGATCGGACTTGTCGCGAGCCGAAAGCCGGTCTTGCTTGTCCACGAGCCAAGCGTACGTATCGAACCAGTCGCGACCTTCATTCCAGCGTTTACGAATGCCCAAAGTGCCTTGCTGGGGAGGAATACGAGAAAGCGGTTCGTCCTTCTCCAGGTTCTGCCCATAGGTATACCAATAGTTGCCGTACACGCTCCAGTTGTAGCTGAGCTGGTATTCGGCAGAGAACTCGACGCCGTTCAAATAGGCATGGCCATTCGAGCGGTCAAGCAGTTGCATTGTATTGGGGGCACTGGTGTCGATGTAGTTTTGTAAGTCGTTCCACCAGACATACGTCTGGGCACGGAATCGCTCGGTGTTCATCTTCGAGCCGATCTCGTAAGTGATGCTATTCTCGGGCATCAAATTGGGGTTGGGAAGTTGAGTCCCCACAAAGACATTTCCGTTGATCGCTGCCAGGTCGTCGATGTTTGGGGCGCGGAAGCCTTCGCTGATCGATCCCACCAGGTGAAGCTCGTCGGTCAGCTTGTAAGTCAAACCGATGTTGCCGACCCAGTCTTGGTATTCAGGGTCAATATGATCGCTGATCGAGCCTACGGTAACCGTTGCTCCGGCCGTCGTATGCTCGTAACGAACACCTCCGGTAAGCAGCAACTTTTCGGTTAGCTCACCTTCCCATTGCACATATCCGCCGTACCGAGAGTAAAAAGAATCGTTAGGGATCTCGCCGGGGCGATGGGTGACGGTGGGAGGAACGGTGCCGTAGTTGATATCGCTACGGGCCGAACCAATTTCGTCGTGGTACCAATCGAACCCGTAAGAAACGGTTCCCCAGCGATCGAGCGATTTCATGAACGAAAACGTCAGGCCGAACTGTTCGTCAAAGAAGCTGCGTTCGCTGACAACGTTGGGATCTTTGCCGGGGCGAAAGTCTCGGTCTTTACGTAGCTCGTCGGTACGTTGTAGCGAGGTCGTTATTTGATAAAAGTCAGCTAACCCTACATCGCAGATCCCTTGATACCGCAAGTAATACAGATCGCGAACTTGGGGATCAAAAATCGATTCGCGATTGGCAGGATAGCGATCAGTGCGGAAGATATCTTCGCCGCGATAATGTTGCAGACCAAAAATAAGCTCCGAGGTGTCATCCACCAAGTAGGTGACTTTCAGGTCAGCAGCATTGTAACGCCAACTGGTTGCCGGTTGACGGCCGACGTCAAATCCTACCGGAGCATCAGGAGAACCGCCGATATCGAGGTTGTTGTAATTGCCGTAAGTACCGCCGCCATAGAACCCGGTCGATTCCGTGAATCCTTCGACACTCACACGCCCGGTATAGCCCAGGTCGGCGGAGCTGAAACGTTGAATGGTGCCGCCGGTTAAGTAGTTGTAGCTGGTGTAGTTCGCGCTCTTGGTAACTACATTAATGACACCGCCGATTGCATCACTTCCGTACAGCACACTACCAGGGCCGCGAATGACTTCAATGTGATCGACCGTGTTGGGATCGATTGTGTTGAAGTATTGATTGGGGCCACTCCGAAACGTAGCGTTGGTCATGCGGACTCCGTCGACCATGATCAAGACTTGTTGGCCAGTCAAACCTCGGACATAGGGAGAGGATTGCCCACGTCCGGTTCGTTGAACCATAACCCCCACTTCATTCTCCAAAGCCTGGCCCATGTCGAGTGGTGCTTTTTCCAGCAAGCGTTGCTGCGAGATGATGTCGATGGCGCGGGGGTTATCGAAGAGAGACAGTGGTGCTCCTCGGGTACCGTCGCTCCAGCTTTGCAACATTTGGTCCGACAGCGCGGGAAACAGCGCATCGAACTCTGCCGCATCGTTGAAGATCGAATTCTCGTCGATCACATTGGGAAGTGTTTGCTGGGCTGGCTCAGATTGGTCGTTGGGAAGTACGTCGACCGGGGGGAGGCGTGGAGTTTCGTCTTGCCAAACAATCGGTTGCATCGAAGGGGCAGGGGAGAGCTCTTGCGAGAAAGCGGCCTGGGAAATCGTCCCCAGTAATAACGCGGTCAAAGAAAGTTGAATTTGAGACATCGTGAGAGTGCTGGCTCCAGGCGAAAACCGGCCCTCTTGGCTCTGCAGCTAGAGGTGAGCTCGGTCTTCAGATGAAAGTGGGGTATCAGTCACCTTCGGCAGCAAGCTCGGTTGAATTCGGAGGAATGCTTGAAACCGCTAGAGATTGCCTGGCTTTACTAGAGTGTTTGTCGTATCTGGCGACATCGGTGTCGTGCTGCGCGACAGTGTTTGCCGTTTTGCCCAAGAAAATCGCTTGAATTGTCGCTGGCGCGCCAATTGCAATGTGAGAATTGCCCTCTGGCAAATTACGGAAAGCCGGGCGATTTTTCAAAAAACGATGTTCCACGAAACCCTGTCAGGGGATTCGTCCGATTCCTCTAGTAGAAGTGTTCAGCGCGATGCATGGTAGCTATGATGACATGAGCGGTGTCCAGGTAACCGATCGACCGCTTCAGCGTGTTTCTGCTGATCAAGATCGTTGTTCGCCGATTGCCTCTCAGGACCTCTTACAGGGCCAGCGGCAGGTTTGGATCGATCACGGTGGCACGCTTTATTGTTTGAAGGCGACCTCTAACGGGCGTCTGTATTTGACCAAATAGAGTTCCCTGTCTGAACTTGCGGATAGACCCAGGGAAGCTCCCTTTGAAAGGCCAGTTTCCCTCGGTGGTTGTTGCCGTGGCTTGGTCAGAGACATGCGGCATTTAGCAACCCGACAATTTGCCATCCATTTTTCTGTGTGGTCCCATGCAATCGTGTTGCTGGCGATTGCCTGGAAAGGGTCGGCCATGTTGGTCACAACCGAGTTCGCCGGGCAGCGTCAGGCGGTCAACATTTCGGCCACCTTTGCTCCGCCAACCCCGCTAAGTGAGCCGGAACCGGTGGAAGTGGTGCAAAGCGAAATGGAAGCAGAGGAATCGACGGCCAACGTTGAGCCCGATGCTACCATCGCGAAAGAGACGCTCGATCTTCAGCCCACCGTTGAGCATTCTTCTCTCTTGGTCGAGCAGCCTGCGACCCCTAAGGTTCAAGTTGACCAGCGCCGGCAGTTCAAACGTCAGCCCGAACTGGTAGAGCCGGAGGTCAAGCGGCTTGAACGTAAAACGCGCACCTTCGAGGTCGCCTCGTTGGCCCAAGCCAAGCCGGCTCCTTTGGGAACGAGCAAGAAGACCCCGCCAGATTTCTCACAAAACCTGCCACCGGTCTACCCTGCGGAAGCACTTCGCAGAGGCTGGAAGGGAGAGGTTTTACTGCGTTTAACGATCGATCTCGATGGGACGGTAAGTGAGGTGACGATCGTCAGAAGCAGCGGTTACCCCATTCTGGACAGTGCAGCAGTAGCCGCAGTGCGGTCGTGGCGTGGTGTACCTACGATGCAAGATGGAGAGCCTATTGTCGCCCAATGGGAGCTTCCCATTCGCTTTCGTTCCCGCCCCGTTTCTACCCGATGAGTGCCGCGTTTCTGGCTGGCACAATCCGGATATTCAACGTATCTCGTTACAGAAAAGGCCTCCCCCGTCATTTTGGAGCAACCTGCGGAAAGGCGCGATAGAGATTGCTGCCTGGGGGGTCGATAACGGGTAGGTTGACTGGGCGAAGTTGCCCTCTCGATTCGAATTACCTACGACAGGGGCAACGTAGGAAATGCACTCCCGCAAGTTCCTATTACGGGTCGTCGTCGAACTCATAGTGACGGTTTGCCTGGCATTTTTTGTATCGGAACTGTTGCTACCGCTGGTGGCACCTCGGTTTCCGGATGCAGCATCACGAATGATATTCCTGAGCTTGGCGATGCTGTTAGCCGGGCCCGTGGTGGTTTATCGTGCGCTGACAGCTTGGGCGTATCACGATGGTAAGGCGTTAAGCGGGGATGTGGTTCGCCCCTTTTTCGCAATCATGGCGTGTGGCGTGTTGTTAACGACGCTTGCCACCATTTGGATGGCCTACGAATCTCGCCGCGATTCGGAAGCGAAATTCGATGCGTTGGCCGAGCGCGTCAAAGTGGAAATGACGCGACGCATGGCGAACTTCGAGTATGGCTTGAAGGCACTGCGTGGTTTGCACGAGGCAAGCGAAGAGGTCAGCCTGAAGGAGTTCCGCAATTATTGCGAGGTGGTCAACCCTGTCGAGAGTTTTCCTGGGGCAATGGGGCAAGGCTTCATTCGCCGGGTTCAATCTAGCCAGCGCGACGCCTTTTTGAATTGGGCTCATGAAAACTTGGGTCGCGATTTTAAGATCAAGTCGGCTGGAAGCGTCAAGGAGCATGACAACTATTACGTGATTTGCCATATCGAACCACTTGCGAGAAATCAAGCAGCGTGGGGCTTAGATGTTGGCTCTGAGAGAAATCGACGCGAAGCCGCCGATAAAGCGATTCAGACCGGGCTTCCGACATTGACGGCGAAGATTAATTTGGTTCAGGATCAACTGAATCATAACGGTTTTCTGTATTACTTGGCCGTCTACGAGACTGGCATGCCACGTAATACGGCTGAGGAGCGAGATAAGGCATTCATGGGGTGGGCCTACATGCCGATTACCTCGGAACTTGCATTGGAAGGAATCATTCAGTCTGCAGATGAAATGCTGGACATTGAAGTTTACGACGACACGGCCTTGGATCCCTCTTCCAAGCTATTCTGTGGTCACGGATTTCACTTCCCCGAAGGTGGCGTGGCCAAGGCAAGTTATCGACCTCAGTTCATTAAATCGTTTCCCGAGCAAATTGGGGGACGACATTGGACGGTACAGATTACTAGCAATCCGAATTTCGATAAGACGATCAGTTTCATGCGTCCAGAGATTACGATTCTCTTTGGCGGCTTGTTGACATTCCTCGTTGCGGCTGTGGTCTGGAATATGGGAAGCTCGCGACGACAAGCGATCCAACTTGCGGAAACGATGACGGTTGATTTGAAGACGGCGAAGGACGAAGCCGAGCAAAACGCCCATCGCTTCACCGCCATTTTCATTAACGTGCCGGTCGGGGTCGCTCTCTTAGACGCCGACGGTCGTGTGTTGAATATCAACCCAGAAGGGCTCAAGCTGTGGGAGGCTTATTCTCGCCGTCAATTGCGTGGCTGCTCGCTACTAGATCAGGTTCCCGATGATGGTCATGCGGCGGTTTTGCACACGTTGAAAGAGGCAGTTGCTGGAAGGGATGCCCATACCGAATTCCAGATGATCGGCTTCCGAGGAACAGTGCGTTTAGTTGAAATGCACGCCGTTGTCGTGGGCAATGTGAGACATGACGGCGCTTCCACTCAGATATTGACAGCCATGCGCGATATCACCAAGCAGCGGCGAACTGAGAATGAGTTGCGCGAGGCTCGGAGTCGGGCTGAGGCGGCCAACCAAACCAAGAGCGAGTTTCTGGCGAACATGAGCCACGAGATCAGAACGCCCATGACCGCCATTCTTGGGTATACCGATCTGCTGGCCGAAGAGCAGCATCGTGAGGTGTCGCTCAACGACCGAATGGAGTACATCAATACCATTCGTCGTAACGGCGAGCATCTGTTGATGATCATCAACGATATCCTCGATCTCTCGAAGATCGAAGCCGGCAAGATGACCGTCGAGTCGGTTCCCACCCGAATCGATATGGTGGTTCGGGAAGTGATGGAATTGATGCAAGTCAAAGCGGCCGCCAAGGGGTTGGCGCTTAGTGCGACCATCGAGACCAAAATCCCCAAGGTCATTCCATGCGATCCGATTCGGTTACGGCAAATCTTAGTGAACCTAGTAGGGAATGCGATCAAGTTCACCGAGATTGGCTGTGTGCGAGTTCAATGCCGCTACGATTCTACATCGAAAGCAGTGCAAATCGCTGTCGAAGATAGCGGCATCGGCATGACCGAGATGCAAATGGAAAGGTTGTTCCAGGCCTTTGTGCAAGCCGACAACTCAATGACACGGCGTTTCGGAGGAACGGGCCTAGGGCTCCGCATCAGCAAACGGCTCGCCGAAATCTTAGGCGGAGATATCACCATTACCAGTGAGATTGGTATTGGGAGCACCTTCTGTGTCTCGTTGTTCATCGACAATATTCACGATAGTAATTGGCTTGAACCCACTGAGCACCTCGAAGCGATTGGGAAAGTAGATTCATCCGATCAAGCAAAGGCGAAAGAGCACAAGCGCCCGCTGCAGGGGATGAAGATTCTGTTGGCCGAAGATGGCCCCGATAATATTCGCTTGATCTCCTTTCACTTACGCAAAGCAGGCGCTGAAGTCGACACGGTTGAAAACGGCAAGTTATTGATCGAAAAAATGACGGTCGATGGAACCGTCGAAGGGGAACTGAAAGACCCGTCCCCTTGCGATGTCGTGTTGACCGATATGCAAATGCCGGAGATGGACGGGTACGAAGCGGCTCGACTATTACGCGCGAAAGGTGCCCGCTTACCAATCGTGGCCTTAACCGCTCATGCGATGTCAGGCGATTTAAAGAAGTGTTTAGACGCTGGGTGTTCTGCTTATGCCACTAAGCCCATCGATCGCGATCGACTTATCAAATCGGTTCAGCGTTTTCATCCTGAAGCCATGTCGTCGACGGTGATTTGATTTCACGACGGGAATCGCCGCGTCGTGAAATTTAACGGATTCTTCCCTGTGATCCAGCAAGCTGGTCTGTATCACATCTTGCCTTATGCACCTTAGCAGCCTGTTGAATTTCTCAGATCGGCTACGTTATTGAGATTGGACCGATTGCGGCGTTGTGAATTCCTCGACATATCTCGTGGATATGCCTGCGGTTTCACGCCTTGCACTCGCTCCAATCTCAATAACTCGCTCACGAAGCAGAAAATCAACAGACTGTTAGCGGAAGTGGGAAAACGCTCGATCCATTCGGATCACCAGGCGGTGTCCTGTTTTGAATAAGGGTTGCAGCACGACAGAAAATGGCCATGGCGACAAGTCAGGCAGCAATGCGGCCCTTTTTTGACGATTTTTGGGGATAAACCACTGCAGTCTCCCCGATTGGGGCGTTGATTTGGGAGGTAAAGGTTCGTATTCTAAGGGCTCGTATTGAGACTGTGTCTCTGTATTGGTAAGCGTGCCACCGCCAGCCTGCCAGAACCCAACCCTCCCACATCAACCGATAGTTTGGTGGCTTAAATGATTCAACGTAAAGGGTTTACACTCGTCGAACTGCTGGTCGTGATTGCGATCATCGGTATTCTGATTGCCATGCTCCTTCCCGCCGTCCAACAGGCCCGCGAGGCCGCTCGACGGATGCATTGCTTGAACAATCTCAAGCAAATTGGCTTAGGAATGCAAAATTTCCACGCCGCTCATGATTGTTTTCCTACCAGCGTCTCCGGCAATGGAGCATCGCACTATTGGTGCGCCCAGATTCTTCCTTACATGGAGCAGAATCCCCTAGCGAACATTTACGATTACTCGGTGAAGTTCAACGACATCAAGAATCGCGAAGCCGTTCAATATCCAGTGCCGTTCATGCTTTGTCCCAGTACGCCTGGCGGTCCTATTCCGCATCCAAAGTTCAAGCGTTCTACTTCCTCCAGCCCGGAAGAATGGGGGTCGATCGGTACGGATTACGCTGGCTCAGCTGGCCCTAATTCCAAATTATGGAAAAACCCAGCGGTGGTTTCTTATCCCGAGCCAGAAAGCATCGATGGTCTCTTTAAGGGATCGGTAAAGCCGGGTGAGAAAGGCCGCCGGATTCGTGATGTGACCGATGGAACCTCGAATTCGATTGGGTTTGTTGAGTCAGCCGCGCGGCCTCAAAAGTGGGAAGGGACAAGACAAGTTCCAGACTCAGGACTCTATAGCAGTGCCTCGTCGAACTATGTTTCTGTTTGTAGCTGGGCAGAAGGCAATCTCTTTGTCGTGCGTGGTTTTGCGTTCGATGGTTCAATCGCTGACGAAACCAAGCAGTGGAGCTACCCTGGACCGATGATGGTCAATGGGTCGAACTACTACGGGATTTATGCGTTTCATCCTGGTGGGGCGAATGTCGCTTTGGTGGATGGTTCGGTTCGATTCTTAACCGAAACAACGAGCCCAGATATTGTCGCTTCCTTGTTGACAATCGCCGGCGGCGAAGTGGTAGGAGAGTACTAATGGTTTACGATTCGGCAGACGCGTCTCTGGTTCGACGTGCCGTATTGTTTTTGGCTTTGCTGTTGTGTGGCTTAAGCTGCCAAAGCCTTTTTGCCCAGCAGCAAGCGGTAATTTACCCACCCGGAAATGCGTGGGAAGGTTTGCCGACTTCGGGTAAACCTCAAGCCGTGTACAACGCCGATCCTGCTCATCCCCTGAATCGCTTACAGGCGATTTTGTTTCTCGCTGAACTTGTGCCGGAAGAGATTCAATCGCAATTGCCCACCGAGATGGAACGCAGTGGGCTCTCCCTCGAAGAGTTCTATCAGGCAAAGTGGTACTTCGGAAAACGAGCAGGTACCGACGAGGATCGTAAGTGGTTTGGCGGTGACGTGCGTGTTTCTCCCGTCCGAGAATTTACGGCAGAGCAGCGGAAAGAACTGCTGCAACTGCTTGCTCAAATCATCGCAGCCGATCCGGCTCAATTCAACGAATGGTTTGCGCAACCTAGCCATCAAGTTCTGTTGCAGTGGGATTTGATGAGCGTTTGGTGGCAGTTGGAGCAAAAGAAGCTCGATGATCCCCAGTTGCTGTCCAGCATGGCCCAAGCCATTGAAGCATTGGCTTTACCATCAGAGCAGTTGCAGAAACTTCCTTCCGGCTATGAGGCACTTCAGGATCAATTTGCTACAGACGCAAAGCCTGTTTCTCCGGGCGAGGCCTTTTTGCCGCGTGATCTACTGCTGGCCGAAATCTCCTCAGATTCTCCTTGGGTCGAGATTGGGCGTAAGAGTTCGGTCCTATTTCAGGCCCATCGTTCGCTGCATGCTTCGCGTGTTTATTTGAATGCTGGTAGCCGTAGCGAAGGGGAGCAGATAGTTGCTGCAGTGGGTGAAGTCGATACTTCTGAATTGGCAGAGCGACTTCCCGATGGCGTGCAAACCGCCTTGGTGCAATCTTTGGTTGTTGTTGACGATCAATTGCAGCCGGTCGCAACGCCGATCATCGATGAAGTACGCATTCGTGTCGTTCAGAAACCATTTGAACTTTCGCCTGAGCATCGCAGCAGCAGCCGTGATGGTTCCAGCCATTGGATCTTTCATCGTACGCGAGCAGGGACGGTGTTGGACCCTACAAGCTCATTTCGCTTTGTGCCTGATACGGCTCAATCGTTGTTCGTTGAATATGGCACCATGAAGCATGCCACTTATGCGGCTCAATGTGCTTTGTGTCATCGAATGACGAGCAACGGCGGTCAGTCGCCGCTATCGATTCGCTCGCTATCGAAGCACATGCGACCTCACGTGGCCCAGCCTGGCGAACGCTTCGAGTTGGCACAAGCCGAGATGGCGGACGTCGTGACGGCTTTGAAGCAACGTTTGGAAACAGCACCCCCACCCCAGGCAACCACCAGCAACACGCGTTTGAAGCCGCGGCCTGAGAAGTCCGAGGCCGAGCGGGCACAATTGGCCAGCGAGTTGCGGGAGGTTTATTCGCAATCGCCAGACAAGTGGCCGGCTCCGAATGTCGATGCCGATGTGAAGTGGCAAGAGATTGGGCTTTTGCCTGAGGTACAGCATCCGGCGAATAATCCTTATAGCGAAGCGAAAGAAGCCTTAGGGCATGCGTTGTTTTTCGATCCACGCCTTTCTGGTACCGGGCAGATGGCATGTGCTTCGTGCCACGACCCCGATCTAGCGTGGAGCGACGGACGCACGACGAGCTTTGGTAATGCTCGGAAGATGCTTGCTCGGAACGCACCCACAACCCGCTTTGCTGCTTTTCAAGAGCAGTTCTTCTGGGATGGACGGGCCCAGACGTTGGAAGACCAAGCCGTTGCCGTGTTGCTGAACCCGGATGAGATGCACGCCAGTGCCGATCATGTGCGTAACACGGTGGCTTCGATTACGCCGTATCAAAAAATGTTTGGCGAAGCGTTTGGCGACGAAGAAGTCACGATCGAAAAGGTCGGGCAAGCGATTGCCTGCTTCGAGCGATCCGCCGTGCATGGCCGAACGCGTTTCGATGCGTTTATGAAAGGGCGGCCAGAGGTCATGTCGGACGCTGCCATGCGTGGAATGGATCTCTTTCGCCGTGAGGCCCGTTGCATGAACTGCCATCATGGTCCGCTGTTTAGCGATGGCAAGTTCCACGACGTTGGGCTTAGCTATTATGGTCGCAAGTACGAGGACTTAGGTCGCTACAACGTGACCGGCGATCCTGCCGACGTCGGACGGTTTCGCACACCTACGCTCCGCGATGTGACCGCCACCGGGCCGCTGATGCACAATGGTCTTTTTCAATTGCCAGGCGTGCTCAACATGTACAACGCCGGCATGCCGACCCTCAAGCGGAAAGAGCACCAGCAAGACGACGCCCTTTTTCCAACCAAGTCGCCGCACCTCAAGCCGCTAGGGCTCAACAAGCAAGACCTGGTCGATCTGGCTACATTTCTTTCGACTTTGGAGGAACCGAAGTTGCGTGTCAGACCGCCTGAGTTACCTGGCTTGCATCCGGCTCCGTAACCGGCGGGCACAAATCAGCTTTGCTCGCACAATGTTTTGATGCGGTCGTCTTGTCCTGGAAGGATCAGGCGACCGTTTTTTTTGAACTGGCATTCTGGTGGGGCAGATATTGCGGAGAGATTGATTTCAAGATCGAGCTCGCTTGAGCGAATACCTCACTAAGCCGAGTGCTTTCGTGTTCACGTGAACCCAAGGAGGGCTTCGTCGGAGTATTTCTCCCGAAAAGCGATGCCTGTCTCCCTCACGTGCCGCGAGAATCGAAGCAGCGGCGAACTCCCCTTTTGTGCGGTTTGTTTTGGAAAGGCTGAAGCCATGTCTCGTCCGATAGCTTTGTTGTCCCTAATTGTCTTGGCGTTTGTTGTGTTTTCGCCTCCGGCTTGGGGGCAAGACGAGCCTACGCCAGAGCTTCCCCCAACGCCCCAAGTAGAAAATGCCGCTGCACCTGAGGCGGGAAAGGTGCAGGAGGGCACGAACGCAGAAGCGAAGACAGAGCCAGCCGCCCCGGAACCGAAAGAGATTAAAGAACCGCCGACCGAGATGCCTAAAGATATCGAAAAGATCGCCGATAAGGTCGATCAATCGACCGCCGCTAAAGATACGTCCGCTGGTATCTTAACGCCTATTTACATGCTGGCCGAAGCATTTTCGTTTCCGCTGTTTCACTGGGTGGCGTTCTCGCTGATGTTCGCAGGCGTGGTGAGCTTTGCCCTTCAATTGGTGATTGGCAAATTAGTCGTCATGGCCCACCTTGGTTTCAGTCCTCGCGAGATCATTTCCGATGCGTTTGGCTTGGTGATCAGTGTGATTGGCTTGGTGTTAACCACGCAAGCCGCCGTTGAAAACTCGAGCTTTACCCAAAGTCCGTTCCTGGTAATTTCGGCTAGTGTGGTCGGTGCGGTGTTCGGATTGCTAATGTACTTCTGGGGACAAGCTCAGGAAGTGGAAGCCGTTCAGGGCCGCCGCGCAGCCGCCGAATTGAAGGCGAAGAAGGCCAAGTAGTTGTGTGCTAGTTCCGCTCTGCGTAGCCGGGTAAGGTTCAATGTATGAATACTCAAAAACCTTGGACCGAAGCCCTTCACGTCACGGCGGTATCGTATCGGAAAATGATCGATGCAACGCTTTCGCAGTTGACCGACGAAGAGTTCTTTCAGCGACCCGCGGCGGAAATCAATTCCGTCGCGGTTTTACTACGGCATCTTGGAGGGAATTTGGCCAGCCGTTGGACCGACTTTCAAACCACCGATGGGGAGAAACCGAGCCGTAGTCGAGACGACGAGTTCGCCGATTGGCCTGGTGATCGAGCCTCGTTAATGGCCTATTTCGAGGAAGGTTGGCAGCAGCTTATCGCGGCCATAGACGCAGCGAACGAGCTTAATCCATCCATGTCGATTGACATTCGCGGGGAAGCCCAAACGCTAGCAACAGCGTTCTTACGCTCGTTGACCCACCTATCGTACCATGTCGGGCAAATTTCGCTGATTGCCCGGACGGTGCATCAGGGCAATTGGCATTGGCTGACCATCGCCCCCGGGGGAAGTCAGCGACATAACGAGCAAACCTGGGGGACTTCACAAAGTCGTGGCATTCAGGGAGCGGAGGAGGCACGCTAACGCGATTGACCTCGGCAGCCATTTTTCTGGCTAGCAGGCAGCAACGAATCGAGAGAAAAGGCACATTTTTCTTACAACCAACGCCCTAGACTGCTAGAATAACGTCCCGTTGGGTGGTATCGGCTACCTCGCGATTGCTTTTCCGTTGTTCTCTTAATCGACTCTCTTTTTTGGATAATAAGGCGGAACCATGTTTCGCAAATCGCACTTGTTGGCGAGTTGGGGCGTTGTCGTTGCCCTGGGGTGGTTCGCTGGGGCTACTCTGCTCCAAGCTGAAGAACTCTCCGCCGAAGAAGTTCAAGCGATTGAACCGGCTCCCGATAAAGTTGCTCGGATGCAGGCCATGGCGGCTCGGATTGACGAGCTCATCCTGGCGAAGCTGGAAAGCGAGAAAGCCACGCCGGCTCCTCTGGCCAGCGACGGCGAGTTTATCCGCCGAGCCTATCTTGATTTGGTAGGCAGCATCCCAACCGTCGCTCAGACGCGAGCTTATCTCGAAGATACTTCCCCAGACAAACGCGAGAAGCTGATCGCCCAGCTTTTGAAGTCGCCTGCCCACCCAACGCACTTGGCCAACACATGGCGGGCGTTGGTTCTTAAGCCGACCGACGACCCGACCAGCTTGCAGAACGAGCAAGGCTTGCAGCAGTGGCTACGGGGCAAGTTTAGCGAGAACACACGTTACGATCGCTTGGTGGAAGAGTTTCTAACCGCCACGCAAGGGAACGACGGTCCTGGCTATTTTTATGCTGCCCAGGAATTAAAGCCTGAGTTGTTGGCGGCTGAGACTTCGCGGATTTTTCTGGGGCTGCAGTTGGAATGTGCCCAGTGTCACGATCACCCGTTCGATCGTTGGAAACAACGCGACTTCTGGGGTGTGGCGGCCTTCTTTGCTCAACTCGAACGTCCCAACAATGACAACAACCTGGGATTAGGTAGGTTCGATATCGTCGATCGCAGCGTCGGGGAAGTGATGATCCCCGAGACGGAAGACATCGTTAAGCCGGCTTTCCCAGGCACCGATGCCGACTATGCTTCGTTTGGCGGAACGCGGCGGCAACAATTGGCCATTTGGATGGTCTCGCGCGACAACCCTTTCATGCCACGTCGGGCCGTTAATTGGGCTTGGTCGCACATGATGGGGCGCGGCATCGTGCATCCTGCCGACGATATGTCTCCGCAAAATCTACCCAGCCATCCAGAGTTACTCGACGAATTAACGACTTACTTTGTGAAGTCAGGTTTCGACCTCCGTTTGTTATTGCAAACGATCGCGATTACCGACACGTATGCTCGAAGCAGTGAAGCGGTTTCCGAATCGGAAGCTCCGCCCGAGCTTTTTGCACGCATGGCCGTCAAATCGCTGACGCCAGAGCAGCTTTACGACGCGCTGTTGAAGGTTGGCCTATTACATGACAACTCGCCGGAGCGGCTTAACGGTGGAGCCCGCGTGCAGTTTGTCGCTCGGATGCGGACGGCTGGCAAGGATCGGACGACGTTCGATACCGGTATGCCTCAAGCGTTGGCTTTGATGAACGGTCCACCGGTTTCGACGGCGACGAATCCCGAAACCAGTGGCCTGCTAAAAGCGATGTCGGCTCCCTTCCTTTCGGATGAGCAGCGACTCAAGGTGTTGTTTCTGGCCGCTTACAGTCGCGAACCGAATTCGGCGGAGTTGGCCCGCTATGAAGAGTTCCTGCAGACAGCTTCTCCTGCGGAACAATCCCAGGCCCTGGGGGACGTATTGTGGGTGTTGGCCAATAGTGCCGAGTTCATGTTGAATCACTAAGCTTTCCCTTTCAACCGGATGATGCTGATGAACGTATCCAGCTTCTCTAGGCGACGGTTTCTGCAGTCTTCTGCGGCGTTAGTCGGGGCGGCCAGTTGCGGGTGGTTACCCCAGTTGGCAGCGGCGGCTGGCCCCAATCCGCAGCGGAAGCGAAGCTGTATTTTGCTGTGGATGGCCGGTGGTCCCACCCAGACCGATACCTTCGATATGAAGCCAGGGCATGCGAACGGGGGTGAATTCCAAGAAACGGAAACCAACGTGCCGGGGCTTCGTTTTAGCGAACACTTCACTGGGCTGGCACAACAGGCCGACAAGTTGGCTGTGCTGCGCGGGATGAGTACCAAGGAAGGGGATCATCTGCGAGGGACTTACCTTATGCACACTGGGCAGCGCCCTGGGGGCCCGCTCAATTATCCGGCGATCGGGGCCTCGCTGGCCAAAGCTATGGCCAATCGCGAGTCGGCCTTGCCCAACTATGTAGCGGTCAATCCTAGTGCGTTTCTAAATGGTGCGGCGTTAGGGCCTGGCTTCTTGGGACCACGCTATGCAGCGGCGACGGTCGGTGCGCGTGGTGGCCGCCCACCAGGGCAGCAACCGATGGAAGAAGGGAGCGAACTTGCCAATCTGGGGGTCGATTTCTTATCGCTTCCTTCGGGAGTCAATCAGTCGCGACACGATGCTCGCTTGGCGTTGTGGCAACAGCAGCAACAGCAATTTCTCTCTGGACATCCAGCCGGAGCCGCCGAGGCCCAGGCAACCATTTTTCAGTCGGCCGTAAAAATGATGCACCCAGAGGCCGCTTCGGCGTTCGATCTCTCGCAAGAGCGAACCGAAATTCGCGAATCTTACGGTCGCGGCACCTTTGGCCAAGGCTGCCTGATCGCGCGGCGGCTGGTCGAACGCGGGGTACCCTTTGTGGAAGTGACCCTCGGTGGAAACGGCTTAGGCTGGGATACCCATCAAAATAACTTCGCCGCAGTCAAACGACTTTCGCAAGAACTCGACCAAGGCTGGAGTACCTTAATGACCGAACTGGCCGAGCGAGGGTTGCTGGAAACCACCACAATTTGTTGGATGGGTGAGTTCGGACGAACCCCCAACATTAACAACAATGCCGGGCGAGACCACTTCCCCGACGCGTGGAGCTGCGTGTTAGCAGGAGGCGGTATCGCGGGTGGTCAGGCCTACGGCAAGACCGATGAGGCAGGCATGGAGGTGACCGAAAACAAGACGGAAGTCCAGGACTTGTTGGCAACCCTTTGCCGCGCGGTTGGTGTCGATCCGGCGACCGAACACTATTCGCCGCAAGCCCGCCCGATCAAGATTTCCGAAGGCGCCGCAATCGATCAGGTACTTGCTTAACATGCTTGGCACGTCGTCAATTCGTTTCGTCTTAATGATCGCCTTGGCCATGCTGGCAAGTTGCTGCGGTTGTCGCCCGCAACCGCTTGGCAAACCGGCAGCGTCGAATACCACGATTGCTACGCCTGAAGACAAGGCACCGGAAATTGCTGTTGCGCACGAAGGGGCTCCCGAGAGTTCTCCGG
The DNA here is from genome assembly GCF_003335505.1 of Bremerella cremea. Lineage (NCBI taxonomy): Bacteria > Pseudomonadati > Planctomycetota > Planctomycetia > Pirellulales > Pirellulaceae > Bremerella > Bremerella cremea. Next base: position 556,640 of record NZ_QPEX01000011.1, read on the forward strand.
CAGACCAGCCTCAGGAAGAATCGCCTGAGGCACCTGCGTCTGACGAAGTTGCCGCCGAAGAAACAGTGACAGAGACGGCAGAAGCAGAGCAGCCAATTGAGCCAGAGGTTTTGCCGCAGAAGTTACTTCTGTTTACCTCGCATGGACCCATCCGAGTTGACGTGCGGTTATGGATCGATAACCAGCCGTTTGAGCAAGCGTTAGAGTCGCTAATCGATCACGTGATTAGCCTGGCCGATACCAACGGCGACGGCACCGCCACTTGGGAAGAACTGGCCGACCAGCCGGAATTGAAAAGTGGCCAGTTTGGAAACCTTTCGTTCGAGGACCCGAAAGAGCGTAAGCGGCTAATCAATCAGTACGATACCAATCGGAACGGTTGGGTCGACCGGAGCGAGGTGCCTCGTTTAGTCAGCCGTAACCGCGGCAATGCCAAGGCGTTTTCTGTGCGGCAAACCTCCTACGCAGCCGAACGCAGTCGAGCCGATTCGCCACTGCGGCAACTGATCGACGAAAACGGGAACGGCACTATCGAAGCGAGCGAGATAGCATCTGCCGCCGAGCGACTGCGCTTATACGATTTGGACGACGACGAGATCGTAACCCCGATGGAGCTGTTGGCCGCGACCGGGATGAGCATGAACGACATGCAAGGCCGGTCGAACGATCGCCGTCGTTTCTTCGGCAGTCAGGCCATGTTTACCTTAGACGAAGCAACCCAGTGGGAAGAAGTGCTGTATGCGATTCAGCAAAACTACGAACATGGCGGCCCCATCGATCTAAATCGTTTCCCGCCAGAGAACCTGCTCCGTCAGATCGATGGCAATGCCGATGGCCGACTTTCGCGCGAAGAGCTGCGCGCGATGCGAGACACGCAGCCTCAACTGGTGCTGGATGTTCGCTTTGGCCAGCGAGACGAAGGAGTGAAGAGCCTTACGCTGACGAAGTTCTCTCCTGATAATGGTGATGCCCAGGCCGAAGCACCGCAGGCAGACGATCGAGAGATCGCGTGCGATTTGGGAGCCGACTGGTTGGTTTTTCGGGCGCGAGATAACGTAGACACCACGTCGATCAAGCCTCAAGCGGAAAACCTGTTGCGAGCTTACGATAACAATCAGAACAACTATTTAGAGCCTGATGAAGTCCCCGAAGGAGCCCAGCAAGATTTCAACTTCGAGTACGCCGACAAAGATGGCAACGAGATGCTGTACCTGGAAGAGATCGAGGCTTATCTCCTGCAGCGAAATTGGATACGTCGTTGTCAGATTCGCCTACAGGGAATTGATGGAGACGATCCTCTGTTACTCGGGATTGATCCCAACCAGGACAAGCGGATCTCGGCACGCGAATTGAATTCATTAGCCATGCAGTTGGCAGCGATCGACATCGACAATTCCGACTCGATCGAATTCGAGGAGATTCCGGCGATGTTGGTGTTCGAGTTCTTTCGTGGTGATCAGGACAATGGGGGCCAGAGTTTTGTCCCCTACGAAGGTCGCTTCGCAGCGACTGGCGTCCCGTCGGGCCCGGCTTGGTTTACCGGCATGGATTACAACGGCGACGGCGACATCAGCCGCCGCGAGTTTCTTGGAACCCCTCGCCAGTTTGACGAGCTGGACCAAGATGGCGACGGTTTTCTTACTGCCAGCGAAGTCACGGCTGTGGCAGAAGCCCCGCCAAGTGAGCCTCCAGCCGAGGAGGCGACTACGGAGGAACCGGCGACAGAGGCGGCCGCTGAAGAAGCTGGCGACGAGCAAGCAGCTTCCGATTCTTAGCGGTGATGTTGTGGTTTGGCATACCCTTAGGTGGGTGGTTTGTTTTGCGTTAAAACGTTAACGTTGTGTAAATATTGGGCTGCCAAAGTCGTCGGGGCTTTCTTTTCGGTGGGTAATTTCTGAAGATGAATCGTTGCTGGATTTGCCCTGATTCTTCGAATAGTGCATGTCCTCTTGGGTGAGATGCACGTCTATGGGAAAGTTCTTGCAGTGTTAGCGTTTTGTTAACATGTTTTTTACTTTCCCCCGGGATGTTGGCTTCTTTCCCTGGCCAACAAAGCCAGACCCAACTCTGTTACCGCAAGGACTTGTCCCGATGATCCGCCATCTTCTTTGTATGCTCGTTGCGTTCTCGGCGTTCCTCTTCCCTCGCTTAGCCGTTGCGCAAATCCAAGTCGACGCGGACCTGCCGGTTTACCAGCGCGTCTCGGGTGTCTCAGGCACGATCAAGAGCATCGGTTCCGACACGATGAACAACATGATGACGTTGTGGGCGGAAGGTTTTAAAGAGATCTACCCCAACGTGCAGATCGAAATTGAAGGGAAGGGCTCGTCGACTGCCCCGCCAGCGTTGATTCAAGGGACGGCAACCTTCGGCCCCATGAGCCGTCCGATGAAGGCCAACGAGATCGACGACTTCGAGAAGCGTTACGGTTATAAGCCGACCGCGATGGGAACGAGCATCGACATGCTGGCCGTTTACGTCAACAAAGATAACCCTCTCAAAGGTTTGTCGCTGCCTCAGGTCGATGCCATTTTTTCGACCAATCGCAAAGGTGGCGTGAAGGAAGATGTAACGCGCTGGGGGCAGCTGGGCGTCGGTGGTACGCTCGCGCAATCGCCGATCAGCTTGTATGGTCGCAATTCGGCTTCCGGCACGTACGCGTTGTTCAAAGAAATCGCCTTGTTTGGTGGCGATTACAAACCGACCGTCAAAGAACAGCCAGGTAGCTCGTCGGTCGTTCAAGGGGTGGCTACCGATAAAGCGGGCATCGGCTACAGCGGCATCGGCTACAAGACTTCAGACGTGCGAGCTTTGCCTCTTTCGGTTAAAGGGAACGGCTACGTCGAACCCACCGCTGAAAACGCAGATGATTACCCCATGTCTCGTTTTCTGTATATCTATGTGAATCACCGCCCTGGGAGCGAACTCGATCCTTTGCGGCGAGAATTCCTGAAGTATATTTTCAGCCAGCAAGGGCAAAAGGCCGTGGTCAAAGATGGCTACCTGCCCATCACCGCAGAATCGGCTGCCGCCCAGTTGGACGCGGTTGGTATTAAGCAGTAAGTTTGAACGCTTGGCTGTCGTTTTATTATTTGGGTACGCCCTCGCAGAAATTGCTTGCGAGGGCATTGTTCGTTAAAAACGACCCGGCTTGATGGTCACTTTGATCGGCTAACTTTGTCCTAGTTACAGTCTTCATGAGCGGCACCCAGCCAAGATTTACCGGAAGAAAACGCAGGCTCAAAACGCCTTGGAGCGTACGTTTTTCGGACGTCTTGTCGGAAGGGGTGATCACGGTTGGCGGAATCGGCACGATCGTAGCGGTTTGCTTGGTCGCGCTCGTGTTGGTCATGGAAGTCGTGCCACTTTTTCGGAGTGCCACGGTTCAGCTGCTCAGCGAACGAGAAACACCTTGGCGCGAAGGACAAATCGTTCACTTCGAGCTGAACGAGTACCAGACCATGGGTTGGCTGCTTACCCGGGATGGGGTTTTGCAGACGGTACGTCTGACTCCGCCGAGCGAGGAAGGCAAGGGGACCGAAGGCTCTGCGGGAGGGGCCTCGTTTGATGTGGTCCAAGAGATCAAGCTTGATACGGGGGCAGAGATAACTGCCGTTTCTACCTCGACCGGCAAGTCCGATATCGTGCTGGGCTTGGCAGACGGCACCGTTCGAATCGGCGATTTCCGCTTTGAAACAACGTTTGTCGATCCGATTGAAATCAAAGATTGGTTTACTGAGCAAGCTCATGGGCTTTCTTCCGCCAAGCTTAAAAGCCCTGGCGATACGGCCATTTTTAAAGATGGCGTGGTGCAAATGACCTCTCAGGGACAGTATCGCGTGCAGAAACTGGCTTGGTCGTTGGACGATCCGATTGAAGTCAGTGGTGCTCCGATTGCATTGCTCGATCACTTGCCCCAAAACAATAACAGCAGCGGGATCGGGCCGCAGGAAAACGTGTTTGTCGTGTTAACCGGCGACAAGCAGTTGAAGCTGGGGGTCGTGACAGAAAAGAAAAGCTTGCTGACCGGCAAGGTGAAGCGAAGCAGTGAGATTTATGATTTGCCGGCTGCCGATCACGTGAATGAGCCAGCGTTTGTGCTGCTGGCCGGGTTAGGCAACAACGTGCTGGCGGCGGATGCTGACGGTAACTTGGCACGGTTTAGCATTCGCGACTACGACGACATTCAATTGGCCGAGCAAGTCGATTTGTTACCAGATTCCGATGCCAAGCTGACTCGCTGCGATTGGGTATTGGGACGCGAGACACTCTTTTGTGGTGATAGCGAAGGGAAGTGCTCTGGCTGGTTTCAAATTCGCTTGGCTGATCGTCAAGACGATGCATTTGCTGAGCGAAAAAGCAGTGACGGTTTTGCGTTGATCCAAGCTCACCAGTTTCCGGCTGGTCCGGCGGCGGTATCTTCTTTTGGGGCCTCGTCGCGCAGTCGCATGTTTTTGGTTGGATACGAAACGGGAGCTTGTTCTCTCTTTCACATGACCACCGAGAAGCATGTGGCCGACCTTGAGCCTCTGGGCAGCGATGCCGTGAAGCTGGCCAGAATCGCTCCGCGTGACGACGGGATCTTGTTAGAGGCAGGGGGCAAGATGGCACACTATGCCCTCTCGCCTGGGTTCCCCGATATTACACTGACCTCGTTGTTTTTTCCGGTTTGGTATGAAGGCTATTCCGAGCCACTCAATATGTGGCAAAGCTCGTCCTCGAAGATTGAAGATGAACTGAAGTTCTCACTCTTTCCGTTGATCTCTGGAACGTTTAAAGCGACGTTCTACTCGATGCTGTTCGGTTCCCCAATCGCTTTATTGGCGGCCATTTATACCAGTGAATTCGCAACGCGGCGCACCCGAACCGTGGTGAAACCGGCGGTCGAAATGATGGCCAGTTTGCCCAGCGTTGTGCTAGGGTTTGTGGCTGCTTTGGTTTTCGCTCCGATTGTCGAGCAGATTGTTCCCGCATGTTTAGCGGCGGTATTCGTGGTGCCCTTTATGGTGCTGCTGGGTGGCTTTCTGTGGCAGTTGTTGCCGCAGCGCATCTCGCTCCGGATTCAGCCGTATCGCTTGTTCTTTCTGGTGCCGATGCTATTTGCGGGCATTTACTTAGCTTACCTGTTGGGGCCTGCGATTGAACGTTGGCTCTTTTTAGGCGACATCAAGTATTGGCTTGTACATCCTGAAAAAGGAAGCGGTTTGGGAGGGTGGCTGCTGATTCTGCTGCCAGCGAGTGCGTTGGCGATGCTGGCGCTAGACAGTTATGGAATCGCGGGTTATTGGCGAAGTCGCGTGGCCTTATTGCCTCGTTCGGTCTTTTCGTTGATCGGTTTTGGAAAGTTCCTTGCACTAACGCTGGCGACGTTACTGCTGGCGGTTGGGGTGGGAAGTTTCTTTGATTTCGTTGGCTGGGATCCGCGCGGGACTTACATCGGCGAGTACGACCAACGCAACTCGTTGATTGTTGGTTTTGTGATGGGCTTTGCGGTCATACCAATCATTTACACGATCGCCGACGATGCACTTTCGACGGTGCCAGCCCACTTACGGTCGGCCTCGCTGGGGTGTGGTGCCACGCCATGGCAAACCACCCTGCGAATTGTAATCCCTACTGCGATGAGCGGGCTGTTCTCGGCGCTGATGATTGGCTTCGGGCGTGTTACCGGGGAAACAATGATCGTGCTGATGGCTGGCGGCAATACGCCGATTGAAGATTGGAATATCTTCAACGGATTTCGCACACTAAGTACGAACATCGCGATTGAGTTGCCAGAGGCGGTCCAGGGAAGTTCACACTATCGCGTGCTGTTTCTGTCGGCGCTGGTGTTGTTCCTGCTGACCTTTTTGATCAACACGGTGGCGGAAGTAGTGCGGCTTTACTTCCGGAGGCGAGCGGTTCAGCTATGAGCGATGCCTCTTCCAGCCAAGTGAAGAAATACCGTCGTGTTGCTCGGCCAGGACTGTCGGTCTTGGCCCAAGGCGAGCCAATGATCTGGCTTTCCGGCGGGGCACTGACGATGGGCTTGTTGATGATCGTTTGTTTGTTGGCCTTAATCGTCTATCAAGGGATGGCCAGTTTTTGGCCTGGCCGGATTTATCGCGTTACCTTGAAAAACGGTACCGTGTTGATGGGTGAGTTGATAGATGAAGAAGACTACACCTTAGAAATCCCCGCGACCGCTGGCCAGCCAGAAAAGACCGAGGAAACCCATCGTTGGCAATACCGTACCGATAACTTCGAGTTCAGCGGAGCGCAAGGTGGGACCTATCAATGGGTAACACAAAACGAACTCGCGGACGAAGCCCCCACACTGCCAGAATGGGCGATGCTGTTCGAACGAAGCAAGCTGGGGCGATTCATCGGCATCCCTACTCGGTTTGAAATCTCGCTGCCACGTTCTATCGCGGCGGAAGAGGAAGAACTGAGTGCGATCGAGCGATTTTATGCCGCGAGCAAATCACGATTGATACCTCCCGAAGATCAAGCGGAAGCGGTTCAAGCAGAGTGGTCTGAGACATTGGCCAAGCTCGATCAAGAGCTGCAGCAGGTTGCCGCTAAGCTCAGCAAGGTTCAAGCCGAGAACTCGGCTGCTTTTGTGGCAGAAGAGACGCATTCCTCCGAGAACACGCAAGCAGTGCTCGCCGATGGCCAGACGATACCTTTAGCACAGCGGCAGGCAGGCCAGAACGTACTTGAAATCCGAGAAGTGGTAACCGGGGCAGCGGCAACCTACGCAGCCTATCAACAGCATCATGCTGAGGCTCGTGATCGGGTCCACGCGATCGATCGAATCGCGGAATTTGAAGTAGGGGAAGCCAGTCGTCAGCAGGAAAGGGCCCGGCTGCAACTTCGTGAGCAAGAACTGAAGTGCGATGTTTTCGTGGAAGGATTGGCCAACGAGATTTACAACCTGCAAGTTGAGCGAACTGCCATCGAGGCCGAGAAAGACCAAGACCTGCGGCTTGTACAAGCTGCAGCGCGGATCCTTGGCAAAGACTCGGCCATGGCCAAGTTGGGACCTACCTTGGTAGCGGCGGTGAACCTCGATCGGGCGGTCAGCGAAGATCGTATTCAGATCCGACTCGCCGAGATCACGGCCCTGCTAGAAGATGTGCCTGCAGCAGCAAGGCAGTCGGTGCATAACTACGTGGAGGTCCGCTTTCAAGTCGATCACAAGATTTCCACTTTGCAGGAACGCATCTCGCAAATTGAACAGCGAAATAACCGATATCGCATGTTTGCCGAGACCGCTCAGGGGGCTGAAGCGGAACTGAAGCTGGGAGAGATCGTGCGTGCCTTTCCTGCCAACCAGCTTGATTGGAGCGGCCGGCTCAAGATTTATTTGGCTCGCTGGGGCGAGTTCTTGCTGGACGATCCGCGCGAAGCGAACTCGGAAGGGGGCGTCTTTCCGGCGATTTGGGGAACGGTGGCGATGACAATGATCATGTCGCTGATCGTCGTCCCGTTCGGTGTCCTGGCTGCGCTGTACTTAAGGGAATACGCCAAGAGCGGGCCGATCGTTAGTATCATTCGGATCAGCATTAACAACTTGGCTGGCGTACCGAGCATTGTGTTTGGGGTGTTCGGCTACGGCTTTTTAATTCTGGTGGTAGGGGCCTATATCGACGGGGGCCCGGCCAATGCCAACTTGCCGACGATGCCTAGCACATGGTGGTGGCTCACAGCGACAGGCCTGGCAGTCGTGGCATTTTTGGCGTTCATGACCACTTCTTATTCTCTGGGCAGCCGCAAGGTGCTCACCAAACAACGCACGCCTCATTTGGGGATGATCAGCCTGGTGCTGTGGATTGTCGCGACCGGTGCCTTCTTTGCTTTGATCGCGTTTACGCCAGACTTTCATGGCTTCTATCGAACCGGACTACCGAATCCGACGTTTGGTAAAGGATGTTTGTTGTGGGCTAGTTTGACCTTGGCTTTATTGACGTTGCCGGTGGTGATTGTCGCAACAGAAGAAGCTTTGTCCGCCGTGCCCAATTCATTGCGGGAAGGATCGTACGGATGCGGGGCGAGCAAGTGGCAAACGATTCGCCGCATTGTCTTACCGCACGCGTTGCCAGGAATTATGACCGGTATGATTCTGGCCATGGCTCGCGGAGCAGGCGAGGTCGCCCCGTTGATGTTAGTTGGCGTCTTGAAACTGGCTCCAGAGCTTCCGATCGATTTGCATGCTCCTTTTGTTCACTTAGACCGAAGCTTTATGCACCTCGGTTTTCATATATTCGATCTTGGTTTTCAAAGCCCCAACAGCGAGGCGGCTAAGCCGATGGTCTTCACTACGACTTTGCTGTTGATCACCGTGATTGGCACTTTAAACTTCTTCGCGATCTGGTTGCGTGCTCGACTCAGAAAGCGATTTCATTCAGGCCAGTTTTAACCGAAGCACTCACCGGCAAGTCGCTTTCCTCCTTTGAGAATTTCTAACAACTTCATGAGTCAATCGCATTCAAGTTCTTCCGAAGTGAGCCGGCTGGAATTGATCGCCCAAGGGCAGGACTTTGCCCCGGTGATCCACGATGCCGTGCTGCGCGAAGAGAAAGTGCTGGAGATTAAAAATTTCAATCTGTGGTATGGCGACAAGCAGGCCCTGTTCAATATCAACATGCCCATCCCGCGTGGCCAGGTCACCGCTTTGGTGGGGCCCTCGGGCTGCGGCAAGTCGACACTGCTCCGCTGTGTAAATCGCATGAACGACTTGATCGATACTGTGCGGATTCGGGGCGATATCTTCCTGAACGATCAATCGATCTGCGACCCTGGTGTCGATGTGATCGAACTGCGAAAGCGCATGGGAATGGTTTTCCAAAAACCGAATCCTTTTCCGATGAGCATCTTCGAGAATGTCGTCTACCCGCTACGAATCGATGGCGAGCGAAGCCGAAGCGTGCTGGAAGGTGTGTGCGAGCATAGCCTGAAAGGTGCCGCGATTTGGAGCGAAGTGAAAGATCGCCTGCACGAAAGCGGCCTCAGTCTTTCCGGTGGGCAGCAGCAGCGGCTGTGTATTGCTCGAGCGATTGCCAGCGAACCGGAAGTGTTGCTGTTGGACGAACCTTGTTCCGCACTCGACCCGATCGCGACCGGCAAGATCGAAGACTTGATTCGCGAATTGCGAGGCGAGTATTCGATTTTGATCGTGACACATAACATGCAGCAAGCTTCCCGAATCAGTGACTATACCGCGTTTATGTATTTAGGCCGCTTGGTCGAGTATGGACCGACAGTCGATATTTTTACCAAACCGCAGTTAGCAGAAACGAACGCTTACGTTACGGGACGTTTCGGTTAGTCGTTTTCCTTTTACCTTGGCAAAGTCGAAAGTCAAACCGCATGACGCAGCATTGGATTCGTCAGATCGAGGAGGTTCGCTCTCATCTCCTTTCCATGGGTACCAGCGCCGAGGCTCAGGTCAGCGAGGCGACCCGCGCGCTGCAAGACCTGGACCAGACGCGGGCTTTGGAGGTGATTTCGGCGGACGACGATCTTGACGCGATGGATGTTGCTTTAGAGGAAGAATGTTTGCATTCGATCGCGCTGTTTCAGCCGGTCGCCTCTGACTTAAGATTGATTGTCGCAGCGATGTCGGTTGGGCACGAACTAGAACGCATTGGCGACCTGGCGGTGAATATTGCCGCTGGGGTTGTCCGCTTGCGAGATGCCGGGAAACAGGCTGGGCAAATCGTGTTGCCAGCTTGCTTGCAGCAAGCCAATCAGATGGCGATGGAAATGCTAAGGCAAAGCTTGGATGCGTTCATCATGCAAGATACGGCCCACTGTCGCCAGTTGATTCAGCAAGACCGAGAACTCGACCAACTCCACCGGGCCATCTTTCAATGGTTGAAGGAAGGCATACAGAACAACCCGAGCGATTTAGACTGGATGATCGAGATTACCAGCATCTCGAAACACATCGAACGAATTGCGGATCATGTGACCAACATTGCCGAGATCGTGATTTACTGGGTGGAAGGCGAGATTGTCCGTCACCGCCAAGTAATTTCTCCGGATGAGGAGTCCTCGTCATGAGCGTATCGAGCTTGCTGACGGCTGACGATCGTTGCTCGCTTTCTAGCGGAAGTGAGACCTGTGTCGCAACGTAGTATTCTTATCGTCGAATCACCTCGCGGGCCTTTGCAGACCGTGGCTCATAACTTGCAACAGACCGGTTGCCGGGTGTTTGTGGCTCAGGGAATGCGCGACGGGCTGCAGAAAGTGCTAGAGTACTTACCGGACGTGGTCGTGCTTTCGCAAAATCTGCCTGCCGACGATTTGCTGGAGCTTTGTCGCTCGATCATGCGTAACGTCAGTGATGAAACGGCCCCTGCTATTTTGATCGCCCCGACCGGAGCGGATCTTTCTAGTATTGAAGATCCGTCGCACGATTCGCGACTGGCTGAATCTCTGGCTTTAGATCTTCTCGCTCAATGCGTTAAGACACTGACCTTCCGAGCCCGGCAAACGAACGATACGCAATCGGTATTGGAATGCCACGGGCTGCGTCTTGACCCACGCTTCGCCGTGGTCGAGATGGATGGAAAGCGGCTTGATTTGACCCCCACCGAGTTTCGCTTATTGCAAGCTTTGCTCTCTCGGCCGGGGCATGTGCTCACGCGGGTCGAACTCGAAAATGCCGCGGTTCCCCCAGCGAAGGGAAGGGAATCAGAAATGCCTGGCGAGAATTCCAGCCGAACGCGCCGAATCGATGTTCATATCAAGTCAATTCGTAGCAAGCTTCGGCAAAAGAGCGTACTAATCGAAACGGTGCGTAGCGTGGGGTACCGCTTTCGTGAGCCGGCTTGGAATATAACCTCTTCTCATTAAAACAGTTACGTGAATTTGCCTGCCTCCCGCGAGGGGGTAGAGGCAGGCCGGTTGTTTCTGCCTAATCTGAGAATCAGCTACTTGCAGATGAACAAACGGTTAAGGTATCGTGAATCGCTCGTGGCGTTCCTTGCCGAATTTCTTAACACGAAGACAATTTAACTCGCCAAGGAAGTCGTGCTAGCACTGACGGCCTGAAATAGAGTCAGGCCAGAATGGATTCAGCAAATCCAAGGAAAAGCACGACGGAGTTACGTGCAAATCAGGGAGTCAACGAGGACCCCTCGACATGGAACGGATCTCCTTCCCGTGATGTTCTCTATCGTAATGGTCGATGAGAATGGAAGGAAGAATGAAATCATGGTCGGTTTGAAAGCGAATAACGGTTTGAACGAAAAGACACTCTGGGAACGGCGTGAGCTGCTGCGAAGCCAGCCCAATGTTCATTTTATTGAGCCTGAGCAGTTTTGTGCTTTGGCCGTTTCGTGCCGCAAGATCAGCCGAGCGGATGAAGGGGCAGCTGGGCTGAAGGGGCTGCACAGCGAAGTAGAAGACCAGTTCTACTACGTGGAAGAAGAGCGGCTCGATCAATACCGAGAAGGGGCGTTCTGCCCAAATGCTTCGCTCGAATTCGTCTAACGCACGATTTGCGTGAACAGCTTGCTTCGTTTTTTGGCCTCTCATAAACGCGAAAACCCATGCCAACCTGGGTGTCGGCATGGGTTCTGTGATTGAAGGGGCGAAGCTAGGCTTAGGGATTATCTGCTTCGGCGTCGGTTTCGTCGAAGTGGGCCTCTGGAGCGTGCGATCCACGCGGAATACGGACGCTTTCTACCAAATCTTGCACGTCGTCTGGTGGCGGACTGGTTAGTCGGCTCACAACCAGGGCCACAGTAAAGTTCAGGATTAAGCCCACCGCACCAGCGGCTTCTGGTTGCAGGCCATCTGGAATCCACTTGCTGCCAGTCAGCCAAGGGGTCATCAAGGGAGCAGCGGTTCCTAGAATCTTGTCCGAGCGACAGCCAATGATGTAGACCGCCGTGAAAAGCACGCCGACGACCATCCCGCTAATCGCTCCCTCGCGATTCATCCGTTTATCGAAGATGCCCAGGAAGATAATCGGAAAGAAACTAGCCGCAGCCAAACCAAACGCAAATGCGACCACCTGACCAATGAACCCAGGCGGATAGATGCCAAAGTAGCCAGCCACAAAGATCGCCCCGATAATCATGATCCGTGCGATCAGAAGCCGACGTGGCTCGGTAGCTTGTGGCTCGACGAAGTGAACATACAGATCGTGGGCCATTGAACTGGAAATCACTAGCAGCAGCCCAGCCGCCGTACTCAAGGCCGCTGCCAAACCGCCGGTAGCCACGATGGCAATCACCCACGGAGAAAGCTTCGCGATCTCAGGCGTCGCCAAGACGAGAATGTCCTTGTCGATTTTGACTTCGGCAAAGTTGCCGTCGACGTTCTTTAGCGAGAGGATGCCGTCCTTGTTCTTATCGTCGATGGTGATCAGGCCGGTCTTTTGCCAGTTCGAGACCCACTGCACCACTTCCTCCTTCCCTGCGTCGTTGACTTGATAAATGGGGTAGTAGTCAACATCGGTGTCTTTGTCGTGAACCATCTCGCCGATATGTGCCCCGTTCAGGGTTTCTAAAATCGAGTAGCGGGCAAACATGGCCAGCACAGGGGCGGAAGTGTAAAGCAACGCAATGAACAGCAACGCCCAAAACGCGCTGTAACGGGCCGCACGAACGTTGGCCACCGTATAAAAGCGGACGATCACGTGCGGCAGCCCAGCGGTACCGGTCATCAGGGCCAAGGTAATCAGAAAGACGTTTGTCTTGTCGTAGTTGGTAAACGGCTGCGTATAAGCCGCGAAGCCAAGGTCTTCCTGAATCTTGTTGACCTTTTCAGCGATGTCGCCGGTCGCGAAGCCAACTTGCGGAATGGGGTTATCGGTCAGCATGTAAGAAAGAGCAACGGTCGGAATTAGGAACGCCGCGATCAGGACGAAGAACTGCACGACCTGAGTCCACGTGATTCCTTTCATCCCACCCAGCACGGCGAAGACACCGACAATAAACATGCCGATAACGACCCCTTGCCAGGTTTCGACTTCCAGAAAGCGTGCAAACACGATCCCCACACCGCGCATCTGTCCGGCGACATAGGTAATTGAAATGAAGACCGCACAGATCGCAGCCACGATTCGTGCCGTTTCGCTGTAATAACGCTTCGCTACAAAGTCAGGCACCGTGTATTGGCCAAACTTACGTAAGTATGGCGCCAATAACATCGCCAGCAGGACGTAGCCTCCGGTCCAGCCGAGCAGATAGAACGAACCGTCCGAGCCAAGTGCGCTGATCAAGCCGGCCATGCTGATGAACGACGCGGCGCTCATCCAGTCGGCTGCCGTGGCGGCACCGTTGGCAATCGCCGGCACGCCTTGGCCGGCCACGTAGAACTCGCCCGATTCCTGTGCCCGGCTGGCCCAGCCGATGTACAGGTAGATCATGAACGTGATGATGACAAACAGAAAGGTCCAGGCCTGCGTCGAAGTGAAAGCCAGACCTAGCAGAGGTAAGGAATATTCTAGAAATTGCATGAACTACTCCTTCACGTCATGTTTGCGATCGAGATAGTCCATTACCAACGCATAGACCAGGATCAGTACCAGAAAGACATACATCGATCCTTGCTGGGCGAACCAGAAACCGAGCGGAAGGTTGCCGATCTTGTATTGATTGAGCCATTCGATCCAGAGAATCGAGCAGCCAAACGAAACAAAAGCCCAGATAGAAAGCAAGATTCCAATGACAATCAGATTCTGCCGCCAGTAGGCGACTTTGGGCACAGGGCGCGCAGGGGAAGGATTGCGCGGTGGGGTGGAGGACATGCGGATTTTCCAGGGGCTTTTTTTTGAAAAAAAGAGAAAAGTTGCCGCTAGGAAAATCGATTCCACTGCGTCTGTCAACTAGACAGAGCAAAGTTGCCCCCAAGAAGAGAGGCTAGAAGGAAGGGGGTGAAGAGCTGCAATTCGAGAACGATCCGGGGAAAGCGTATGCTTTGGTGTCCTTTCCCGATACATTCCGAGTTGCAGCTAGTTCCGCTCCATGGTCACTTGACCAATCATTGCCCAGGTAGCGACAAAAGCGACGCATAACCAAGCGTGGAGTAATTCGACAGGCATTGCTACGGTCCCAGCATTGTTGTGGTTTCGCGTGCCCATCCATGAGAGACTTCACCCATCCGTGGCTAGGAAAAGGTATCGACCAAACCGTTCACCATTTTTCTAAGTTTCTTGCTGCTGCGGTTTTACAGGATTAAACCGCACGCATGGCCCTGCCCAAGAAGGTGGTAGGGCCGGTAGGCTTTGCCCTGACGTATTTCCCGCGTAACGATCGTAGCGATGAGGCGTGATTTCCTAGTGTAATGGAGGCAAAGCCAAGCGCTTGCCTCGGTTTCAGCCAGAGAGATCAGGCCGGAATCAGGATTTCGCCCCGTCCCATCTGGGCCAGGTCGCCGTGGAACAGATCGTACTGCGGTTGCTTGAAAAGATGAGCCACTTCAGGAACTTCTAGCCGGGCACATTCTTTGGCTAACAACGGCATCATTGTCGGACGAAAGCGGCAAGCGTGCGCAAAACCTGCTAATAGGTCGGTGTGTTGGTTGCCGTTCAGGACGATCGTTCCTCGTCGCATCGAAAGTCCAGCTCCGCTGCCTGCTTTCCCGCCGATTAATATTGTCCCGGCCAGCATTTCGTAACCGGCATAGTCGCCGCAATTGTTGACGACGACGATCGTTCCCCGTCGCATCCGGTGTCCCAGTTCGTGGCCCGCCGAGCCCAAGATGAAGACGCTTCCGCCAGAGATCCCTCGTTTTTCGCCAGGCAGGGGGGCGCCAACTCGATTTCCGACGTTACCCAGCACCTTGATGAACCCGCCCTGCATCCCCTCGGCCAGGTTGTTGCCAACGTGGCCATGAATGTAGAGCGAGCCCCCCTTCATCCTTTGCCCAGCGTGGTGACCGACTTTGCCTTGGACGAAGAGCGTTCCTTCTTCCATATCGGCCCCAATATTGTCTGCTTTGGAAAGATCGCCAATGATCCGCAGCATGCCGTCGCTACGATCATCTTCCAGCACGATCTCGAACAGTTGCCCTAGTTCGACCTGGCGATTCCCTTCCCAGACGGTGACCTGGGCGACTTCAGCGGCGGTCATGGTTAAGAGCCGGGCCGGCAAGACACCTCGAAGATCGAGGCCGACCGTGATATCGTGAACAAGTCGCAGCTTCATAACGCATCAAGAATGAAAGGGAATGGAGGGAGCGTTTAATATAACGGACGCTGCCATCACTCGACATGACTACGGTCCCAATTTCGAAACGTGCGGCGTTGATTGTCTGCGGGGGAGAGAGCCGCCGCATGGGCAGGGCCAAGCCTCATCTTCCGTTTGGGAACGAAACCATGCTGGCCCGCGTGGTGCGGATTGTTTTTCCCACGGTCGACGAAGTCGTGCTTTTAACCGCCAAAACGCAGGAGCTTCCCGAGCTTTTGTACGATTACAGCGAATTGCCAGACCGAGTGGAACAACAAGGCCCGGCTGCGGCTTTGTACGAAGGAATGAAGTCGGTGGCTGGCTGGGCCGAAGCGGTTGTCGTACTGGGATGTGACTTGCCCCTGGTTACCGAAGAAACGATCGAATTTTTGTTCGCTCAATTACAAAACTACGAGGCGGTTATCCCGCGTTTCGAGGGCTTGCCGCAGCCGCTCGCAGCGGTCTATTCCGTGTTGGCTTTAGAAAAGCTAGAGAATGTCCTCTATTCGGGAAACCAGCGGTTGTTGTCTTGCATCGAACCACTGGACACCAATTGGGTCGATCTGCGCGAACTTCAAGCGGTTGATCCTCGGCTAGGAATCTTGCATAACGTCAATACGCCGGAGGCTTATCGCGATGCCCTCGCGATCGCTGGCCTGCGACATCCGCTAGAAGAGTGATCTTTTCGGTGGATCTTAACCCACAACAACTACCATCACCCAGGAAATCAATCGCATGGCTGACGCAGCTCAATGGGAATTAACCAAGCAACGAATCGCCGTAACCGATCAGATGTTTCGTGAGTTTATCGAAGGTTTGGAACCCGAACTTTGGTTTCGGATGCCTAGTGAAGGGGTGACGCACATTGCCTGGCAGGTGGGGCACGTGACCGTAGCAAACTATGGCTTGGGGATGCTACGAATCCGTGGCAAGCGAGCTGAAGATGCTTCGGTATTGCCGGAAAGCTATTTTGAATTGTTTGGCCGAGGCAGCATCCCTTCGAAAGATCAGTCGATTCATCCATCGGTCGAGCGGATGATCGAAATCTATAAACAGGTCAACGATCAGTTGCAGAAGGAAATGGAAGAGTACACGCTCGACCAATTGGATGAACCGAGCCTGCCAGAGCATCCGATGTTTAAGACCAAGTTCGATACGCTCCTCTTCTTGCCGTACCACGTGATGATGCACTTCGGACAGATGGGGCTATTGCGTCGGCTCGCTGGCAAACCGCCACTGCGATGAGCAACTTTCTGACCAAGCTTGAAACCGTGCGGCGATTCGCTTTTAGAGAGTGGATCGCCGTTTTGCTTTGGGGGTACTGGCTATACCTCTCTTGCTGCATTGATCGATTCTTAGTTCGTCAATTATTTCTGAAATTGGCTTGCGGAACCGTATCGGTTCAGTAATCCTATAATTGCTAGGAATTTCGCGAGATATCTTCGATTGGCCGTGTCGATTAAGTGGTTTTTCGTCGATGCCACGAGCGCGGCCCCGGCATACTGAATCATCCTTCGTTTCCTCTATCCAGAACATCTTGTTCTGCTGGAGTCGTACCGCATGTCGCTGACTACTACTTGCTCTCGTTTGTTGTTGAAGAGTTTGTTTGTTGCTTGCCTCAGTGCGTTGGTCTCGCCAGCGCTTGCCGCAGATGGCCAGCGTCCACCAAACATTATCTTCATCCTGGCAGACGACCTCGGCTACTCCGAGTTAGGTTCGTACGGGCAAGAAAAGATTCACACGCCCAACCTCGACCAGTTGGCTAAAGAAGGGATGCGGTTCACCGACTTCTATTGTGGAAACGCTGTTTGTGCCCCGTCGCGCTGTGTGCTGATGACTGGTAAGCATGGTGGCCATGCTTACATTCGCGATAACGGCGATCCTGGCAAGATGCTACCGGAAACGAAAGCCTTGGGAGCCGAGTTCCCCGGACAGAATCCCATTCCGGCGGAAGAAGTCACGATCGCCGAGATGCTGAAGCAAAAAGGGTACGCGACAGCTGCCATTGGGAAGTGGGGCCTGGGGCACTTTGGTTCTACAGGCGATCCCAACAAGCAGGGCTTTGACCTGTTTTATGGTTTCAATTGTCAGCGCCACGCTCATAACCACTATCCGAAGTATCTCTGGCGAAATCGCGAAAAGGAAGTGCAGCCGGGCAACGACCGGACGCTGAAAGGCGAAACCTATTCGCAATCACAGTTCCGTGATGTGGCGATTGAGTTCATCGAAGAGAACGCTGACAAGCCGTTTTTCCTCTATCTCCCTTTCGCCGTCCCACACCTTTCGATCCAGGTGCCAGACGAGGACTTAGCTGAGTACGCTGACATGAAAGAGGACGATTACAATCACAAAGGTTACCTGCAGCATCCCCAGCCACACGCCGGATATGCGGCCATGATCAGCCACATGGATCGCGACATCGGCAAAATCCTTGATACGGTCAAATCTCTGGGCTTGGAAGACAACACGGTCGTATTGTTCAGTTCTGACAATGGCCCCACCTACGACCGGTTGGGTGGAAGCGATTCCGATTTCTTTGTTTCATCAGCCAATTTCAAGGGCTTGAAAGGAAGCTTGTACGAAGGAGGCATTCGTGTGCCGTTAATCGTGCGTTGGCCAGGCAAGGTGAAGCCTGACAGCGTGTCGGATCAACCGGCTGCCTTCTACGATTTGATGCCGACCTTTGCCGAAATCGCCGGTGTGAAAACCCCGAAGGGAATCGACGGAATCAGCTTGGTGCCGGAACTGCTAGGCAAAGATCAGCCGCAGCACGACTACCTCTACTGGGAGTTCCGTGCTTACGGCGGGCAGCAGGCGGTACGGATGGGAGACTGGAAAGCGATTCGCCAAAACATGATGCGGCCTCGTCAGCCGAATGCCGGGAAGTTGGAACTGTACAACTTAAAAGACGATCCGAGCGAATCGAAGGACGTCGCTGCCGAGCATCCGGAGATTGTCGCCAAAGCGGAAGCCGCCATGAAAGAGGCTCACACGCCGTCGAAGCTGTTCCCGATTCCGATGCTGGGCGACCCGAAGTAGGCCGGCTTGCCCCAAGCAAATTGAAAAATGCTTAGGCAAAAATCTCTCGCGTTGATGTCTGGAAGGTCAGCGCGACGAATAAAAGGTACTGGCCCACTGCTTTTCGATAGTGGGCTTGGTTATCACCTTGGGAACGCTCTTGGTTGATGTTGGGCTACGTGCTGGCAGTTGCGGCTTTAACAAAAATAGCGGGCTAGCAGCCACTTTTGCCTAAATTTGCTCTTTGAGGTCGGCCTCGATTTGGTTAGCCTTTGAAAACTTTACAAGTCGGCGATACGAATTCCTCAGGCTGAACGGATTGATGCCGGGGTGCGTATCGAAACGGGCTACAGTGCTCCGACAACCCAGCAACCACAAGTGGGATGCACTGCGGCGAAATAGGAATTAGGTTTCCGTTGACCAACGCATGAGGCGCCGGATCGACTGGAACCACCCAATCTTGGAGCCTGCTAATGAGCATGGATGCTCGCGCGATTCGTCGTGCTTCAGTGACGCTGTTCGTTTGGACATTGCTTTTGGGCGTTGTCTCGGCCGCTGGGGTTCGCTCGGCTAATTTTCTGGTCAATGCCGACGATCCACAGTTAGCTCGCCAGGTCTTAGATTCGGCAGAGAAATACCGCCGCGAATTGGCCCTTGAATGGCTTGGCCACGAGTTGCCTGCTTGGTCGCACCCTTGTCCCATCCGAGTGACGGTTGGCGGTGGAGCTGGCGGCGAAACGAGCTTTGCTTTCCATCAAGGCGTTCCGTTTAACTGGAACATGAAGATCTTTGGTCCGCGCGATCGCATCCTCGATAGCGTGTTGCCGCATGAAATCTTGCACACGATCTTTGCGACACACTTCGGTTGCCCGCTGCCACGTTGGGCCGATGAAGGGGCCTGCACGACGGTCGAGCATTTCTCGGAGAAGGACAAGAACACGCAGCTCTTGTATCGCTTTCTGAAGACCGACCGAGGAATTGCTTTTAATCGCATGTTTGCCATGCGGGAATATCCAGCCGACATTTTGCCGCTGTATGCCCAGGGCTACTCGTTGGCTCGCTTCCTGATTGGCCAGGGAGGAAAGCAGAAGTACATTCAGTACGTGGGCGAGGGGATGAGAACCAACAATTGGACTGCAGCTACTCACAAATTCTACAGCCACCCGAACCTAAGCAGCTTGCAAGTCGCTTGGTTGGATTGGGTACGCGATGGGTCGGACGAAGGAATGATCGGTAACTACTCGCCTAACGTAGTTGTGGCCAGCAACGATCAGCCCAATCCCGTTGCCGTAGTCCGTGGTCAAAGTCCTTCCGCACCTGGGCCGCAAGTCGCTTCGGCTCGCCAGGCCGGCGAGGCCCCACTTCCGTTAACTGGCCCCTTAATGCCGGTCAACTACGAGCAAGACATCACCCCGCGTGAGCCTGGGGTAAGTGGCGGATTCTATTCCAATGGTGGCCACCCCGCTTCGGCTGAGGGCGATATTCGGACTTCCTCGTTGCCAACAGAACAACGTCGCGGAGCCCAGCCAGTTTCAGCTACTCCGGTTTCCGCCAAGCCAGCAAGTGCCCCGACGTTCTATCTGCCAGGGGGAACCTCGCTCTATCGCTAATTTACCACACGAACCACACGTGATCGAAGCGACCGCCATGGGAAACCTGGCGGTCGTTTTGCGTTCTTGCGTGGCGGACAAAAGGGCTTAGCCCGGTGGCCAAGTCATCTTGCGGCCACCTAGCAGGTGGTAGTGCAGGTGGGGCACTTCCTGCCCGCCAGCTTCCTTGCAATTAACGATCACACGGTAGCCATCTTCCAGATCCAAGTCGCGGGCCAGGTTTCGGATGACAAGCCACATGTGACCGATGAGGGCGGCATCTTCATCGGCGATATCATCCACCGTAGGAATTTCTTTCTTGGGAATGATCAGCACATGGGTCGGCGCCTTAGGGGCGATGTCCGTAAAGGCCAGGCACAGATCGTCTTCGTAAATGACGTTGGCCGGGACTTCCTTGTCGATAATGCGTTTGAAGATTGTTTTCTCGGGCATCGGTTTGCCTCTTTTCTGGGGGGGACGACTCAAGGTTTCAGGCTACCAGTTCTTCTTGTGGCAGTAGTGCTGGTAAACGAAATTTTCGCACAAGCGTCTGACGATGCGAAGGGCACGCAAACCGGCACTCGACGAGCAAACCTAAAGTAAAGCGAGAACTTAGGTTCCATCCATGCCGATCGATGCTAAGTAACCTGCCCAGCGACAGCAATGCTAGCTCGGTAATTTGAGTGAACTTAGGCGAAAAGAGATGCCGAAACGGTTATTAGGAGAGTTTGGGAAATGCGGCAAGATGCGTGCTTCCGGTGCTCTCGCTACTTTCAAGGTTGGGCATTTCGCAAGGATGCGAGCAGGCCGACTTGAAATCTCTTTCGATATTTGGACGCAAGGGGGAACGCAGGATGCGCTGCTGCGGACTAGTCCTGAGCTTGTTTTTCATCGGGACCGCTACGCCACTTCTGGCCGAAGAGACTCGTTTCGTCGAGCGTGACGGAATCACCTATAAAGAAGTCGTACAGACGATCAAGAAGCCGGTCAACGAAACGACCTACCAAACCCATACCGAAAAGTTCTACCAAGAGCGGTTTACGACCGACATGCAAGAGTCGCAGCGGGCTTACTATACGCCGGTAACCGAATACCGCTGGGAAGCTTACACGCCGTTCACGATCAATCCGTTTGCCCCGCCGCGGGTGGCGTATCGCTGGGTTCCGAAAACTCGCTGGGAACAGCGGACAGAAACGGTTCGCACACCAGTCACCCGCCGCGAGTTGGTGCCTGCGGAACGAACCGTTTCGCGACCGGTCACCACATTGCGGATGGTGGAAGAAGAACGGGTCACGCGGATCGCCATCGCTCCTCCAGCGCAGCCGGCGGCCAGTGTGGCCACGCGAACCACGATTGGCGGGGTCTCGAACCTGCAGAGCGATCCGCCGCGAATCGGGACAACCTATCTCGGCCCGATGCAAAACATGCGGCGTTAAGCATCCACCTGATTTTCATCCCAGGCCCAAGCTGATCAGGGCACTGGGATGGTTCTTA
This sequence comes from Bremerella cremea, assembly GCF_003335505.1. Classification (NCBI taxonomy): domain Bacteria; kingdom Pseudomonadati; phylum Planctomycetota; class Planctomycetia; order Pirellulales; family Pirellulaceae; genus Bremerella; species Bremerella cremea. The sequence goes on from NZ_QPEX01000011.1 coordinate 577,908, forward strand.
GCAAAAAAATCGGCTCAATGCCGGTCCGGCGGCTGCCTGAAGGTAGCAAAACTGCGGGTCTTACGTTCGCTAGAGTCGTTCGCCAAGCCCGCGAGACCCCATCTTCTGTGCCTTGGTAATTCCCAAGAGGAACGAAAGAACGGCTCGTTCTGCAGTAATTGTAAGGGCCACGTAATCTGCGCGGCCGCTGTTCTAGCGGAACTGCGCGATGTGCGGGCTGTTCTTGCTGTGCCTAAAACGACTGATGTAACTCCGCATCAGAAAAAGGTTTGCCTTCGCTAGCATGCCCGCCGATATCTACCCATGTCCCAAGGCGATATGGAATGCAGGCACTTAGGAGGCATTGAAGAATATGGCAAAGAAAGACACCTTCCGCGTGGTTACCCGAGGAGCCAACGGCGAAATCCGCATCAAGGATTACGACTCGGCCGAGCCATTGTTGAAAATGCACTCTCAGGTTGGCACCGAAGATAGCAGCACCGATTTAGCATTGCGGGGAATGCCCGTCTTCCGTGGCCTGATTGGCCCGATGCCGGAAGGAAAGACGATCATTCGCTACGAGTCGCCAGAAGTCTTTGAAACGTTGACTAAGGAATGGGGAGCCGCCAAACCGAAGCGTCGCCGTCGTCGTACTGCTAATGCCGAGCCGACCACCGCAGAAAGCTAACGCCAGCTTTGCCAGCAAACTGCCTTTGACCTGGGTGCCCATGCACCACCAAAACATCTGATGAGTCACCCTCCCGGGCGTCGCCGCCGCTTTCCTGTTGTCGGCGGGCGACCCTAAGCGAGAAGCGCGGATCACGGGTGATTGAGAAATATCGAATCGAGAATTCTCCAGGACTGGGTATTGGAGAGATTCTCTCCTTTACCCTATTTCTCAATCACCCGGCGCTCTCGCCGATCTAATTCTTCCGAGGGAAAATCGCATCCTTAGCATCGTCGATGCTTTTATTGTGCGATCGGAATACTGTCATCAATTTCGCTCTAGTCGTGGCGTTGGATCTCTGTCTATAATCCGCGGCCATTGTCCAATCAGGACATGTTATTCCGTTCCTAAGAGAAACGCAGCGTCATGCTGGCACGACTGGTACAGGGAAGTCCCGGCCGACAGCACATGGATGTCCTGCTCCGTCGCGTGTTATTTTTCCTCACGCAGCGGTGTGCCATCCTTTGTGCGCTAGTCGCCGTACTGCTCGCACCTTCACAGGGTGTTGCTCAGATCGATGCTGCTCCGACCGAAATGATTCGTAGCACGCTACGGATTGCCTGGGGAGGGACGACCGAACGACGCTGGAAAGGTTCGGTTTCGCTGACATCTGGCAAGGTTCGTTTGGTGAACTTGCTTGGCATGGAAGCAGATGAGGCCCGGGCCGTGTTGCCCGTTCAAGGCCGCATTGAGGTCAACCATCTATCCCCACGCATCTATGATGGTTTCGACATTCAGATCGAAGCCCCACCCAATGCTCAGCTGACAATCCAGCTTTCGTCCAACCCGAACGAGCCGATAGTCCCCATTTCGATCCCGATCCGTTCGCTGATGCAGCAGCCTTACCAGGCCGCTTTAGATGAAGCGGGGGCTCGGATTCTGGTGCAACGTACTCCGGGCGATGTCATCCGAACGGCACTGAGCCGTGATCATCTCGTCTTTTCACCCGAGGAATCGCTACGGGTGGGTTTGAGTGCTTACCGAACCAACTTCCCGCCAGGTACCAACGTTCAGGCATCGGTCAAGTTGCGACCGTCGCGGGCTACGTCGATTGTGTATGAAAAAACAATTGATGCGACCGTTGATCCACAGGGGAGTATTAACCTGGGCGACGCCCTTGATATTCCCTTGCCGGAAGAAGAAGGGGTGTACGATCTGTTTATCAGTTTGACCGAGCAGCGATTGACGAGCCTGGTTTTCGCGTCGAAGCCAACCTATCAGCGGACATTGCAATTGGTGGTGATCGATCCTGAGTTGCGGTATCAGTCCCCTGAAGAAGAGCCGCGACCGGTTGCCTCCTTCGATCCTTCGGCGGTCGATTGGTGGCCGCGACTATCGAAGTTGGCTTCTTACTACCCATGGCAGAAGTCGAAAACCTCGGAACTCCACAACAACTTAACCAAGACAATCGAATACCTCGGGCGGAAATGGCAACAACTGGAACCTGGCGGGTGGCATGCCTATCCGTTGCCAATTGAAACGCTTGGTTCACCGATGATTGTGGAGGTCGAGTATCCCTCTGATTTGCCGCAGAGCTTGGGGATCAGCATTGTGGAACCTGATTCGGCAGGCATGATCACGCCAATCGGAATCGATTCTGGGGTCGAAGTGTTGCCGCCTCAACCAGGGGAGAAGCCGGGCGAACGGAAGCATCGACTCGTTTTCTGGCCGCGCAGTGCGACGGCAATGTTGCTGTTGACCTGTCGAGATAAAGACAAGCCAGCGACGTATGGCCGCGTCAGCGTGTTGGCTGGCCGCCCCAAGATGCCAGAGCTAACCAGCACACCAGAAGATTCGGTCGGCTTTGATTCAGGGGAACGTCTGGCGATCGCTTTCTGGGACAAACCGCTATTTGCCAAGGGCTTTGGCGCACCGGAAGACTTAAATGTCGCGTCGAATCGCTCGCTCGAAGATTGGCTGACCTTCTTAGAGGGAAGCAACCGAGTCGTCGAACACCTGAAACGTGTTGGTTTCAACGCAGCTTGTATTAGCGTGATGAGCGAAGGAGGAGCCCTCTACCCGAGCCCTTATTTCCGTTCGACACCTAAGTTCGATAAAGGCCTGTTTTTTGACGACGGCCGCGATCCTTTCAAGAAGGATGTGGCGGAACTCCTGTTTCGTCAATTCGATCGCGCCGGTCTACGTTTGATTCCTGCGATGGAATTGAATGCTCCGCTGGCGAAGCTCGAAGAGGCTCGCATTGATTCAGCCGATCCGAATTTCGTCGCGATGCTAGATCACTTTGGTCGACCGGCGATCGATGTCCAAGGAGCCTCTGCCAGTCAAGGCAACTACTACAATCCGTTGGACGAAGACGTGCAGCAGGCGATTAGCGACATGGTGCTCGACTTTGTTTCACGCTATGGGCATCATCCTTCTTTCGCGGGGATCTCCATTAGTCTCGACAGCGATGGCTATGCCTTGTTGCCAGGTCCTCAATGGGGAATGGATAACGAAACACTCGTTCGCTTCGCACAAAGCTTGCCGGCGGTTCAGCAGCAAATGTTCGCCAACTTGCCGAACGATTTGAATTCTCGCCGTGACTGGGTATTGCAGCAACAATGGGATGCGTGGCTCAAGTGGCGTGGCGAACGCATGTTTCAATTGCATGCACGCTTGGCCACCATTTTGCGAAGTGCCAACTCGAACGCAGTCTTGTACCTGAATACGGCTGGTTGTTTTCACGGATCACATGCCAAGAAACGGTTGATGCCAGAGTTGCCGCGGGTGGTCTCGACGAAGGATGTGCTGTTAGAGCTAGGAATTGATGTTCGGCGATACAAGACCCATCCGAACATCGCCCTGTTAGAGTCCAACTTCGTGCGTCCTCGTGGTAATGCGAAACGAGCCCCTTGGTACGCCAACTACCAGGCTGCCATGGAAGATGAAGCTTCGTATGCCGACGAAGACAATCGCGGTGTGCTTCACTTTCATGTGCCAGATACGCTGCATGTGGCTGGTTTCGACCAAGCGAAGCCATTTGGACGCGACGGCAATTACACTTGGTTGGCTTCTCAGTTTGTGGGCTCTGGAGCGGCGGTGCGTAAGCCTTTAGTCGAGCATCTGGCGAAAGAGGATGACTTGTCGGTTTTCTTTGGCGGCTGGATGTTGCCGATGGGGCAAGACGAGGCACTGCACGAGTTCTTAACCATTTACAAGATGTTGCCCGCTGGCAATTATCATCGCTTGCAAGTTCCTCAGTCGCAGCCGTTGGTCATTCGTAAATTGACAACCGGTACCGAGACAACGCTTTATTTTGTGAACCCCACCCCTTGGGATCTCAATGCGACGCTTACGGTTCAACTGCCTAGCAACGGAACGATTACCCCGTTGGCGTCGAGTCAGATTTCGCGTGGTCAGCAATCGAAAGGGGAAGGGCAGTGGAGCCTTTCGGTGCCCGCCTATGGGCTGATTGCTTGCAAGGTGGATGTCTACGATGTGGCGATCTCTGGGGCAAAAGTTTATTTGCCGACAGGGGTCATGCGATCGATGAAAGAGCAATTAGACGAGTTGGCGTTTCGCGTTCAAAGCATCCGTTCGATTGCTCCGGTAGCGATACTTGAGAACGGTGACTTTGAACAGCCGCTGGCCGGGGGCGATATTCCTGGCTGGAAGACAAGCAGCCAGCCGGGAACTTCCGTTACACTTGATAAGCAAAAGATTTACGAGGGGCAACAAGCCCTGCGACTCAAAAGTGCTGGGCCGGTCGTGTGGGCACGAAGTGAAGAGTTTCGCGTGCCGGATAGCCGCCGGTTGATGGTGAAAATGCACTTGCTCAGCGAAGGGCCGCCAGAGCAGCCAAGTTTGCGGATCGTTTACGATGGCTACGTCGGAAGTCAAAACGTTTATCTGCATGTATCAGTGGGGGCCGAGACTGGTTATCCGTTGCAGGCATCGTGGAGCGAATTCGCTTATCCCATCGTCAATCTCCCGCCAGACCTAGAGAAGGTAAAGGTGGGTTTCGACATGATGGGGGCGGGCAACGTGTTGGTCGATCGGATCGAGATTTATGACTTGGCTTTCCGCGAAGAAGAAATCAAAGAACTCAATAAGTTGGTCACGTTGACCTATTCCAAGTATCAACGAGCGGAAGTGGGCGACTGCTATCGGCTGCTCAACAGCCACTGGGTCAAGTTCCTGGAAGGACATGTGCCGATCGCTCCGGCGCTTGCCCAGCAATTGCAAGAGAATCGCGCCGCTGGCTTGGCAAAGCGGAATGTGCCCAAAGAAGAGCCACCCCAGCAAAAGACATGGCTCGATACCTTCCGCAGCTACACGCCTCGTTTCCCCCGTTTTCAGTAACGCCAGTTACTCGACCGGCGTACACAATTCTTCGGGAAGGTCGGGCAACGGATCGTCGCGGCGATAGGCTAGTTCGATCGCCAAGGCGGTCTTCAAGCCAATCTCGGCCACGTTTGTGCAGCGATCGGCGATGTTGTTGATCTCCCAGCGATCGTCCGGTTTGACAAACAGTTCAGGCACGATTTGATCTAGCTCAAGTTCGTCCAAGGGTGTTATTTCATCCGGCAGGTGATACCGCAAGCTCCAATGGGTTGTGCGGAAGCAGCGCTGAAGACCAAGGCCGGAAAGCACGAATTCACGCGATTCTGCCAAGCGAACGTGGAGCAAGTCGAGGTTTGCTGAACCAGGTAACTCTAAGCCAAACGAGCGGACAACGGTTGGCAAGATGTCTCCCAACTGGGCAAGACCTTGTAGGCGAGTGAGCCCTTCTTGCCCTCCTGGCTGGCGAATAAGCAGCGGGACATGGAGCGTGTCGCTATAAAGTCGCAGCGGAGAGTCTTGTTCGCGGCCGATTTGCCCATGCAGCCCTAACGGGTAACCACCGGTCGAGGTCAGCACAACCAGCGGTTGTTCGGCTAGGGGCAGCTCTTCGATGGTTGCCAGCAGTTCGCCGAGCAGCATGTCGAGCACGGTGACTTGCCCGGCGTAGGCTTGGGTGATGCCTAAGATATGATCGGAATCGAATTCGCGATTTTCTCGTTCAAAGGGAGGATGCACTAGCTCAGGTGGGGCCGGGTCGTCTTCATCCGCGAGGCTTTCGCGATAGCTATAAGGGGCATCCCAAGGGCCTAGCATGCCTCGGGCATGGGCCCAAATAACTTCTTCGCGCGGCGGTTCATCCAGCCAATCCAAAAGCACACTGGCAAAGCGCGCCAAGGTGGTTTCTTCCGCACTCTTGGCTGCCACGTCAGTAACTTCCGGAAACGTTTCAACCGATGACAACCGCGTGGTCTCGCGAAGCGTGGCCAGGCGCGGATCGTCGGAAAGCAAATGCAGCGGGATATCGCCTTCTGCCAGGACAGATAGCGGACCACCAGGGGAATCGATACCTAAAGGGTGCGAACCGTCGAGCAAACGAGGGTAAAGCATGAGCGGATCTGGCGATTCGCTCAAACACTGCTCGAACAAGACCGACTGACAAGCCCATTGGTCGAGCGCAGGCGTATCGAGCCACGAGTTTCCATAACAACCGAGAAAACCGGCTCCCCAGCCATCGATAACCAATATCAGCGCGCGGCGCACGAATACCCTTCCCATGGTGAAGCGGGAGCCTAAAAGCCCCCGGATAAAATGCGACTACCTTGTCGCAACTATAGAGGGGGCACGCTATTTGGAAAAGCCGGGGCGATGCAACCAAGGACGCACAAGCTCTTGGAAAAACAATTGCGGGAAAACAATGGCATCCTTCGCGTAACGCCCAGTCAAACGCCTTGGGTCGGTGCCGATACGGTAGGCCCACTCTAAGCCGGTGTGCTGCATCCAGCGTGGTGCCCGTTTCTTTTCTCCTGCGAGGAAGTCGATGGTTGCTCCGGCGCAGATGGCCACTTTCGCCTCGACTTGATGGCGATACTTATGAATCCAGATTTCTTGCTTCGGAGCTCCCAGGCCGATAACCAACAAATCAGGCTGAACCTCGGCGATCCTGGCAAGGATATTGTTGTTTTCGGCCGGGTCGTTTTCAAAACCGAGCGGAGGGCTGTAGGTGCTTAGCACTTGAACATTGGCGTACTGACGATGAATGTTCACGGCCGCCTTTTGAGCAACCCCAGGCGCGGCCCCCAGCAGAAACACTTTGAGCGGTTCGGTGCTGTGCGTGGCCGCAAATAGCGCTGGAATCAGATCACTACCGGTGACGCGTTCAGGCAACGATTTCCCGAGCAGGCGCGAAGCCATCACGACTGGCCAGCCGTCGGCCAGCACCAAGTCGGCATCGTGATAGGCGGCGCGCAGAGGACCACTGCTTTGCAGTAAAACCGTGTGATCGACATTCGGGGTAACTACAAACTTGGCCGTTGTCGTTCGCGCTTCGTGCAGCCATATATTCAGTTGGTTGACAGCTTCGGCCATTCGCAAACGGTCGATTTCGATGCCAAACAAAGGGACTCGTGTATTGTTCATGGGAATTAACCTCGTGCTGCTGCTTGGGGATTCCAAGCCTGAGGTGGTGCAATCGATGAATTGTGCGAGACGAGGCCAAAGTCGTACGCTAGGGCTGCATTCATTCCCGCGATCAGGAAAATGAGCGATTGCTCGTAGGGCATGAAAGTGATTTCATGTCCCACCATCTGGCAAAAAGCAGTCAAAACGACGCCAACTCCCAAGGTGCCAATCGCTTTGGCCCAGGGAGGCGAGTTACTGCGCGCTTGACGCCAAGCGTTACGCAACCATAGGCCATACATCGAGATGAAGGGGATAAATCCGAGCAGACCGAGATCACTTAGCACACTGAGGAAGGTGTTGTGGTGGTCGTAGTCGCGGATCGATTCGAGAACTAAGTCGACGTTTCGGTCGGCGAGGTAAGGGAGTTTTGCTTTTTTGAATTGGCTGAAACCGTGCCCCAGTAGCGGACGGTCGAGGAACATTTCCCACGAGACGTACGTGAAGCTGGCCCGCATGCTGACCGAGCGTTTGGTGTCTTCCGCCGAGCCTTCGCGTTTGAGCCCCATGATGGCATCGGACTTCGCCACCAAGACCAGCAAAGCACAAGCCACCATGCCGGTGAGCAGTACCGTCCGGGCTTTTCCCTGCATGGTTAGAAAAACACCAACCAGCAAGCTCAAGCCGCCACCCATCCACACGGTGCGGGTTTTGGTAAAGAAAATGGCGGCCAGAAACAAAGGCACCAGCCCCAAAATAAGCCAACGCATTTTGCTGGAAGTGCGGTACCAGAGCAGGCACGTAGCCAGCAAGCAACCGCAAAGGTAAACCCCATAGCTAATCGACTGCACCATCGGACCTCGGGCCCGGCCAAAGTGTAAACCCACCTTGGGATCGGCGATGTAGCGTGGAAAAACAAAGCCGTATAGGCCTAAGCCTTCCAAGATGCCGGTCACCGCCAGATAAACCCCGAACAAGGTCATCGCGATCAAAAACCAGTCGACCTGCTTTTCGTCGTACTTGATGTTTCGGGCCACGATATAGATGGCCAAGGGAATCAAGTACCCGTTGATCAAGTGCTGCACCGGAGGCACTGACCCAGGAGCGATATTGCGAAAATCGTGCGAAAAGGTATTGAAGAACAAAACGCCGAAGAAGACGGACATGACCGTGTCGAGCGTCATCCAGGGACGGACTTCCACCTTCCCTAGTTTCCATTGCAACACGAACGCCCCGACCAAGCCGACGATCCCTAATCGATCGAGCGAAAGGGTGATTCCGCCAACGTCGAACTGGAGAAAATAGACGCCAAAAGTAGACGTTATCACCAGCAGGCCAACGCAGGCCAGCAGCAAGTTGCCTCGCGAAGCCAGGATGGTGCCCCACACCAACCCTACGAGAGCGAAGATGGCAATAATGACTGGCATGAGAGTGAGGTCAATCGTCGAACATAGCTGGTACCAAGTGGAAACTGGTACCTTGCTGGGTGGCTAATTCCTTGAAGGAGGACGGCGCGCTAGGTGCGCCAACGCTTGCTTCAAAGATAGGCCATGTCCGATAGGTGGCAGCTCTGATTGCTCTGGGCGGTTATCATTGCTGCCACCTTTTGTTGACTCTGCTGGTTGTAGCGATGTTGCGGCTCCGTCGCCAAGCGGCAAGCTAAGCAACAAGACTCCCAGACCCAAGCACAAGCCGCCAATCAACCCTAAACCGGCAATCATTTTGCGCGACGGACCAACCGGATAATCGCTCACTTCTGGGCCGTTGACCTTGGTAACCAGGCTGGTGGTCGTAGCCGTTGCAACGGAAGCACGAGCATCCGCTAGGTCGGTACGTAATTGGGTCAGCTTGGCACTCTTTTCGCGTACTTCAGCCACCAAGTTGTTGTAGCTCGCACGCATTGATGCCAGTTTCGTCATTCGATTACTGACGTCATCAAGCATCTTTTGCAGTTGGGCAACGCGGCTTTCAGCGACCGTTTTTTCCGCTTTCAAGCCGCGAATTGCCAGACTGATCTCTTGGTGTAAGTGCTCACGTATTTCGTCCTCGGCATGGCGCGCCGCGACTACGCCAGGGTGTGTTTTGGTGCGAATGCCCTGCAATTGAGCCGATTGCAATTGCGCGTCGATCAAACCTTCTTTCAAGCGACGCAGAGCCGGTTGCGAGTCCAGCAACTGATTCGGAGTGGCAACAAGCTCGTTGGGATTTTCTTTAGCGGCAGTCAAAATATCGAGTAAACGCTCTGAACTCTCTTTCTTCGATAGCGCATCGCGAAGTTCACTCTTGATTTGAACCATCTGTTCCCGCAGGTTGCCGTTGCCAGAACCAACTTCATTCAAGATTCGCAGTTCTGCTAGGTCGGTGCCGACTTCGGCTTCCATTTCGGAGAGTTGATCGGTGACGGCTAACAGGGCTTTTTGGGCCTGCGATTCGCGGTAACTTAGCTCGTCAACTAGGCTTAAGGCTCTACCATTGCGCATTGCTCCTAAGTGTGATTCTAGTTCGGAACACAGCAGTTGATTGAACTCGACGGCGCGCTCCGGAGTATCCGATTCCACGCTGATATACAGCATTTCGGTCGTGCCGAACTCGGTTCCATTCGGAGAATGGACGTTGATCTTTTCGCGGGCTTGGGCGATGTCGTCTTTGCTTGGCCACGTTGCGCTGGACCAGCGATCCTCGGGTGCGCCGAGTTTGACCAGCGCAGCGCCAATAACTTCCTTGGACCGGGCTATCTGCATCACGGTTTCTTGGGCGTGCTTCATTTCCGCCGTGCCAGAAAAAGCCCCCGGCTTGCCGAGGCTGCTGACGGCTTCGTCGCGCAAGACAATCGCCTGCGTCGCTTCCCATGCGGTGGGCATCATGATGGCATAACCTAATGCAACTAATGCCACGACCACGGTGGGAATCATCCAACGCAGACGGTAGTGGATTAGGGCAAAGGTGATGTCGGCCAGATTCCACATGGCTAGGAACTCGCGAAAGCGTAGCGTTGCAGCAGAGGGGGGAAAACATGCGGGAAGCAAGACACAACGCGTTGGCTGGAGGTCCTGCTTCCCACAATCCCGATTCGCTAGATCCATAAGGCAAAACAGATGCCAAGAACACGCAAGGCAAAAAGGTAGATGACGTAAGTGATTCCCTAGACGTTACTTATGTCAGGCGATGGATGCCTGTTGGTTTCTCCAGGTGATGTTTCTAAATTGCCTTGCGTGTGGCGAAAAAACAGCGTGTGTTGCATTTCGGAAACATGGTTGAGAAAAGTCGGCGACGACATCCACAAACTGCGCGGCTTACGTTTGCATTTACGTAGCAGTGGGGAATGTTTGAAGGGCAGCTTCTCGCGGCAGGTGCCTTATTGCGCCACGCGAGATGCCCCGATCCTAATGCCTGATAGCCGTTGAAGTTACCTATGCGTGTTGAATGTTTTACTGATGCCGAGTCGCTCGTGCCTTACCGCAGCGTTTGGAATGCGCTGGCTGGGGACGTGCCGTTTCGCCGTTACGATTGGTTGATGCCATGGTGGCATGCCTATGGAGAAGCGAACGAACTCTACGTATTGGGTGTGTTTGTCGAAGAAAAACTGATAGGGCTGGCGCCTTGGTTCCGTGAAGTCGGAACTGCTAGTGGACGAACGCTACGTTTCCTTGGTGATGGAGACGCGTGTACCGACTACCTGGATGTGCTCGCCGCTCCGGACGATATGAAACGCGTGGCTCCGTTGTTGGTCGATTGGTTGCAGGAAGCGTTAACGACATCGCTTGCCTGGGAGACGATGGAGTGGGATAACCTGGAAGCGAATACGCCGGTAGCCAGTGAAGTGGCAAATCGCTTGGGGCATTGCCAGGCGATTATCAACAAACGACCAGCCCTGAGTTGCTGGCGACTTGAATTGCCGGAAACGTGGTACGATTTCGAGATGACCCAGTCCAAGTCGCATCGTAAGCAGATTCGCCGCTTGATCAACCGAGTCTTAGATACGGAACGTTGTCAGTTGCATGTTTGCGACGACCCCACGAAAATTGATGCGGCGTTAGAGATTTTGATCGACCTGCATACGCGTCGCCGCCGGATGTTGGATCAAAATGGCTGCTTTGCTAGTGATCGATTTGCTTCGTTCCTACGTGAAGCAGGGCACGAGATGATGGCGGATGGACACTGCGAAGTGTTGTGGTTGGAGCTAGATAACAAGCCAATTGCAGCGGAGATTCATTTTCCGTCAGACACAACCGTGTACGCTTATCAGGCCGGCATCGATCCTGATCGCATGGACGAAGAGCCAGGCAGCTTGATGCAGATCGCCATGATCCGTCGCGCGATTGAACAAGGAAAGCAAGCCGTCGATTTCCTACGCGGCGACGAACCGTATAAAGCACATTGGCGAGCCGAGCCTCGCAAATGCGAAACGATTCGAATTGTGCCCAACACGACATTCGGATTGATTCGTCATGGCATTTGGACCACCAAGACCCAAGTTAAAAACTGGTTCAAAGCCTCACTGGGAAACATCTAGCGGGAAGGCAGCAGCAGCAAGCTCGCAGGCATCCGGCCAAACGGGCGTCACCAAGAACACGACTGGCGAACGGTCGTTTATTGCGGTAAAGCTCTGGTCAGAAAAAACGAAACATGAACGCTTTGAAAACAGCGATGCTCGATACGTACACAATGGCGACCTGGCCTTGGCGAGCCCGGTTTCGTCAGGTGCATTCGCGCGTTGGCTTGGCACCGGTGATGGTACTGTTTTACCACCGGGTAGCCGATCATGATGTCACCCCGTGGAGTATCACTTGCGATGGTTTTCGGCGTCATTTGGATTATCTGCAAGCCAAGTTCGAGATGGTTTCTCTCGCAGAAGGGCAACGCCGCATTGCGATGCGTTTCAATCCGCATCCCTGCGTAGCGATTACGTTTGACGATGGCTACGGAGATAACTGTGAATTCGCGATCAACGAGTTGAATGCCCGGCAGATACCGGCTACCTATTTCGTAACGCTCGGCAACGTACTCAGTGGCGAGCCATTCTCGCATGATGCTCAGTTGGGACTGAAGACCCCACCCAACACCGTGGAAGAACTGCGTGAGATGATCGCGGGCGGATATATCGAAATCGGCGGGCACACACGCACGCATGCTGATATCGGCGCACTGCACGATCCCGCACGGATTTATGACGAAGTGATCGAGGCAACTCGCGAACTGGAACGACTGATTGAGCAGCCGATTCGGTACTTCGCGTTCCCCTTTGGGATGCCCGCGAATCTGAACGACACCGCGATTAATCTGCTGCGGGAAAATGGAATCTTAGCGTTTTGTTCGGCGTACGGAGGCTACAACTTGCCAGGGGACGATCCGTATCACATTCAGCGGATTCACGGAGACCCCGAGTTTTCTCGTCTGCGGAACTGGTTGACGGTTGATCCGCGCAAACTGGCCGGTGTGACGCGGTATCAGCCGAGATATACACGCTTGCCGGACTCGTCAGGAGGGCAGCCATGAGCGCGGCAAGTGGCGTCGATCCTTCCTCGGAAACCGTCGACGTACCGACCTATCGAACCACCACACTCGCCGAGAGCATGTTGCTGTTAGCACTGCTAACAGTTGTGCAGCGAGGCGTAGGGTTTGTCCGTGGCGTGTTGTTTTGCCGCTGGCTAAACGCCGACCAGTTGGGACTATGGGATTTAACGTTTGGCTTTTTGATGCTCGCTGGTCCACTGGTCGTGCTGGGCATTCCTGGCTCGTTTGGCCGCTACGTCGAGCACTTTCGTCAGAAGGGGCAACTGCGGACGTTCCTACTACGCACGACGATTGCCACCATTGTGCTTTCCTCGATCGGCTGCTTGTTGCTGTGGCTGTTTCATCGGGAAGCGGCGATGGTCCTGTTCAACGACGCGTCGCTGGCCTCGATGATTCCTCTGGTCGCTCTGACACTGACGGCAGTGATTGGATTCAATTACTTTGTTGAACTGTTCATCGCGATGCGGCAGATGCGGATCGTTTCGGCGATGCAATTTCTAAACAGCGTGTTGTTTGCGGCGATAGGCTTGGGCTTGCTGCTTACCTACGAAACGTCGGCCCGAAGTGTGATTATGGCGTATGGAATCTCGTGTGCC